>DASZFS010000469.1:0-24116 GCA_035939575.1 Vicinamibacterales bacterium | reverse complement strand
CTCTTGAGAACTTTGATCTTGGGGCGAGGCAACTGCACGCGGCCATGAGTCTTCAGGCCCATTCTCATCGCGTCGAGGGCGTAGGCAACTGCACGCGGACCATGAGTCTTCAGGCCGCGTAGAGTCTTCGGCCCGCCTCAGAGTCTTCAGCCCACCTCAAAGTCTTCAGCCCGCCTCAGAGCCTGCAGCCCGTTCGTGAGATAGCCTTAAACTAGAGCCCCGATGTTTCTCTCCTCTCTCCCGACGCCGCAGGTGCTCATCGATCATCGCCGCGCGCGACGCAACATCGACCGGGCGCAGGCGCTCGCCGATGCCGCACACGTGGCGCTCCGGCCGCACGCCAAGACTCACAAGTCACCGTTGGTCGCGAGTTGGCAGATCGAGCGGGGTGCCGTCGGGATCTGCTGCGCAAAAGTCGGCGAAGCCGAGGTCTTTGCCGACGCCGGCATTTCGAACATCCGCCTGCCCTACCCGGTGAACCCGGCAAATGCCGGGCGCGTCATGGCGCTGATGGATCGGGCCTCGGTGTCGATCATCGTCGATCACTTCGATGTGGCCGGGGACTGGTCCGCGGCGATGCTCCGCGCCGGCCGCGTGCTCGACGTCCTCGTCAAGGTGGACGTCGGCTTCCACCGCTGCGGCATCGATCCCGACCGCGGGGCGCTCGATTTCATCGCGGCGGTCGCGTCCCTCAAGGGATTGCGGCTGCGCGGGTTGTTGAGTCACGCGGGTCACGGCTATCACGCCACGTCCGAGGGCGAGCTGTCGTCAATCGCGCGCCGCGAGGCGGAGATCCTGACGACGCTTGCCGGTGACGCCGCGCGGGCGGGCATTCCGCTGGACGAGATGTCGGTCGGAGCGACGCCCACCCTGCGCTTCAGCGCGGGTCAGCCGGGGCTGACCGAGCTGCGTCCGGGCAACTATGTGTACTTCGATCGCACGCAGGTGTCGCTCGGTGCCGCCGCGCTCGACGACTGCGCCCTGACGGTGCTCGCGACGGTCGTCACAAAGCACGACGGCCGTCTCATCCTCGACTGCGGGAGCAAGACCCTGACGAACGACCAGGCCCGCGGCATTACGCCGGCTGGCGGCTTTGGCGCCGTGTTGATCCAGGACGACGAGTCGCCGAGGCGAATCGACGAGACGCTCGTGATCGAGCGGCTGTCCGAGGAGCACGCCACGGTCAAGGTCGTCGGCCGGACGCCGCTGCGGCCGGGGGATCGCGTGCGCGTCCTGCCCAATCACTCCTGCGTGGTCTCGAATCTCGTGGATGTCGTCCGCCTCGTCGAAGGGGACCGCGTAATCGACACGATCCCGGTCGCCGCTCGGGGTAGAATCTCGTGACCGCATTGGAGCTCGTGACCGCAGTAAGAGGCTGATGACTGACAAAGACAGGGACAAGGAAAAAGACAAGGACAAGCGCGAGATCGGCGACGCCCTGGGAATGGTCGAGACCCGGGGTCTTGTCGGCATGATCGAGGCCGCCGACGCGATGTGCAAGACCGCCAACGTCGTGTTCGTGGGATGGCAGAAGGTAGACGCGGGCCTTGTCACGGCGATCGTGCGCGGCGACGTCGGGTCGGTAAAAGCCGCCACCGACGCCGGCGCGGCAGCCGCGCGGCGTGTCGGCGAGCTTGTCGGCGTCCACGTCATTCCGCGCCCGGCCGACGATCTCGAAAAGGTCTTTCCGATTCGCTGACCTCAAAGCCGAGCTTTGAGGCGGGGTTTCTTCTTGCGTCGGCTCCGTAGCCTTCCGCTGAGCTCCCGCAACGCGCTTTCGTCGCCCACGACGAGCATCGCCTGCCCCGGCGCCTTCAGCAGGTTGAAGAATGCGCCAGCCGACGTGCGCGCGTAGACGTCGCGCCCGTCGGTCAGGAGCTGCACGGACCCGCCCCCACCCGTCGCGTCGAACAGCCGCAGCCCGAACTGATCGTGAAGGACTAGAAGAATTGTCCGGAGTTGATGGACCGAGAAGCCTCTTCGACGGAGATCCGCGAGGACCAGCAACTCGAAGAGATCGATCGGTGTGTAGCGCCGCTCCGTGTACCCGCCGGCAAGCGTGCGATGCGGCCGAATCGACGGAAGCAGGAGCCCGTTGGCGTCCCATAGCTGCAGCTGCCGCGCGGTCAAGCCGGTCATCGCCGCGACCTCACGCGACGAGTACGTCCGCTTAAGGCGCATCGGGCCGAGCCCGCCGATCGGCTGCGGCCGCTCCATCGAAGTCTTTTGTCGTGAGGCCGCCTTCGCTGTGGGTCGAGTATGTCAGCGTGACGCGCCTGTAGTTGATCAGGATATCGGGGTGATGATCGGCGGCCTCGGCTTCCGGGACGAGGCGGGTCACGAAATCGACCGCCGCTGGAAAATCCGCGAAGGTGTACTGCTTGCGGATGGTGTCGCCGTCGAGCGTCCATCCGTTCAGGTCCTTCAGTCGCTGTTCGGCTTCGGCGCGGGACAGTGTAGGCATGGCATCACTCTGGCTTGAGGGTCCGGACCTCGTCGAGCCGGACGCGCGCGGCCTCCACGGCTTCGAGCGAGTCCTTCTTCAGCTCGGCGGCGGATGGTTCTTCGCTGGTGCTCGCAAACGCGCTGCCGGCGATGGCGCGATGATACGCGCGCTCGGCTTGCTGCAGCGCGTCGAGCGCCGCCGCATGCTCGCGCTGCCAGTCGAGCCAGCGCGTCAGCCTCGCCAGCGCCTCTTCCCGCGTCGCCGCCGCGCACTCGATGCCGAACGGGTCGCCGTTATCGTCCCGGAATGCGCGCGCGATCCACTGGCCGTCACGCTCGTGGCAGATGATCCTCGGGATCACAGCGCTCCAAATCTGGCCGGGCTGAGCGGCGCGAGCATCGGGTCGACGCGATGGTCGAGCATCGCGTCGGCGACGAGCCGTGCCGTCAGCGGCGCGAGCAGTACGCCGTTACGGTAGTGACCCGTCGCGTACATCAAGCTCGGCAGCACGGATGAAGCCCCGACGAGTGGGAGGCCGTCGATCGTTGCGGGCCGAAGACCGACCCGCGCGGCAGTAAAGCCCGCCGATCGAGCCTGCGGCGTCACGTCGCACGCAGCCTCGAGCAGCCCGCGCACACCATCGGCGGTTGCCCGCTCGTCGAAACCGACCTCTTCGACCGTCGCGCCCACGAGCAGCGTCCCGTCGTCCCACGGCACAAGATAGCAGCGGCTGCTCCAGGTGACTCGGCGGAGCGGCGGGCCCTGCCAGGCGAGAGAGAGCAGCTGGCCGCGGACCGGGCGTACCGGCGGACGGACATCAATGCCGTCGATCGGCAGCTCCCCCGACCAGCTGCCCGCCGCCAGCACAACGGAGGTGCAGGCAAGCAACCCGTTGTCAGTCTCGACGACCGCATCGGTGCCGCGTTGAACGATCCGGTTGACGCGGCCGGGCTCCAGGAAGTGCGCGCCCCTCCGCCGGGCGGCCATCGCCAGCGCGCGCGTCAAATCGGACGCGCCGACAAACCCGTGCGCCTCGACGAGCAGGGCGCCGCACGCGGTCTCGCCGACCTGCGGCTCTTCGTCGCGGGTGCCGGCGGCGCTGAGAAGCGCCGCGGAGACGCCGAGGCGCTCGAGGACCGCTGCGTTCGCCTCGAGCGCGCGCAGATCCCGCTCGTTGAACGCGACGTCCAGCGTCCCCGTGCGGCGGTACGGGACCGCTATTCCGCTGTCGGTCACGATCCGCGCGACGAACTCGTCGTACAGGTCCAGGCTGCGCACGGCCAGCTCGAGCAGCGGCGTCCCTTCATGCGCCTCGATGTAGGGCGCAAGGACGCCTGCCGACGCCTGCGTCGCGCCCATCCCGGCCGCGCGCGGGTCGACGACCTGGACGGCGGCGCCTCGGCGCGCGAGCTCGTCGGCGATCGCGCACCCGATGATCCCTGCGCCGATGACAACGATGTCCGCAGCGGCTGGCACGCTTTCAGCTTACGCGAAGTCGATGGCCTCCAGGTACGCGCTGGCGACCTCCTCGGCGCTCTGCGTCGAAAAGCGGAGGTCGCGCAGCAGCCCCTCCTGGAGACCGTAGATCCACGCGTGCACGGCCACCGTCTGGCCCCGCGCCCAGGCATCCTGGACGACCGTGGTTTCACAGACATGGAGCGCCTGGTCGATGACATTCAGCTCGCACAACCGATCGAGGCGCTGCGCCGGATCGAGCGCGGCGAGCTGCGCGCGATGTTGATTCCGCACGTCCTGCACGTGGCGGAGCCAGTTGTCGATCAACCCGAGCTTGGTGTCGTCGAGGGCGGCCTTGACGCCGCCGCACCCGTAGTGGCCGGTAACGATGACGTGCTTGACCTTGAGCGCGTCGACCGCGAACTGAAGCGCGGACAGGCAATTCAGATCCGTGTGGGCGACGACGTTCGCGACGTTGCGGTGGACGAAGAGCTCGCCCGGATCGAGACCGATGATTTCATTGGCGGGCACGCGGCTGTCGGAACACCCGATCCACATGTATTCGGGGGCCTGCTGCGCGGCGAGCCGCCGGAAGAAGCCTGGCCGCTGGGCCGTCACGGCGGCGGCCCAGCGGCGATTGTTCTCGAACAGGTGGGGGAGCGTTTTCACCGCGCCTGCTGATTGGTCGTGTTGCGCCCGCCCGCCGGCCCCTTCCCGGCGTCGAGATCGTTCCAGTTCATGATGGTGTTGAAGCCGAGCGTGTACGTGCCCTGCGACTGCCAGCGCCAGAACGGACGGATCGCAAACATGACGACGTGGCCCTTGCCGATCGTCGAATCGAGCGCGGCCGGGTGGTTCGCGAGGAGCTGGCCGTTCGCCAGCGTGCCCGACAGCAGGAGGTTGCTCGCGTCCTGCGAGAACTGCATCACGACGCGCGGCCTCGTGTCGTCGATCGCGATGCCGAATTGCGCCGCCATCTGACGTACCTGCGCCATGTCGTCTGCACCCGGCCGCTCGCCGCGTCCCACCGGCGCGGCGTTGGCGTCGGCCTCGAATGGCAGGATGCGCAGCGGGACGGCGTTCGGCGTCACATTCTGACCGAGGCCGCCGTTCGGGTTGGCGCCCGGCGCGCCGCCGCGGCCGCCGCCGCCAAATCCTCCCAGGCCTCCGCCCCCCGCGCTGAACACCGGCGACTGGTTGAAATAGACCGGCAGATCGGGGCTTCCGAAGCCATAGGCAATCGGGCTCTTCATGTCGGTGATCTTCGTGCGCAGGATGGATCCCCGCACGAAGAGCTGCGCGGGTTCCTCGACCGTGATCCCGCCGGCGAGGCCGTACTCGGGGAAGATCGTCGCCGTAGAGCCTTCGGTGATGAGCGTGCCGCCCTGCTGGACGAATTTGACGAGCTCGACCAGACCCTCGACGCCCATGCCGCCGCGGATGTCGTCGCTCTGATCGATCGCGCCGATGTTGGGAAACTCGGCGGTCTTCTTGTAGGGCAGCGGCGCGCGGCCGGTCATCGGCATGCCGTTGACCTGAGAGACCGCGCTCCCGCCCACGTGCGGGAAGATGATCACGTCGTACTTCGACCGCAGGTTGCCATCCTTGACCTTCTGGTCCGCGAAGTAGGTGTATGGCACGCCGAACGTGTCGAGCGCCGCGCGCCACCAGCCTTCGTCCTGCGTCCGCGTCCAGCTGTGGATGTAGCCGATGCGCGGGATGTCGAGGTCGTGCGTCTTGACGCTCGGCGCCGACGCGACGGCCCACGCCGACAAGCCGAGGTCCTTCAACATCGGCTCGAGCTTCGCGCGATCCCCTGAAGAGACGTTGGGGACGATGATCGCGCCGGCGCGGAACTTGTGGCCGCCGATCTCGAAGTCGTCCTCCGCTGCCTGCATGGGGACGTCCTTGTTTCGGAACCGGAACGTGACGATGTTGTTGTCGGCGGTGTGATCGACGACCAGAACGGTGCCGGTCCCCCCGGCATCCCTGGCATCCCTGGCATCGATGACGCCGCCGGGCGCCTTGGCGTCGGCGGTCAGCAAGGTCATCGGGTGGGTGCTGTCCAGAATGCTTCCGTCGGTGACCGGCAGAATCGTCACATCACGCATGTACTGGAACGTCCAGCCGGTGTCATCGTACGGCGACGGATTCTGCGGCGCGTAATTCTGAATCGAGAAGTACATGTCCGCGAGCGTCCGGAACGGCTGGTCACCGCGGACGACGTAGTCACCGGCCTTGACGTCGACGTTGCCCGCCTTGAACGCCGTCGTCGCGCGCGAGACCTCGAGTCCCTGCTGGCGCAGCTCGTTCACCGCATCGGCCGCATCCGCCTTGCGGCGTTGCGTCGCGGGAATGACCCAGGCGTAGGTCGGACCGGTCTTGCCCTTCTCGACCGCGCGCTTGTTCTTCAGCCAGTAGTTCTCGAGGTAGAGCTCGCGGTTCTTGGCCACGTGGCTCAGCGAGAACAGGAGCGCTGATTCCTGGATGTTCGTGTTGTTCCGCGGTCCCCATTTGATCGAAGCCAGCGGCGGGTTCGGGCGGAACCACTCTTTGCTGGTCACGGTCGCCCCGGGGCGCACCTCATAAGGATCGGGCCCGTAACTCTGCACCTCGTAGAACCGGCCGATCGAGTTGTGCGAGTGCGCGATGAAGAACATGTAGTTTGGCACCCACCCGTCGTAGAACCCGTAGGTCCAGACGCCCGGAACGCCGCGCTTGGTCATCTCCACCACGTCGTTCTCCGCGAGCTGCCACCACTCGCCGACCACGATCGGGTCGATGTCGTTGTTGTAGGGGCCGGTGCCGGTGGACGCGTACAGGTAGGTCTGCGCCTCGTGAAGATCGTGAATGACGGTCGGGTGCCACTCGAGCGTTTCTTTCGTGACGGTCTGGGTCAGCTTCAGGAACTGCCCCATGCCGTCGCGGTTGTTGTCGTGCTGGACGTACTTGCCCCAGTACATCAGGGGCAGCCGTGCGTCGCCCTGCGCGCGCTTCTTGTTGAAATAGTAGGTGTCGACCTGCTTCTCGCGTCCGTCGACCTCGATGACCGGCGTGATGAGCGTGATGACGTTGTTCCGGATGTTCTGGACGAACGGCGTCTCTTCGACAATGAGTCGGTACGCCAGCTCGATCAGCATCTCGGGGCCGCCGGTCTCCGGTGAGTGCATGCCGCTGATGACGTAGTAGATGGGCTTCGCGGTCTTCAGCAGCTGCTGCGCCTGCGCCTCGTTCGTCTTGCGCGGATCGGTCAGCGCGCCGAGCATGTCGCGGTACTTGTCGAGCGACTTGAGCGTCGCCTCGTCGGCGATCGCGAGCAGGACGATATCGCGCCCTTCTTCGGTCGTGCCGACCTTGATGTACTTCGCGCGGCCCGGGGCCGCCTTCGCGAGCGCCTCGTAGTACCGGTAGATGTCTTTCGCGTACGTCAGCTCGCCGGGCGTGCCGACCGCGCGGCCGAAGAACTTCAACGGCGTGGGGACGGTGTCTGACGCCGGCAGGTGGTCGACGAGCTCCGTCGTGATGCGCGGGTCCTGGAGGTATTGCTTGATCAGCTTGGTGTATTCGTCATCGGTCTTCTGCGCCGCCGGGCTCTTCTTGACCTGCGCCGAAATTGACGGCGAGACATAGCCCGAGCCGAGGGCCAGCACGACGAGTACGGTCCCAGCGACCGCAAAACGGGCTTTCATGACGCGCTCCTTGCGATACTTGGATTCCAGCCCCCAGCAACCAGCAACCAGCCACTAGCAACCAGCGACCAGCCAAATGGTAGTCTGAAATCCGGAGCGCCGGGATCTCAACGGGCGCCGAGCGCGCTCTGCATGACAGCGGGACACTGCGTGATGTAGGACGGCCCCGGCCCGAGAGCCGTGCTGACGCGCGCGAGACACAGCATGCCCCCGCGCGGCTGCTGGTGTGGTTTTTGATGAGTGCGCTCCGCGAGACCCTGCTGGTGGACGCCGAGTCCAAAGGCTCCGTACGGGATGGCGTAGGGCGATCCGTATGGAACCGCGGCTGGAAGCCGCACGCCGTCCCGCAGCCCGGCGTAGAGATCCTCCGTGTAAACCGTATTTGGTCGCTCGGGGCCGTGACCGACGATGGCCACTTCGGGCGCGGACGAGAGCGACGCGAGAATCGCCACTGCCTTTTCCGCGGAGACGGCCTGGGCCGCCTGGTCTCCTTCGTCACGCCCGTTCTTGAGCATCGCCAGGATCAGCGCGTCGCTCAGACCTTCCCGCTTCAGCGACGCAAGCTGCTCGGGTTCGATAGTCAGGACCGTCCGGTCCCGTTCCAGGAGCGCCAGGATAACCGTTTCCGACACGCCGCTCTTCGACAGCGCGACGACTTGATCCACTGTGACGGCAGATGCGGCAGCAGGGAGCAGCGTCACAGTGGCGGCGATAATCCAGGCCAGACCTCGACCGACGGAAGGCATGCTAGCCACGTTTCCCGCTTTCCCCACTTTGGCGTCTCCTGCGATGTCTAGTTTTACTACCTAAGCAACGCCCTCGCCATCGCAAATACCGTGTGGGCATTGGAAAACGTCCATGGATGACTGCTCTCATGCCAGGACACATTCACTCGAAATGGACAGTTACCCGGCCGTGCTCGGTCTGGTAAACTATCGATTCTCTGGGACTTACGGCCCGCTGGTCGAGAGCGGCGCGGGTACACGGCTTGCCTGTTGTCTCGATCGAGGTCAAAGAGAGGTTTCATGTCGAATCGACTCCCATTTGTCGCGCTTGCGGTTGCATGCGTCATAGCGGCCGGGGCCGGAGGGTATCTGGCCACCAGGCAGAACGCTGTCCCGACGCCCGCGGCCGCCCAGGGCGCTCCCGTTCCGACCTCGACCGTGGCGTCGGTTCCGGCGGCCACGCAGGCGCCAGCCGCACCGGTGCAGGAAACGGAAGCCGTGGTTGGCGACACCACGTCGAAAGCCGGCCAGGAGCCGTCGGCCGCTCCCGCGTCGAGCGACATGACGAAGACCGCGAAGCGGCGGCCGGATGCTGCCGGTTCTCGCGCTGCCAGGTCCACGACCTCAGTCGCGCGTCGCGAGCAGGCGCCAACGCTGACCAGCACATGGCCCTCAAGCCAGGCCCCCGCCCCAGCCCAGGCACCCGCCGCACCCGTCCCACCAATCGATCAGGTGGCACGGCCTGACGATCACGTCGCGCAGGAACCGGTTCGGCCGCCCGAACCTCCCAAGCCGACGTTCGAGGAGCTGGTCATCGCACGCGACTCGGTCATCGGTCTGCAGACGGAAAACCGCATTGCGAGTGACACGGCACATGTCGAGGATCGCGTGGACGCGCGGGTGACGCGCGACGTCAGGGTCGGAAATCGGATCGCGATTCCGGCGGGATCGCGCGTGATCGGCTCGGTCACGCAGGTCGATCGGGGCGGCAAGTTCAAGGAGCAGGCGCGCCTCGGCATTCGTTTTCACACGATCATGCTCGCGGACGGCACGAGGTTGCCGATCTCAACCGAGACCATCGTCCGCCTGGGCGAATCGCCGGCGAACGGATCGGCGGCGAAAATTGGCGGCGGCACTGTCGGCGGCGCAATTCTCGGCGCGATCCTCGGTGGCGCCAAGGGTGCGGCCATCGGCGCGACAGCCGGCGCCGGCGCCGGCACCGCCGCGGTGACCGCCGGTGACCGCAGCGCGGTCGTCCTTCCACCGGGAACGCAGCTCACCCCACGTATCCTTTCGCCGGTGACAGTGACCGTAGAGCGTTGATGTAGGGAATAGTCCGTTGAAATAGGGCATGGACCGTTGAGGTTGCGAGTAGGGGGTACGGAGTAGAATGGCTGGCATGAATCAGGCCCTTCTCCCCGTCGGTCGGATTCTCGTCGGTATCGCAACGCTTGCCTTGATGGGCCCGCGCTCGGTCGACGCGCAGGTCACGAAGGCCACAGTCCCCGGCGTGACGAACTTCTCGAAGCTCGAAACGACCATTGCCTGTGCGGGCGCGACAACGCCCGAAGCCGTCCCCGCGATCAAGGAGATGGGCTACAAGTCCATCATCAATCTGCGGCTCGCCAACGAGCCGGGCGCGAACGTCGAGGGCGAGGCCGCCGCGGCCAAGGCAGCCGGCATTACGTACGTGCACATCCCGTTCAACACCACGTCGCCCGACCCGGCGGTTGCCGATACATTCCTGACGGCGGTGACCAAGCCCGAGAACACGCCGGCGTTCATACATTGCGCGAGCGCCAATCGCGCGGCCGCGATGTGGATGATCAAACGGATGGTCGTCGACAAGTGGGACGTCGATCGCGCCGGCACCGAGGCCAGCGCGCTGGGCTTGACGAACGCCAACCTGCGCACGTTCGTGGTCGAGTACGCAAAGTCGCACCAATAGACCGTTGCCGTAAGCAGTCCCCCCAACTCAGCTGCGGCGCACATCGGGGCACATCGTTTGCAACGCAGGCAACTGGAGCATGCGGCTATGGGCGCGCGCGATACCGCGCGGCTCAACAGCTCCATCAGAGGGAAAGGGGGCAGACTGCAATGCGACGTGCACTCAAAGCTATCGTCTTCACAGCGTCCGTCACGCTCGCTCTGGCGGCCGTGGCGGCGCCGGCGCACGCGGAAGGCTATGTGACACCCTGGGTAGGCAACAATTGGGGAAGTGATATCTCCAACGGCCGCGCCGCCTTTGGCGTGAACGCCGGTTCCATGAGCGATGGCATCCTGGGCGGTGAGCTCAACTTCGGGTACAGCCCGAGCTTCTTCGGCACGCAGAACGACTTCGGCCACAACACTGTCGTCGATTTCATGGGCAACATCATCATCGGCGTTCCGATCGGCGGGAGGCACGTGGCCGCCGTGAGGCCGTTCGTCACGGGAGGCATCGGCCTGCTGCGCACGCAGATTGACGGCGGGACCCTCGCGCGCGTCTCGTCCTCGAACAATCAATTGGGCTGGAATGCCGGTGGCGGCGTCATGGGCTATTTCAACGAGCACGTCGGTCTGCGCGGAGACATCAGGTATCTCCGCGGCTTCGAGAACCTCGCCACGGGCAACACGCTGATCGATCTCGACGGCAACAACCAACTGCGCTTCTGGCGCGTGTCCGGCGGCGTTGTACTTCGCTGACACGGCTGCTGCGAAGCCTCCGAGGCGTGCTGCGACTTCGCCGATCGTGCTGCGGCTGCGCTGACCTGCTCCGGCGTCACTGAGTGTGCTGCGGCAGAAGGGCGACTGGGGCTCATGGCTCGTGTCCGCGTGGCAGTTGCCTTCGCCTGGCAACTGCCACACAGGCATGAGCCGTGAGCCCCGTCATTTATGTGCGAACGGCTTCAATCCGTGTGGCGGTTCGTGCCGGGACATGTGCGGCGAAGCCGCGTTTGTCCGGCCTGTCGAATTCGGTTTTCGGAGTGACCGGGCCGGGCAGTCGGCTTTTGCCCGACGCGCCGTTCTGAGCCGTGAGCCACCGGTCACAGCTTGTCGAAGCGGTATCGACACAGCACGCGAACCGCCTGCACCGCATCCCGCCATCCGATCTTCTTCCCCTGAGACCGTGATCGCGGCTGGTAGTGGATGGGGCGCTCGACGATGCGATGGCCCTTGCGCAGCAGCTTCGCCGTAATCTCCGGCTCGATCTCGAAGCGCATCGATTCGAGCGCGAGCGATCGCGCGATCTCCGACCGCATGACCTTGTAGCAGGTCTCCATGTCGGTCAGGTGGGAGCCGTATAGCAGATTGGTCAACGCGGTCAGGCACCAATTCGCGTAGAACGCAGCCCGCGGCATATCCGGACGGCCCTGCAGGAAGCGCGAGCCATAGACCACCGCCGTGTCCCCGCTGAGAATCGGAGCCACGAGCGAAGCGAGCTGAGCCGGGTCGAGCTCGAGGTCGGCGTCCTGAATCGCCAGAATCGACCCGCGCGCGTGAGCCATGCCGAGTTGGATGGCGCCGCCCTTTCCTCGATTGCGCTCGCACCGCACGACGCGCGCGCACCGCGTCGACAGATCCAGTCGCGCGAGCAGCTCTCCCGTGCCATCGGTCGAGCCGTCGTCCACGACGATGATTTCGCGCGCGATCGGGAGATCGATGACGTGCAGCCGCTCGATGACCGCAGCCACCGTGGTCACTTCGTTGTAGACCGGCACGATGATGGAGAGCAGTGGCTCCCTAGCGTCCACCGTTCCCCCCCTCAGGAGGCCCCTGGAGACGAAGTCCGGTCCGTTCGAACACTTCGATCGTCGGGTTGATGTTCCTGAGCACGCTGAAGACCAGCGTCTCCTCCCGCGCACCCACAAGATCGGGATGCCCCGCGGGCAGCCACGGCCAGGGCGAGCTCCGCCGGTAGCGAAACGCCAGCCGGTATCCGAGGCGCTCGTGTTGAAGCCCGGAAATGAGCCCGGCCCACTCGGTGTTGGGCTCAGCGGCCCTGACGTAATCGGCGTTCAGGACGAAATACGCTGGCCGCTCGCGCCGAAGCTCCTCGACAGTGCCGATGTCCGCGTAGTTGAAGCCGCCGAGCCGCGGAACGTACTCGTGCAGCCCGCTGACGCCGAGGCCATCGTTTTCGCCGAGATGGGCGTTGATCCACCGCTCGGCGGTGTAGCGTGAGTCCGCCATCATCAGCACGTCGACGGTGGAAGCGTAAAGCAGTGAGTAGGCAAAAGCAGCCGCGACGGCCGCGGCGCGCCACCGTCCTCCGCCCGCGCGCGCGAGGAACGTGTCGATCGCCAGGCCGCCGAACACCGCCAGAATCAGGCAGACAGGCATCATGAAGCGGTCATAGTTGTACAGAACGACGTTGATTAACCCGAGATGGTAAGCCGGGATCACGATCGCCAGCCAGATCGTCGCTTGCCTGAGGCGCGGAGCCAGCGCGCCAATCACGACGCCCGCGACCCCCGCAGCGAACAGCGGCCAACCCATCGACACGACGATGAGGTGCACCGTCAGCCTGAGCAGCTGCCAACGCCCGGCCAGCGTCGGGTCGAACACGCTGTAGTGGGCCGCCGCCCCCGTGATCGAGCGGACATGACTCAGGAAGCCGTCCCAATTGAAGACGAGATTGCACACCGCGATGAACAGTACCGCGGCGGTGATTGCGGCAGCCGCAAGCCGGCGATCGAGGATCGCCATCCTGAACGGGTGCGCGACCCCGGCGCGCCGATTCGTGCGCCACGACTCGTAGACAATGACAGGCACCATCGTCAGGTAAAGCGCATACGCCTGATCCTTCGTGCAGATGGCGCACGTCGCTGACGCGGCAAACAGTACGTAGTCCCGCAGGCGTGACTCCTGGAGCAGACGTAAGTAGAAGACGAGGGAGAGCGCAAACCAGAAGAGATACGGCACGTCGACATTCGCGGCCTTCGCGTAGTACAGGAACGGCGCCATCAACGCGACAATCGCTGCGGCAAACAGGCCAGCCCGCCGGCCGAACGCGCGGACACCGATCAGGCAGGTCGCGACGACCGTCCCGGCACCAGCGGCGACGCTGACGAGACGGTAGATGCCAAGCAGCACCGCCGCGCCACGGGATGTGTAGATGCTCACCAGACCAAGTGATTGCAGCAGCAGGAACGGGCTGCCCGCCATCGCCAGAAGGTAATAGTGGAGCGGCGGGTACGCTTCGAACCACCCGTGCGAGAAGCGCTGCGACACTCCATACAGAACAAAGACAGGCGTCGTCTCGATTGCCACCCACAAGCCCGGTAAGCCCCACCAGATCCCGGCGAGATTCAGGAGAACCGAGCCGCCGAGGATCCAGCGCAGCTCGCGCCAGACACCCGCGCTCTCGAGCATGCCTCGCAATCGTGTCCAGGCGGCAATGCTTCCCGCCGCCGCGAGAATCGCCAGCCACGCCGGTACGGCCACTTCGAGCGCGTACGTCAGGAGCAGGCTTGGAATGAGTCTGGCCACGCTGCCGACCCGGCGTCCCCAGAGCGCCCAGGCCGGAACGGGCTCGAGCCGCGAGCCATCGCGGGCCCACAGAAGATCAAACGCGTATGCCCCGCCTTCCTGAGCGTAGAGAACAAGGAGCGTGTGAGCACCGCGCGAAAGGTCGATCGAGCCGGCCGCCGTCAGCGCGCTGTGACGTCCGCCGTTGTCAACCACCAGCCGCCCGTCAACGAAGACCGACGAACCATCGTCGGAGATCGTCGCGAACGTATAGGTCCCCGCCCGCGGCGCGATGACGGCGCCTGTCCAGGCAACGCTGAACTCACCGGGTGGCGATCCGCCCCATGCGCCGACGAAGCCATCGCTTGACGGCCGAGGCTCGAGTCGGGATACGGCGTGTGGGGACGCCCAGGCGGGATTGGGGAAGTACTCGGCTCTCAAGCCCTGCTGAAGAGGATCCAGGCGCTTGACGATGCCGATGACCGCCGTAACGAGCGTGGCGATGACGACCACGCGCAGCAGTCTGGTCAAGTCGTTCCAATTCTCCAGACTTCGGTCCAGGTGGCCCCTCCATCGCCGGTTTCGAGAGCGACGACGCCATGCAGCGGGAACGTGACACTGCCCTCTTCCGCGCCGACGAGCAGGGCCAGCAGCCGAGGCAGGTGGGGAAAATGTCCGGCAAGGAGAACATCGCGATCCTCCGCGCGGAGTCGATCGCGCATCCACTGCGGCGGATCGTCCGGTTGCAGATCGCGCGTCGCCGAGAAGCCCGCGAGGGCGTTGCACACGCGCCAGAATGCCTCGGCCGTCTGCTTGGCGCGGAGCTTGCCGCTGTGCCAGACGATGCCGGGCTTCGTGCCACGCGCAGCGGCAGCCGCCGCAAGTGCCTCGACAGCCGTCCGTCCGCCCTCCGACAGCGGCCGGCGGGGATCGACCTCCGGACCTACCGCCTCCCCGTGATGAACCAGAAAGACCGTCACTGCAGTCGAGAGTCGCTCATGGAGCGGAGTGTCCTGGCGGGTGCGGGTACGCCTTCTCGCCGGCGGGAATTCGCACGGTCAGTCTGTTCTCCTTCGGCGGAAGCGGACACGTGGTGTACGGGTTGAAGGAGCAGGGTGGGTTGTACGCCTGATTGAAGTCCATCACCGTGGTGCCGTCCGCGTTCAGATTCGTGTAGAGGAACCGCGCCGTCTCGTAGGTCTCCTTCCCGCTGGTGCCGTCTCGGAAGATGAAATACAGCCGGCCCGGCCTCGTCGTCATGGGTCGCAGGCTGACCGTCTGGCCGTCGATGACGAACTGCACAATGCCCTCGGTGGTATAGGTCTCCTCGTCGCCGAGCTGGTTCGGGATTCTCACCGTTGTCGGCGCTTTGTCCTTGATGAAGGTGCCGGAGACCCGGTACTTCTCGTCGATCGGAAACCAACGAAAGCCTTCGAAGGCCTTCGCCGGCGCGCCATTGACGTCGCGCAGTCGAATCGTCCGGCGATCGCCGCTCATGTGGACCCAGAACGACACGCCACCGACCGCGATTTCGTCGCCCGGCCCTTTCTCGTCGGATGTCAGCTCGATGGGCGACGTCAACGGCCGATCCTTGAGCATCGGCGCGGTGCCTTTGGACGGCACCGGCTCGAAGCGCACCGTGGTCGGTCCGACAACGAGCCGCCCAATCCTCGCAGGCGCCGATGGCGGGAGCACCACATCGCTGCCGGCCGCGCTGCCGACCGTGTTGACGCCCGGCTTGAGGTCGAACAGCCCGGACAGCGTCACGAATTGACGTCGATAGTCTTCCTCGTGCTTCGCGCGGAACTGTTGGATTTCCTTGATCGCTGCCGGATCGAGAGACAGCGCAAGCGTGACGACGAGGATGCCTCGTGCAATCATGGCTAAGTATCTCCTATGTCAGGGAAGAGCGGCATCGGGGGCTGGCTCCTCATCCTCAGCCGGTTCCTGCTCGTCTACCAGCCCGTGAGCCTCGCGGTCTCCGCGGCGACGGCGCTCGCCTCGCTGCCCACGCGCGGTCCGAAGGTGCTCGTCGCCATCGCTGTCCGGGTTCTCGGGGCGGGCGTGAGCGTGGGCGCGGGGCTGGCGCTTACGAATCGGCAGCCAAGTGCTGTGACGTTTGCCAAGATCGCCCTCGTCGTTTCCGCCGCGTGCGATGTCTTCATCTACACGACGCCGTTCTACCCGAACAACCGTCCGCCCGGAGACACGCCACTCTACGTCGCAGCGTCGCTGCTCTACCACGGCATCGGGATCCTCTATCTCGCCAGATCGGAGCGCGTGCACAACACGTACTGACCCTTCGTGCTTTCGTGCTTTCGTGCTTCGTGCCTTCGTGCTATCGGATCACCGGCAGGACGATGTGCGAGGCGTGCTCGCGCGAGGTGTAGATCCGCTGCGTCGCGCTGACGAAGTCCTCGGCCTTGGCGTCGTAAATACTCGGCACGAACTTCTGCGGGTTGCGGTCGATGAGCGGGAACCAGGTCGATTGCACCTGCACCATGATCCGGTGTCCTTTCCGGAACACGTGGTCGTGGCTGCGCAGCGGGATTGCGAGCTCGGTCGGCGCGTTCGGCGTCAGGGCCTGCGGATGCTCGTAGCTCTCCCGGTAGCGCCCGCGCCGGACTTCCATCGCGATCGGGAGTTGGTACCCATTCAGCGACTTCGCGTATTCGCCCGGCGCCGGGCCGGCGTCGGCCGTCCAGGCATTCGGCTGCGCGTCCTCGGGGTACACGTCGATGAGCTTCACGACGAAGTCGCTGTCCGTGCCCGACGTCGAGGCGAACAGATCCGCGGACAGCTCGCCCGTGACCGTCAGGTCGGCGTCCAGTCGCGCGCCCACCCACGTGGCGACGTCCGGCCGGCCATCGACGAAGCGCTGGTCGGCCACCTCCCATCGCCGCCAGTCACCGGCGGGATAGGTCGGTGAAATCGGCCGCTGCCGGTAGGGCACGGGATGCGCCGGGTCCGACACGTATTGGACGTATTGGGCGGGGCCATCGCCCGGCGGAGGCGCATCGAAGCTCAATGTGCCGTTCGCACGAAGATACAGCCGCGCGCTCGTCGACGCCGGCGGCCACGCCGCGTACGTATGCCACGAGTTCGAACCGGTCTGGAACGTCGAGGCCTTCCACGGAAACTTCTGGCCTTGGCCGTGGAGCCAGTAGCGGAACCAGGGCGCCTCGATCCGCTCGCGGAATTCGGTAGCGGTGTCGTGGCCGCCGAATGGAATCTGTCCGATCGATTCGGCTGTCGGGTTGTGCCATTGCCCGTGGAACCAGGGCCCGGCGACGATGAAGTTGTAGCGGTTCGGATCGCTCAGTTCGGACCGGCGATAGATCTCCCACGGTCCCCACGGATCTTCCTGATCCCAGAAGCCGGCCACGTTCAGGTTCGGCACGAAGGCGCCGTGCACCTGGTTGACCCAGGCCTCGTCCTTCCAGAACTTGTCGTAGTCGGGGTGCGCCACGATGGAGTTCCAGTACGGAATAGACCCGTGCAGATACTTCGCGTTGATGTTGGAGAGCGGCCCCAGGTCGAGATACCAGGCATAGGTGTCGTAGGTCTCGAAGTTGAAGTGCGTATTCGCCTGCTTGTCGGCCTGCTCGTACACCGCGTACTCGAACGCGTAGCTCTCTCGCAGCGCCCCGTACCGGTGGTCGTCGTCGTTCATCCACTGATCGGCGGGCGACGCCTGCTCGGAGATGGCCTTGAGCGCCGGATGCGGATGCAGCAGCGTCATCGCCGACGTCAGGCCGTCGTACGAGACGCCGAGCATGCCGACCTTACCGCTGTTGTTCGCCACGTTGTGAACCAGCCACTCAATCGTGTCGAACGCGTCCGTTGTCTCGCTCGTCGCCTTCGGGTCCTCGAGGTCGGCCTTCGAGGACAGCTCGAACGTGCCTTCCGATCCGAATCGTCCGCGCAGGTTCTGGACAACGAAGATGTAACCGTCCTTCGCCAGCGCCTTGAGCGATTCAGAGGGCATGCCGGCGGCGCTCGACGGCACGCCGTACGGCGTGCGCCGCAGCAGGATCGGCAGCGGCCCCGTCGCGCCGGTCGGCGCGAGGATCGCCGTCTCGAGGCGGATGCCGTCCCGCACACGCACCATCACTTTTGTGTAAGTGAACGAGGACGGGGCCGAACCCTGCGAACCTCGCAGCCCCAGTGCTCCCTGCCAGAGCAGAAGCGCGACGACAGGCGCGAGGATGGAGAGCGGCCGGCGCATCACGGTTCAGATCTCGCGGGGCTCGTGCCGCAAGCCCGTGCCCCAGGCTGGTCCCCCGTCTGAGATGTCTGATATGTCGTACCTTTGTCCGCCTTCACGAGCGCCTCGGGCGCCTGATCGACGCTCTCGACGAAGAACGCGTGGAACCGCGCCGCCCGCTCGAGCCCTTCGGCGGGAACCGATTCGTAAACGTCGCCCGACGAGTGGTAGAACGTGCCCGACTGGATCATCTGCGTCATGGGGGCGCCCAGCGCGCGGTAGCCTCCAAGATCGCCCGGCGTGGAGCTGCCGGCTGACTGATAGGTCGCCACGCCGTAGCACCGCGATGCCTTCTTCCAGAGATCGATGAGAAACGGCGACTCGTTCGTGACGCCGACCGCCTTCGCACTCTCCGTAACGCTGGTCTCCCACACCATGCCGGTGTTGTTCGTCGCGCGCGTTTTGCCGCGCACGACATCGAGGTAGGCGACGTGCTCGAGGTTGATGACGAGAACCGTGTTGTCCTTGAGCTCGGGATGTGCCGTCACCAACGCGCCCGGCCCGTTCCCCGGACCGTGATGGCCGCCGCTCGCGACGAACATGAGCGTGTGCGCCGGCTGCGGTTGCCTCGCGAAGTACCGCGCCAGCCCGACGAGCACAGCGAGCCCGCTGGCGTTGTCGTCGCCGCCCTGGAAGTAGCCGTCGGCGTGTGCGTTGATGATGATGCGCCGGTCGGACCGGCCCCGGATCGTCGCCACGCCGTTGGCCGCCGTCAGGCCCTCCTGCTCCGACGAGGCGAGGTTCATGCGCACCTTCAGGCGATCGAGCACGCCGGCGTTGGCGGCCTTGCCGATCACCTGCTGCAGAAACCAGGCATCCTCGCCGCCAATCATGAAGCACGGCGCTTTACCGCAGGCGAAGCGCGGATCGACGTAAAGGGCGTTGCCTGGACCCTCGATGGCGTTGATCACGCCGACCGCGCCCTTCGCCACGACTCTGGCAGCGGCACCCTGCTCCGCCGAGCCGAACAGCGACGGCTCCGGACGCACGTGGATGACCGCGATCTTGCCGGCGACGTCACGACCAGCGAGATCCGCGTCCGTCCCGTGGCCAACAAAGATCACCGGCGCCGTCAGGCCCGCCTCCGGAATCGTGGCCCCGCCGGGCTGTGGAAAAGCCGACTCGAGCGTGACCGTCGCGCTCCCGGCGCCGAACGCCGGATCGGCCAGCACCTGAAGTTGCCAGGCGCGCGGCACCCACATCGACCCGGCTACGGCGTAACGCTCGACGCGCGCGTCGCTCAGCCCCGCGGCCGCGAGCTCGTGGACCGCCCACTCAATCGTGTGCATGAACGCCGGGGTCGCGGCGCGGCGCCCCCAGAGCCTGTCTCCCGACGCCAGGCTCTCGAGCGAGAAGCCGACGATGCGCTTCTGATCCGCTTTGAGTACCGCGCCGTCGAGCAGCTCGTCATGGCGGCCCGGCCGATGCGCAAAGCCCGCCGGCAGCGGCGCGAACGCATCGTCGTACTTCATGATCGGCTTCCGCGGATCGCTCGCGGCCGTCGGAACCGGTGTGCCGAACCATGCGCCGTTCTCGGCGGTCAAGGGCGTCACCGCCAGCAGGAACGCGGCGAACACCAAGAACCTCGTGAACCCCGAGCACCCCGCGAACCCCGCGAACCCAGCGAACCCAGCGAACCCGTCTTTACTTAACATTACCCGCCTGACTGAGCGACAGCACAGCGTACGCGGTAGCGGCGTCGCTCATGAACTTGCCGATATCGCTTGCCGGGTCGCGCTGCTTGTTGAGCGACGACGCGGACCATTGGCCGGTGACCGGGTCCTGATTGGCGCGGAGCCAGTCGAGCCCTTTGGCCAGCCGCGCGTCCGACGCCGTCACGCCGCCGCGCTGCAGCGCGAGCGTCGCGAGTCCCGTTGCGTAGCCATCGGAGCGGGTGTCGAGCGGCGTGTTGTCGTTGCGCTTGTAGGTGCCCAGTGACGCGGTGCCCCATCCGCCATCGCCCTGCTGCAGGGCAAACGTCTGGTCGACCAGCGCCGCGCGCTGCTCGGTGGTGACGAGACCGGTGACCTTCGCCGAGGCCCAGAGCGCCATCAGGCGATTGAGCGCCGGCTGATGGTCGTACTCGCGCTGAAAATAGCCGCGCAGCAGCGTCAGGTTCTCATGGATGTCCTGACTCTCGGCGTATCCGTCCGGCGCGGAGCCAATCGCAAGCGCGGCCAGCGATGCGCCGAGGTACGGAGACACCGGTGACTCCCAGGGGTCGTTGTGAAAGTTCAGCCACGTCCACGCGCCCGACACCTCACCGGTCCGCATCTGCAGCGCCCACATGTAGCCAAGCGCGGCGCGTGTCTCCGCCGCCAGGTGTCCCGTCTGCGCGTCGCGATTGGCGAGCACCAGCGCATTCAGCACCGCCTCGGTCGCGCGCGACTCGCTGGTCTTCGGGACCCCGCGTATCTGATCCGGGTAAAACGGCTCGACGTCACGCCACATGTTGACGCGGGTGGTCAGGTTGTCGAGGATGCGGGCTTCCGCCGGACCGGGCGCGCGCTCCCCGAGCGGCCCACGGAGCGCGGGACGGGCGAGCGCGTACGACAACGTTGTGTGGCACGACACGCAGAACGTCCCGTGATCGCGCGCGGCGTTCGGCCATCCAGCCCACCATGTGGCGCGGCCATCGAGGTACGCGGCTGCCGCGCGTGGGTTCCAGGATCGCGTCGCCGGACTATCGTCATGCGCGCTGACGGTGGCGCGTCCGGCGAGAGCCGCGACGAGCGCGCCCATGGTAATCGTGCAAACAATGCCGACGGTGCCGACCCTGCTGACGGACGTCATGGTGCCGATCCTCCTTGCGATCCCGCGCGCGGCGCGGCCGACCGCTCTCAATTGACAGCCTGGTCTGTAATGGCAAGCCCGCGATCGATGATCTGAAACGCCTCCCGCATCTGATCTTCGGTAATGCACAGCGGCGGGTTGGTGAAGAACGTATTCCATCGGACGAACGTGTACAGGCCCTCCTGGCGGAAGAACCTGCCGAGCGCGGCCATCTCCTCGGAGGTGCCGTTGAACGGCGCGAGCGGTATCTGCTTCGCTCGGTCGCGCACCAGCTCGACGAGCCCGAACAGCCCGATCGACCGCACCGCGCCGACCGACGGATGGCGCAGCGCGAGATCGGTCATGAGGTCGGCCATCAACGCGCCCATGCGGCGCGCGTTTTCGATCAGGTGGTCCTCTTCGTAGACACCGATCGCGGCCAGCGCGGCCGCACACGCGACCGGGTGGCTGTTGTAGGTCAAACCACCGTAGAACACTTTGTCCTTGAATTGATCGGCAATCGACCGCCGCATGCCGACGGCGCCGAGCTGCACGTACGCCGCCGTCAGCCCTTTGGCCATCGTGATGATGTCGGGCACGACCTTCCAGTGGTCGACCGCGAACCACTCACCCGTGCGCCCGAAGCCGGACATCACCTCGTCGCAGATCATGAGGATACCGTGCTTGTCGCAGAGCTGCCGGACCCCCTGCAGGTAGCCGTCCGGCGGCACGAGCACGCCGTTGGTCCCGGTCACCGATTCCAGGATGAACGCGGCGATTGTGTGCGCTCCCTCCAGCTGGATGATCTCGTCGAGCATCGACAGCGATTCTTCGGCGCTCTCCCACCCGCGCGCGAGGCCGTGGTACGGATCGAGCACGTGCACGACCCCGGGCAGCCCCGGTTCGGCCGCCCAACGGCGGGGGTCTCCGGTCAGCGTGATGCTGCCGGCCGTCGCGCCGTGGTACGAGCGATAGCGCGCGAGGATCTTGTGCCGCCCGGTCGCGAGACGCGCGAGCCTGATCGCGTTCTCGTTGGCCTCGGCGCCGCCGTTCGTGAAGAAGAACACCTCGATGTCGCCAGGCGTAATCTCGGCCAGCTTGGCACCCAGCCGCGCCCGTGGTTCGGTGGCCATGAACGGGTTCGCATAGGCCACCTGTTCCGCCTGCTCCTGGATCGCGCGCAGCACGCGTTCGTCGCCGTGCCCGATGTTGACGCACATCAGCTGGCTGTTGAAGTCGATGAATCGCTTGCCTTCAGGCGTCCAGAAATAGATGCCCTTGGCGCGCGCGACCGGAATCGGATCCACCTTGGACTGTGCCGCCCACTCGAAGAGCGTGTGCTTCTTCGACAGGGCAATCATGTCCTCGCCCGTCATCGTCTTCGGTGCCGTCTGGGTGGCCATGTCATCCTCTCGTGTTCTTCGTGTTCTTCGTGCCTTCGTGCTTCGTGCCTTCGTGCCTTCGTGCCTTCGTGGCTACTTTTTCAGCATCGCATCCCGCTTCGCCTTGAACTCGTTCCCCGGCTTCCACTCCGGGAACGCGTGCGCCTGCGCGACGCGATAGCCAACGGCGAACAGCACTTTCAGGTCCTCGCGCGTGCCGTCGAGGTTCCAGGTGGGCAGGACGACGTCCTTCGGTGTGTGGTAGCGCTCGGCGTTCCACTCGTCGCGCGTTTTCTTCGCAAAGTCGGCTGGCTGCCCGATGTAATCCACACCCGCGTCCGGATTCAGCGCCGGCACGCCCTGCTTCGCGAAGTTGAAATGATCGGATCGATAGTAGAAGCCCTTCTCCGGCTCCGCGTCCGCGTGCACGACGCGCCCCTGCTCGGCCGCAGCCGCCGCCGCGTAGTCATCGAGGTCCGATGCGCCGTAGCCGATGAGCGTCATGTCCTTCGTGCGCCCGTGCACGTTCCAGCTGTCCATGTTGATGTTGGCCAGCGTCTTCGCCATCGGGTAGATCGGCGTCACGGCGTAGTACTCGGACCCGAGGAGGCCCTGTTCCTCCGCCGTCACGGCGAGAAACAGAATTGACCGCTGCGGCGGCGCCGTGAGCTTCTTGAACGCGCGCGCGATCTCGACCAGTGACGCGCACCCCAGCGCATCGTCTTCGGCGCCGTGGAAGATGCCTTCGGCGCTCTTGCCGAAGTGATCCCAGTGCGCCGTGTAGACGATGTACTCGTCCTTGAGCGCGGGATCCGACCCCTCCAGCCGGCCGAGCACGTTGCGCGAGTTGATGGTGCGCAGCGTGTTCTTGATCGTCATCGAGGCCGTGAGGCCGAGCGGAACCGGCTTGAAGTCGCGCGTCGCGGCCTGCTGCTTCAGCGCGTCGAAGTCCTGGCCCGCGGCGCGGAAGAGCTCCTTCGCTCTGTCCAGGGTGATCCACCCTTCGATCGCCGGACGGCTCATGTTCTTGTCGGGCGTCACCAGATCGAACTGCTCGCCGGTCTTTCCCTGCACCACGTTGAAGCCATAGCCGGCGGGACCGGTCTCGTGAACGATGAGCACACCTGCCGCGCCCTTCTGCTGCCCGATCTCGTACTTGTAGGTCCAGCGGCCGTAGTAGGTCATCGCCTTCCCGCCGAACGTTTTCGGATCCAGCTCGGTCGGGTTCGCCGGGTCGGGTACCGGTGGGTCGTTGACGAGCATCACGAGCGTCTTCCCCGTCACGTCCACGCCTTTGTAGTCGTCCCAGTTGAACTCCGGCGCGACGACGCCGTAGCCAACGAACACGAGATCGGAATCGACAATGCTCGCCGATGGCGCCACGTGCTTGGTCCACGCGACAACGTCGTCCTTCCACGCGAGCGAGATCGCCTTGCCAGACGCGGCGCTCGGCGATCCGCCCTTCTTGAAGACGAGCGGCGCAGGCGTCGGCGTGATGCCCACGAGCGGCACCTTTTGCACGTAGGTGCCGTCAGTGTTGCCCGGCTTGAGCCCGACGTTCTTGAATTGCTCCTCCAGGTAGCGGACGGTCAGCTCCTCGCCTTTGGTCCCCGGCGCGCGCCCCTCGTACTCGTCGGACGACAGGACCTTCGTATGCTGCAGCACGGCGCCGATATCGATGTCCGGCAGTCGTCCGATCGCGACCTGCTGTGAAGGAGCGGCCGACGCCGGCGGTCCCCCAGGGGACGTTGCCGGCGTCGGCGGCGCCTTCGTCTCCGAGCCGCATGCGCCCACCAGCAGGGCCGCAGAGACGGCCAGCCCTGCGAACGCAGCCTCGGCGGAGGTGGTCACTCGAGCGATCGATTTCATACCGCTGTCAGTCTATCGCCCGACGCCCATCAGGTCGAGCGTCGCGAGCGCGATGACCTT
>DASZFS010000468.1:0-4524 GCA_035939575.1 Vicinamibacterales bacterium | reverse complement strand
CCATCGGTCTGCGCGCAGGACATGACGGTTGTGAGCGTCCCAGTCATAGAGGAGGAAGAGTGAAGGCCGTTATCATCGGTGAATCGTCTGGAGCCTCAATGGAGGCGATCATGGCCGTCTATCCGCGGCACAAGGCCGTAGTGGATGCGTTCAAAGCCAGAGGCGAAGTGATCGGCATTGGCCCTTTCGCGGACCGCGGCAATATGGGAAGTTTCAGGACTCGCGAGGCGGCCGAGGCGTTTGCCAGGCAGGACCCGTTCATCCTTGAAGGCCTCGTCAAGTCATTCGTGATCCGCGACTGGAATGACACGATGCTGGAGTGAAACAGTCATCCGTTGACGCCGGCCTGTGGCCTGGCACTGCGTGCCCATCGATCAGAGTGAAGGACGGACTCATGGATAGATTGAGAAAGCACATGGCCGGTTACGCAGATGCTCGGCGAACAGGTGATGCCATGCTGACGACAGGAGACGGCGTCCGCGCTTCGGGTATTTGCTAGACGGCGCCGATGTCAGCGACGCGGATATTCAGGAAGCTCGACGCGTGATCGAGATCCGACGGTGGCACGAGCGTCACGTTCGGCTTGTCGTCAGTGGCGCTGGGAACTGTGCCATCTACTGACTCCTTCGCGTGTTGGCCTGCACGACGGCGATCACGAGATCGGGTGTCGCAGTTGCTCGAGCTCGATGGTGAGCGCGCCCGGTCCTTTGAGGTAGGCCACGCGAGCGCCGTACGGCCGATCCTGCGGCGCCTGCAGCACGGCGGCGCCCCGCGCCACCATCGCAGCGAAGTCGGCGTCGCAATCGGCGGTGTTGAAGCCGATGGTGGCTGCGCTGTCGGCCGGTGCCGAGTCGAGAATCAACGTGAACTCGCCGGATGGCAGGACTGCCATGCGAGCGTCGCTGAAGCTCGGCGCGACGTTGCACTGTGCGCCGAACCAGCGTACCGCTTCGGCCACATCGGCCACGTGGCAATGCACGTGCGAGACCTTCACGATGCCTCCTCCCGGCGGTCGGAATGGACGATATCGTGTCACGCGACGTGCGGCCTGAGCAACCGAGCAAAGATCATCACGTGAACCACGCCGATGACCGGAACGTAGTAGTTGACGATGTACCAGTTGCCGCCCAACGGATAGGTCACGAGCTGGTTGGATGCCGCGAGGAATCCGGCGTTCAGCCAGTCGAGCGACATGACGATGTTGACGATCCACGCGACGCCGATCGCGCCGCTCCATCGGTAGTGGAGGAACACCGCGGCGATGACCGCCAGTACGGCCGACGCCAAGTCGCCGTACGCGATCGCCTCCATGGCACGCGCTGGCACGTGGGGGTCGATTTGCCCAGGGGCGAACGCGCTCGACGGCAGATAGCGAAGCACGTGTACGAGAAACAACGGCACCAGCGCGGAGTGGACTGGTAGCTTCATCAGGGCCGGGGAGATGTACCACTTGGCCACCAAGGCGAACAGGACCAGCGAAAATGTGAACTGCACGCCCAACAGCGTCGTCGGACTCATCGCGAATCCTCTTCGAGGGAAGCGGGTTGGGCGCGCGTCACTCGGTGCGGAGCCATGCGAGCGCCGCGTGTCGATCGACGAACCACTTGGTAGGGAAGACAGCGGGGCCCTCGACGGCTTCCGCTCCGGCCCCGGGAAACCCCGTGGGCATGAGGAATGCGAACCGGCGAACACCAGCGGCGCCGTACCGCGGAATGATGTGCGCGTCACGCCACTCCATGACGCCGGGACCGAACGTGTGCTTGAACTCGGTTGCGTCGATGAGGAGCGCCCTCGGTCGGGCCCGTTCGGCTTCCCACACGAAGAGGCAGAGGGTGGCCATGAAGCCACCGTCTGTCATCGTCGAGGTCGTTGGAAGCCACCGGAGCTCGAGGACGTCCCGCTGCTCGACAATCACGCCCCACTCGTTTTGCGCCATTGATGTCTCCGTCAAGCGGTCCGGTCGCCACCTGCACGCGGAACCCGCGCGGTAATTGTGCTCGCGGCGCGGTGGACGATCTGGTACAAAGCGCCGGTAAGTTACGCGATGTTCTGGCAGGGAACAAGTACAGAACCGAAGGCCTTCGCCGATGACGCCGGGCCATCGTCAAATCGGATCGGATTGTACCTGACGGTACAACATGGAGAATGACGTGAGCGCCCATACCGCCAAGGGAGATGAGACTCGCAAGCAGATCCTCGCTGCCGCCGCCGACCTGTTCCACAAGCAGGGAGTGGCAGCAACGAGTCCCGACCAGATCATCGAAGCGTCAGGGACCGGCAAAGGGCAGTTCTACCACTACTTCAGGAACAAGGAGGGTCTCGTTCACGAGGTCCTTCAGACGTACCTCGAGGCGATTCGGAACGGGAGCGGCTCGCTCAACTACAACATCACGTCATGGGACGATCTCGCGGGCTGGTTCAATGCGCAGATCATGCTGCAAAAGAGTTATCGGATGACTCGCGGGTGTCCGTTCGGCACGATTGGAAACGAAGTGACGGAGAACGATGAATTGATCCGCCAGGATCTGAGTTTGATTTTCGAGGTGGCGAAGGGGAAGCTCGCGGCCTTCTTCATCAGAGAGAAAGCAGGCGGCCGGCTCGAGCCGCACGTGCAGGAGGAGCAGCTCGCCGATTTCTGTCTCGCGATGATCCAGGGTGCGATGCTGATGGGCAAGGTCAAACGTGACAGCCAACTGGTTGAACATGTCGTGCGCGAGGCATTGGCTCACCTCGGCGGTGTGCGTAAGTCCGATGGTGGATAGGTCAGACCACGAATCGGCCTCTCGTGTCTCAGGCGGGCGAGGAAATCGTCGCCGTTGAGCAGTGACCGTGCTCGTCGCCGGCCGATCGCCGGAGTCGCCGCAATACGTGCCTATTCGGAATTCCGGTCATAAAGGCGGTGACTTCGTCTTTCACTGCACGCGCATTCCGTGGGTGAGGACTGATGGGGCCGGTCCTGGTTGTACTGGTGCACGCAGGCGGGTCCGCGCCGATAAGTCGGGCCTATCGAGATTCCGAGAGAGACATCCGACTTTCTGCCGCCCAACACCCACGACCAGACACCCGTCAACCGCGAAGAAATTATAAAGCGCGTTCGAGCAAGCGAAAACCCCGTGCTCGTCCGTCTACAGGGACGACTCTTGTCACCCGGCACCTGATGATGAATAATCCGCGATTCGGGCAGCTGCTGGCCGGCGGGAACACGGCATTCCTGATGGCCTGAACGTATCGCAGCTCGCGGTCTCGCGGGATCCCATAGGGGCGGAACTCGCCCGTCAGGACCTTCCTGACGCGGCGATGGCACGGGTGCGGTTCGTGAACCACCGCAAGAACTGGAGCTGTCTCTGATGCGCCCGAACATCGCGACGCTCATGCTTGTCCTCCCGATTGCGGCTATCGCGATCGTTGCCGCGCTCGGGTTGCCCTCGCCTCGACCCCCGCGGCTCCTTTTCCGCCCGGTCACAGACATTCACGCGTCGACGGTGAAGACGTTTCTGCAGTACGGCCACAAAGTGCCTCACCCCGAGCGTAACTTTCCCGCGTCATTGTCGGCCACGTTCGATGTCCCATGCAGCGCAACGCTCGTGGGGGCCGACTCATTAATGACCTCCGGCCACTGCGTAACCGTGGCTGCTGAAGGTCAGTGGGACATCGCCGTAGAAGTCGACGGCAATCAGGTCGACGTTCTGTGCACCTCCTCACCGGTTGCCGATATCGCGCTCTGCCAACTGATGCACGTCCTCAATGGTATCGAGTTCGACGTCGTCTCTCGTGATGCGGCACTTGCAGGCGTGGGGCGTTCCGTACTCCTGACAGGTTGGGGGGAAACGGCACCGTCGTCATTGATCACGCGTTGGTTCGCGCGCTTGAAACGTCGCGTCGGCTTCGGTCCGACATTCAGGGAGGGCACCGGCACGATCGAGGGGTCCAGCGACACGATGCAGGTGCTCGGCAACTGGGGGAACGGTGGTCGGGTCGTCGGGGAGCCTGGCGACAGCGGCGGCGCTGCTTATGCGTTCGATGGCCGGCGGCGTGTCGTCATTGGCGTCAATCAATGTGGGGGGTCGTACTGCGCCGCTGGAGCGACTGACAGCACGACGGTCCTGACGAGCGTCACGTATCAGACAATTTCCGGTTGGATCAAAGGCTGGGCGGACGGAAACCATGCTCTGCTCTGCGGCTACACCAGCACGCAGGGCTGCCGCCCGTAATCGCTGAATCGGAGGGCTCCCATGAGACCGACCGCCACCTTCGCGTTTGCAGGGTCGTTGCTCGCAGCCGGGCTCCTCGGGCTGTACTTTGGATGGCTGCTGCACCGGCCGGGGCCACCTGGGCCAACTTTCGGCCTTCGGGTGTATTTCGATGGCGGATATGCGTTCGACCGCACCAAGTCCGATTCTGTCGATGTGGATTCGCTGCGGAACGCCAACTACCCTATGAAGGTGAAGTATGGACCGCAAGGAACGCAGCTGTTGGACGTGAAGAACTACACGCTTTCCCTCCTGCCAGACGGCAAGACACCCA
>DASZFS010000467.1:0-32783 GCA_035939575.1 Vicinamibacterales bacterium | reverse complement strand
ACTGCACGCGACCATGAGTCTTCAGCCCGCCTCAGAGCTCACGACCCCCCGATGGAGAACGTGAGCGTCCACGGCTTGAGAGGCTGGCCGTCTGTTCCAAGGATCCCATCCAGTAGATCGATCTTCAGCGTGCTGAAGCGCTCCGGGGGCTTTGCGAAGCGGATCTCGAGCACGCGGTTCGCGCCGTTGTATTGGGTGGTCAGCTCCAAGGCCGGTCTGGCGGGCTCTCCGCGCCCGGCCGACTGCGCTCCGAAGTACCGGGCTCGAATCCGTCCTTTGAGCGTCGCCGGATCGATATCGCGCGAGAACTGGACGCGGACGCTGGTGTTCTGGAGGACGTCCGTCTCTTCGTCTGTCGGCGCGCTGAAGATGACCTCGGGGGGCGGCGCGGGGGCCACGTGAATCGGCTCGTCGGTCTCAACTGTTGTTTCCTGCGGCGGACGAACCAGCTTCAGGCTGCCTGCCTCTGCGTCGATCCACATCAGACCCCGGCTCTGCTGCACAGTGCCGCGGACCTCGAGCCAGCGGCTCGTGTCGATGCGCGCGTCCAGCCCGAGCTCGATCTCCTTGTTGTTCGCGTCGCGCAGCTTCGGCCGCATGTTGATGACCCAGAGGGCGGCGTCCGTCGAGCGCAACACGAAGTCGTACCGGCTCTTCCCGGGCGCCTCGGGCAGGCTGCCCATCAGGTTCCGGCCCGAGAACTGTCCCGTGATCGTGACCTTCTGGTCGAGGTAGCGGGACGCGTGGAGCACGATCGAGCGGATGGAGGGCGCCGGAGGCGGCGTGGCGGGCGTCACCGCGGTCGCGATAATGGCAGTGACGTCGCCGGGTCGCGGCCACGGCGCCTGGGGATCCACCTTGAACGTTGCCCGCAGGTCGTACCCGTTGAGCCTGATGTCGTCAGGCTTCATGCGGCCAATATCCCAGAATTCGCCGCGGATCTCGTCGAGTCCGTCGGGCGCGCTGCCCTTGAACACCAGCCGAATGGACTCACCCTCGTCGGATACGCGCAGCTCGTCTTTCTCAATTCCGACGCTGGCGACGATGATGATCGGGCGGGCGTGATAGAAGCCGGGGAAGCCTTTGAGAGCCGCGATGTTGGTCGCGCGGCGCGCGTTGGGCTGCGCCGAGACAGTCGCCGCCAGGGCGAGGAAGAGCAGGATTCGTTTCATCGCGTTCGGCTCGATTGCGAGCCCCGGCTACATGATCTTCTTTTGCGCGGCGCGTGCCAGAACAACCGCAAGCCCGACGAACAACAGGGCTCCGAATACCATACCAGTCGTGCCTTCATGAAGGAAAGGCACGATGCCCTCGACGCCTTCGGCGTCGTGAATGATATTCCGTCCGTACAGCACGGCGTAGAGAATGCCCGCCAGCGATCCGCCCGCAATGAGCCCTGAACTGTACAACGTGCCTGCGCCCACTTCGGATTCTTCCTTGAGCCCGGTCTTCTTTTCAACGTACGCGCGGACGAGCCCTCCGACGAAGATCGGCGCCGTTGTCGCGATGGGGAGGTAGGAGCCGACCGCAAACGACAGCGAGTGGATGCCGCACAACTCCAGCGTCACCGAGATGAAGACGCCGACGAGGACCAGGCCCCACGGCAGGTTCCGGCTCAGCAGCCCTTTGATGATCGTGGACATGAGCGTCGCCTGCGGCGCCGGCAGCGCCGTCGACCCGATGCCCATCACGCTGTGCAGGTACAGCGTGGTCAGGCCGATGACAAACGCCGAGGTCACGACGCCGACCACGAGCCCAAGCTGCTGATAGAGCGGCGTCGCGCCGACAAGATAGCCGGTCTTCAGGTCCTGTGACGTCCCGCCGCCCTGCGCGGCCGCAATGCAGACGACGGCGCCCACGCAGATCGCGATGGGCGCGTAGTAGTCACCGGTCCAGCCGATGCCGACGAAGATGGAGCAGGTGAGAATCAGCGTTGCGATGGTCATCCCCGAGATAGGGTTCGACGACGTGCCGATGAGGCCGGTGATCCGAGATGACACGGTCACGAAGAAGAAGCCGAAGATGATCGTCAGGACCGCAGCGAGGATATTGCCCTGCGTCGGCAGCTTGGGGGCCACGGCCAGGAACACGGCAAGCAGCACCGAGCCGACGAGAACGACGCTGATCGGGATGTCCCGCTCGGTCCGCAGCGTCGTGCCGCCACCGCCGCGCGTGGCGAAGTCCTTCATGCTGTCGCGGAACGAGGACACGATGGTCGGAATGGTCCGGCAGAGCGTGATGATGCCCGCGGCGAGGACAGCGCCGGCACCGGTATAACGTATGTACGCGCTCCAGATCTGCTGCGCGCTCATCTGATCGATGCGCAGCCCGCTCGCGGGGACGGGCGGGAAGGGCGCGGGCATGTAGCGGCCGACGATGGAGAGCAGCGGCAGGAGCACCATCCAGGACAACACCCCTCCGGCGAACATCACGCCGGCGATCCGCGGCCCGATGACGTAGCCGACGCCCATGTACTCCGGCGAGATGTCGACGTTCAGCGTCGCGTTGGGGAAAAAGCTGCCGCGGGCCATGCCATAGCCGACGACCGTCCGGAACAGCTGCACGATCCACGACAGCGATTTCCAGAGCGCTCCAACGCCCAGGCCCGTGAAGACCGTGGCCGCCAACTCCCCGCCACGCTCGCCGGCGATGAGCACGTCCGCGCACGCCGACCCTTCCGGGTACGGCAGGACGCCGTGCTCCTTGACGATGAGGGCCCGCCGCAGCGGGATCATCATCAAGATGCCGAGGATGCCGCCGGCCAGCGCGAGCATCGTGATCTGGAAGTAGCCGAAGTAGCTCGGTCCGTAGGGCGTCAGGAATATCAAGGCCGGGATGGTGAAGACGACGCCGCCCGCGACGGATTCGCCGGCCGATCCGATTGTCTGGACGATGTTGTTCTCGAGGATCGTCGACCCGCCCAGCTTCTTCAGCACCGAGATGGCGAGCACGGCGATGGGAATCGACGCGCTGACAGTCAGCCCCGCCCGCAGGCCCAGGTACACGGTCGACGCGCCGAAAATGAGGCCGAATATGGCGCCGATGACGACGGCCTTGAGCGTGAACTCGGCCGGGGACTGCGAGGCGCGTATATAGGGTTGAAACTCTGTCTGGCGCAGGGCGGGAGTGGCCATAGGGCCGGGATATTAGCATTCATTTTTTGAAAGGCTGCGCGCGGGGGCGCGGCACCGCGCTGCACAGCGGGGACAGCATCCCGCATCTCGCACGAGCCGCCGCCCTTTTGTTACAATTCGGCACTGGCTTGTGAAACCAGCGAACAAAGTGCCGGCCAAAGTCCCAACGGCCAGACAGAGCGTCGAGCAGGTCTCCGAGCTCACCACCAACCGCCTGTCGGTCTACCTGCGCTGTCTCAACGCGCTCGACAGCGCCGGTCTCCGGACCATCTCGTCTCAGGCGCTGGCGGAGCAGTTCCACCTGAACGCGGCGCAGATTCGGAAGGACCTTGCGTACTTCGGCGAGTTCGGTGTCCGAGGCGTTGGCTATTACGTCCGCGACCTGAAGCGCCATCTGCGCCAGATCCTCGGGCTCGATCGAAAGCTGCGGGTCGCGATCATGGGGGCCGGCAACCTCGGCCTGGCGCTCGCGGACTACCCGGGGTTCCGGCAGGAGGGCTTCGAGATCTCCGCCCTCTTCGACAACCTGCGCGAGAAAGTCGGGCAGCGGTCCCGCGGCGGCGTGCCGATCCACGACATCCACGATCTGCGGAAGATCGCGCGGCGCGACGGTATCCGCATCGCGGTGATCGCCGTGCCTGCGCCATCGGCGCAGCACGTGCTCAACCTGGTCGTCGCCGCCGGCATCAAGGCCGTGCTGAACTTTTCGCCCGGCACGCTGGAGGTTCCACCGGGCATCAAGCTGAAGGGCGTCGACCTCACCGTCTCGCTGGAAAGCCTGTCGTTCTTTCTGGCTCAGGGGGAAGGCGAGCATGAGTAAGCACGCGCTCACGCATCTTGACGCGCGGGGCCGCGTCAAGATGGTGGATGTCGGCGACAAGCCGATCACGGCGCGAGAAGCGGTTGCGCGAGGGTCGATCCGCATGTCCGCGGGGGCGCGCGCCCAGATCCGCCGGGGCACGGTGAAGAAGGGCGATCCCCTGCAGACCGCGCGGCTGGCCGGCATTCTCGCCGCGAAGCAGACCGCGTCGCTCATCCCGCTCTGCCATCCGCTGCCGCTGTCGAGCGTGAGCGTCGATCTGATCCCCACCGCGCGCGGCTACGACATCGAGGCGCGCGTGCGGACGACCGCGCAGACCGGCGTCGAGATGGAGGCGCTCACCGCCGTCGCCGTCGCCGCGCTCACTATCTACGACATGATCAAGGCCGTGGACAAGTCGATGGTCATCGGCAGCATACGGCTGCTGTCCAAGAAGGGGGGAAGATCGGGGGCATATCGGAGACGAGCAGACTTCAGGGTTTGAGGATTCACATCCTCACATCCGCAGATCCTCAAATCTTATGAACATCCTGGTGGGTGTTATTTCGCCGGCTGCGATTTGGGTTCTCCCGAAGCGGTTCGTCGATGACCTGCGCCACGAGTTTCCGCAGCACGAGTTCCTCGAAGCGTGGGATCGCGAGGCAATTAACCGCCAGCTGCCGGCGGCTGACGTGGCATTCACGCCGTTCATCGACCGCGCGGTGTTTCCGAACGCGGCGCGCCTGCGCTGGGTCCAGAGTCCCGCGGTGGGCATCGGCAGCCTGATGTTTCCGGAACTGCTCGCAAGCCCCGTCATCATCACGAGCGCTCGAGGCATCCGTGCCCGCTCGATCGCGGAGCACGTGATCGGCGTGACGATCGCGCTGGCGCGCCGTCTGCCCCACGCACTGCGCGCTCAAAACGCTCATCGCTGGGCGCAGGACGAGCTCGAGGGACCCGATTCGGGCGTGTGGACGCTCCATGGCCGGCGCATGACGATCGTGGGCCTCGGCTCGATCGGCCGCGAGATCGCGACGCTGGCCGCGCCCTTCGGCATGGCGATCACCGGCATCCGGCGGCGGCCGGACGGTCGAGCCGACGACCGCGCGGCCGGCGCGCCCCCCGAGATCGGCGTCTTCGGTCCCGATCGCCTTCTCGACCTCCTGCCGTCGAGCGACATCGTCATCCTCTCGATGCCGCATACGCCGGACACGAAGCACATCATCGGTCGCCGCGAGCTCGATCGCGTGAAGCGCGGCGCGCTGCTCATCAACATCGCCCGGGGCAAGTTGATAGACGACGATGCCGTGGTGGACGCGCTTCGGGACGGTCGGCTCGGCGGCGCGGCGCTGGATGTGTTCACGCGCGAGCCGCTCGATCCGTCCAGCCCCTACTGGGATCTGCCGAACGTCATCATCACGCCGCACACTTCGGGCGCCATGCAGGACTACTGGACGCCGCTTGTCGGCCTGTTCGCCGAGAATCTTCGACGCCTCGATCGCGGCGAGCCGCTCCTCAACGTCGTGGACAAGGCCGCCGGGTATTAGAGTCGTTAGGGATCGAGGGCGCAGGCAACTGCACGCGACCATGAGTCTTCAGCCCGCTTCAAGCCATCGGCTACAATGGCGGGCGATGCGGCTTGCGCCCGTGTCCATCGCCGCCATGGTGCTCTACGGCTTTCAGTCGCCCGCCCGGGTCGTGCCGCCGCGCGACGTGCCGCTCTTCGGCTATCAGGTCGTCCAGACGTACCCGCACGATCCGGATGCCTTCACGCAGGGGCTGGAGTACGTGGACGGCGTGTTCTTCGAGGGCACGGGTCTGAATGGACGCTCGTCGATCCGTCGGGTCAAGATCGAGACCGGCGAGGTGCTGCAGAAGCGAGACGTGCCCCAGGCGCACTTCGGTGAAGGCATCACCGTCTGGAAGTCTGACCTGATCGAGCTGACGTGGCAGTCGCGCGTTGCGCTTGTCTACGACAAAGCGACATTCGAGCCCAAACAGCGATTTGCTTATTCGGGCGAGGGATGGGGCCTGACCCACGACGGCCGCAGCTTGATCATGAGTGACGGCAGCGACGAGCTGCGCGTCCTCGACCCGACCACGTTCGCCGAGCGGCGGCGCATCAAAGTTACCGCCGCGGGCGCGCCGGTTCGACAGCTCAACGAGCTCGAAGTCGTGAAGAACGAAATCTTCGCGAATATCTGGACGACCGACTACGTGGTGCGGATTGCCCCCGATACCGGGCGTGTGACGGGTTACATCGACCTGCAGGGGCTCCTCACTCCCGCCGAGCGCGCGCGCACAGACGTGCTGAACGGCATTGCCTACGATGCCGCCCGCGACCGTCTCTTCGTGACCGGCAAGCTCTGGCCGAAAGTGTTCGAGATCAAGGTAATCAAGAAAGCCGGGCCCGCCTCCGCCGGAGGCTACGGCGGATAGGTCACCCGCTCCGCCGGGGCTACGCCCTGTCAGCCTCCCGGCGCGGGCTCGATGTGGATGACCGCGTCGACGATCTGCGGGTAGCGCGCCATCAGCCGATCTTTCACGACGTGCGAGAGCGCGTGCGCCTGCGTCAACGGCATCGCCGCTGGCAGCCAGACGTGCAGGTCCAGAAAAACGTGATCCACCGTGCCGCGCGTGCGGATCTGGTGGCAACCCAGAACGCCCGCCACGCTCATGACGACCTGCTCGATGTCCGGCTCCGCGATGACAATCCGATCACTCAGGATTCGCGTCGTCGTCCTCGCGATCTGGTAGCCGGCATGGCCGATGAAGCCGGCGACGACGATGGCGGCGAGCGGATCGAGAATGGGCAGGCCGGCGCGCGCGCCGATGAGCGCGGCGATCACGGTCAGCGAGGTCCAGACATCGCCACGAGTCTGCATGGCGTCGGCGAGCAGCACCTCGCTTGTGAGCCGCCTCGACTCGCGCGACTCGTAGTCGACGACAAACAGGTTGATGGCGATGCTGACGAGCATCACCACGATGCTCCAGGTGCCGACTTCGTGTGGCGTGCTGCGCCCCGACAGATTGTTGATGGCGTTGCGCAGGACCTCGACGACGACCAGCAGCAGGAAGACCGTCACCAGGCCGGCGGCAACGGTCTCGTACTTCCGGTGCCCGTAGGGATGGTCTTCATCCGGGGGCTGCTTGGCCGCCTGGACGCCGACGAGGCCGACTACGTTCGAAGCGGCGTCGGTGAGCGAATGAAACCCGTCGGACAGAATGCTGATGGCACCGCTCAGGTACCCGAAGACAATCTTCGCCGCCGCGACCAGGAGGTTGAGCAGCAGCACGCGAATGAGCACGCCCGAGACAGCGGCGTATCGCGCGATGGGCGGCAGCTGATGGCCGGCATCCGGAGGCTCGGTGACGTTCGCGAGCGGGCTTTGAGCAACCGGCACTGGGCCCCCAGCCAATTACGATGGCCGCACTAGAACACGCGCGCCGTGGGGACGGGCCACCAGCGCAGCTGGACTTTGCCGATGATGTATTTCTTGGGCACCATACCCCAGTGACGGCTGTCGGAGCTGTTGTTCCGATGGTCGCCCATGACGAAGTAGTAGCCCTCCGGAATCACCGTCGGGCCCCAGTCGTCATGGCTGCGGAATTCCAACGGCACATAGTCGTCCCGGAGCGGGATGTCGTTGACGTAGACGCGGCCGTCCACGATCCGGACCGTGTCGTTCTCCTCAGCTATCACGCGCTTGACGAATGATTTCTCGGGATTGAGCGGGTAGTAGAGCATCACGATATCGCCGCGCCGCGGCTCACCGATGCGGTAGATCAGCTTGTTGACGATCAGACGGTCCTGGTCCTCGAGCGTGGGCGCCATGCTCTGGCCTTCCACGCGCGCGACCTGGAAGCCGAACGTGACGATGAGGATGGCGTAGACCGCGGCCGACACCAGCGTCTTCACCCAGGCGATCAGCTCCTCCTTCACTTGAGCCAGCGTGAGGCTGGGGCTCGTGAGGCGGAGATCGGGCGGCTGCAGCGCGCCGACTCCGGCCGAGTGATCGATCACAATTTCAGATACTCCCGGAGCCGCTTGGTCTGCGTGCGGCTGACTGGAATCTCCGTCGACTTGGGGTCTTTCATCCGAAGAATGTAATTCCGGCTGAACCAAGGCACGATCTCCTTGATCTTGTTGATGTTCACGAGATGCGATCGGTGGACGCGCCAGAAGACGCTCGCATCAAGCCGCTCCTGCAGCTCGTCCAGCGTACGGTAGCTGGACGTCCCCGCGTGCTGCTCGGTAACGACGGCGATGCCGTCGTCGCCAAGCGATGCGAAGATGACGTCTTCGGCCTGAACGAGCGTGAACCGATCGCCCACCTTGATCGCGAGCCGCTCGCGCCGGTTCTGGCGCTCGGCGACCAGCTGGACGATTCGTTCGAGCTGAGCGGTGTCCACGCCTGACGTGACTGTCCGATCGAAGGCGTGCTCGACGGAGATGCGTCGCCGGGCGCGATCGACGGCGACCTCGAGCCGCGCCTGCTCGACCGGCTTCAGCAGGTAGTCGACGGCGTTGACCTCGAACGCCTCGATCGCGTGCTGATCGTAGGCGGTGACAAACACGATCTGGGACGGCGCGCGCGTGTCGAGCAGGCGCCGCGCGACCTCGAAGCCCGTGAGCCCTGGCATCTGGACATCGAGAAACACGACGTCCGGCTGCAGCCGGCCGATCGTGGTGAGCGCTTCGACACCGTTACCGGCCTGGGCCATGATCTCGACGCCGCCGATGCGGCCGAGCAGATAGCTGAGCTCGTCGCGGGCCAGCTGTTCGTCGTCGACGACGACGGCGCGCAGATCCATGGCTAGGCGGTCACACGCTCGGGCACGGCAAGCTCGGGGATCTCGACGCGCGCGCATGTGCCCTGCCCCGGGACGCTGGTCAGCTTCAAGTGGTAATGGGCGCCGTAAATCGTCCGCAGGCGCTCGTTGACGTTGCTGAGGCCGATGCCGCCACCGAGGGCGCGCTCGAGCCGGTCCTCGGTCATCCCGAGCCCGTCGTCGTGCACCTCGATCACCGTGTGGGCATCGTGCAGCATCGCCTTAATGGTAATGCGCCCGCCGCCTACCTTGCGCGCGAGGCCGTGTTTGATGGAGTTTTCAACCAAGGGTTGCAGGATCATGCTGGGGACGATCACGTCGAGGGTGTCAGGGGTGATCTCCTTGACCACTGAGAGCTGAGGCCCGAACCGGACGACCTCGATGTCGAGGTACTCGTCCACGGACTCGAGCTCTTCGCGCAGCGTGACGAAATGGTCGGTGCTCCGCATCAGTCGGCGCAGCAGGCCCGACAGCTTCGTTATCAGCATGCGCGCGGTCTCGGGCTGCGTGCGGATGAGGGACGAGATCGACGCCAGCGTGTTGAACAGGAAATGGGGGTTGATCTGGCTGGCCAGGGCTTCGATCTTCGCGGCGAGCAGCAGCTTTTCCTGCTCCTGCAGCCGATGCTCGATGCGCGCGTTGTTCCAGATCTTGATCGGCGTCGCGACCGAGAGCACCGTCGCAAGCAGCACGGCGACCAGCATCCAGATCGAACCGGGCGCCATGTAGAAGAGCCGATGGTTGTCGTTCCACCGCCACGCGAGCGCCTGGCGGAGCAGCTCGAGGCCGATCGGCGCGAGGATCAGCACGACCTGCCAGTCGACCTGCAGCGATCGCAGCATCTGCCACGCGCGTCGATGGATGGTCGTGAAAACGAACGGGGAGAAGTGCCAGATCGATTCCTTCGGGCACAGCTCGCGGAGCCCGCCCCCGGCGAAGCCGCAGCCGACAGCGAACGGCAGCGCGATCCACTCGCCGGCGAAGAGCGGCGGCAGCCCGACCATCAGACCGACCAGCGCGCCGGCGTACGGCCCGGCGATCAGCCCGGCGAGAAACGAGCCCTCGAGGGTGAGATCCGCGGCGTTGTAGTTGAGCAGGACTCTCGACGCGACACCGCTCGCCAGGGGAATGCCGAGGCTGAGGGCAAACGTCAGGCGGTCGGGCCACGCCCGGCGCTCGAAGATGAGGATGTGACGGAACCGCCGGTACCGTACGAGCATGGTCGCGAGCGCGGCCACGACCGCAAGCTTGACGACCAATGTCGTGAGGAGGACTTGCATCGGTTTACATTGATCTTATCGGCCGGGTAAACTGAGAGCAATGGCTGTGATTCGTCCGTTCATCGTCGGGTTCGCGACGACCCTGAGGTACCTCTTCAAGAAGCCGATTACGGTGAATTACCCGGACGAGAAGGTGCCGATGTTCCCCAAATGGCGCGGGAAGCAGGTGCTGATGCGCGACGAAAACGGTCTGGAGAAGTGTGTCGCCTGCGGGCTGTGCTCGGTCGCCTGTCCCGCGGACGCGATCTACCTGGAGGCCGCCGAGAATGACGGCACCGTGCAGGCGGGGCCGCGTTACGCGTCGGTGTACCAGATTCACAAGACCCGCTGCATCTTCTGCGGCTACTGCGAGGAAGCCTGCCCGGTCGGCGCGATCTTCATGGGCAAGGACTACGAGCTCGCTGTCTACAGCAAGGACGACTTCGTCTGGGACAAGCAGGACCTGCTCGTCCCGGCGTCGACGGGGCCGACACCAGGCGCCGGGGCTGTCGGTTAGGCTCTCTGGGACCGGGCCAGCGACAATTGTCCAGTCCCAGTCCGTGCTGAGATGCTCATCGGCGCCCTGGGCGACATCCACGGCGAGTTCGACACGGTTCAGACCATCATGAAGCGGCATGCGGACGTGCCGTTGTGGGTCTCGGTCGGCGACGTCGCCAGCAACGAGGGCGAGTACTTCGAGCCGATCGCCCCTCTCTTCTGGATCAAAGGCAACAACGAGGACTTCGACGTGATCGCGGCCGCCATCGCCGGCCACCCGCCCGCGCCGACGCTCCACTACCTGCCCAACGGCGGACCGTACAGCGTCGGACCGTGGCGGGTCGCGGCGCTCGGCGGCACGTTCGCGCCGAGCTGGTACAACACGCCGGCAAGTTCGCTGCCGCACTCAAGAGGGCGGAAGATGTCGGCCGCGTCGCTCAAGCTCGGCAAGAGCCGGGACGACAAACGCAGGCACTTCGTGCGCGACGAAGTGCTGGTGTGCAAAGCGCTCACGAAGATCGACGTCCTGCTGACGCACGAAGCGCCCCGCCCGTTCTATCCGGCCGGCCGTCGCCTCGACGCGGGGAAAACCGTTCTGAACGACGTGCTCGCAGCGATGCGGCCGCGGCTCCACCTCTTCGGCCATCACCACGAATTCACGGACTCGGTCCGCCAGGGGGCGCGTTCGATCGGGCTGGACGTCGTGACGAAGTCGTACCTGCTGATCGACGCTGAGACGTTCAAGACCGACCGGCTCGATACGGCAATCTGGTAATCTTGTTATTTGGTTATCCGGTTATCTGGTCATTTGGAGCACGCTCGCGTTCAGCGTTCCGGCTTTTCAATAACCCGATAACCCGATAACCAATTAACCACATGCAGAGATTTCCCGAAGCCCTTGACGAGCGCGTCCTGGTCTGCGATGGCGCGATGGGGACGATGCTCTATGCGAAGGGCGTCTTCATCAACAAGAGCTTCGACGCGTTGAACGTGACGCAGCCGGATCTCGTCGCCGAGGTGCACCAGGAATACGTCCGCGCCGGCGCCGACATCGTCGAGACGAATACGTTCGGCGCGAATCGCATCAAGCTGGCGTCGTTCGGCATCGCCGACAAGCTTCACGCGATCAACGAGCAGGGTGCCCGCATCGCGCGCCATGCCGCGGACGGCAAGGCGTATGTCGCGGGCGCTATCGGTCCCCTTGGCATCCGCATCGAGCCGTGGGGCAAGACCGGCGTCGACGAAGCCCGCGAGTACTTCCGCGAGCAGGCCCAGGCGCTCGCCGATGGCGGCGTGGATCTGTTCATCCTGGAAACGTTTCGCGACCTCAACGAGATTGGCGCGGCTATCGACGCGGTGCGCAGCGTCTCGGACGGCCCGATCGTCGCCCAGATGACGACCGAAGAGGACGGGAACACGCTGGACGGCACGCCTCCCGAACGCTTTGCGCCCGACCTCGAGCGCCGCGGCGCCACGATTCTTGGCGTGAACTGCGCGGTTGGTCCGGCGCCGATGCTCGACACGATCGAGCGCATGGAGGCCGTCACGCGGCTGAGGTTGTCGGCCCAGCCGAACGCGGGGAAGCCGCGCGACGTAGAGGGCCGCAATATCTACCTGTGCTCGCCCGAGTACATGGCGTCCTACGCTCGCCGATTCATCCTGCACAACGTGCGGATTGTCGGCGGATGCTGCGGGACTACGCCGGAGCACATCCGCCAGATCAAGACCGCGGTCCGCGGCCTTGCACCGTCGGTCGTGCGCGGCGGCCCCGGGGAGCGGGAGGCTGCGCGGGCATCGAGCGGCGCCGCCAGGAGCGCCATCGCATCTGGCCTGACGGTCCCGGTCCAGGGGACCGCCCCGCCGATCGGCCGGGAGCAGAAGTCCCGGCTCGCTCACGCCATGGCGCGCGGAACGTTTGTCGTCGCCGTCGAGCTGCTGCCGCCTCGCGGCTTTCAGATCGACCAGATCGTCGAGCGCGCGCGGCGCCTGCGGATCCGCGGCGTGGACGCGGTGAACGTTCCCGACGGCCTCCGCGCCGGGGCCCGGATCAGCGCGTTGTCGCTGGCAGTCCTCATCGAGCAGCAGGCCGGCATCGAGACGGTGTTGCACTATGCGTGTCGCGACCGCAACCTGCTCGGCATCCAGTCCGATCTCCTGGGCGCACACGCCATGGGGCTCCGGAACCTGCTCCTCATCACGGGCGACCCCGGTCGCGTGGGCGACTATCCGGACGCGACCGCCGTGTTCGATGTGGACTCGATCGGGCTCACCAACGTGGTGTCACGGCTGAACCACGGGTGCGACGTGGGCGGGCAGGCCATTGGAGCGCCGACGGCCTTTCACGTCGGCGTCTCGGTGAACCCGGGCGCGTCCAACCTGGACCAGGAGCTCCGGCGGCTCGACTACAAGGTGGAAGCCGGCGCGGAGTTCGTGATGACCCGCCCAGTGTTCGACGTGCGGGCGTTCGAGGCATTTCTCAAGCGCATCGAGCCCGCCAGGCTGCCTGTCGTCGCGGGCGTGTTCCCGTTCGAGAGCGTCCGTAACGCCGAGTTCATGGCGAACGAAGTGCCGGGCGTGCGCGTGCCGGACGCGCTCATCGAGCGCATGCGGCGCGCCGAGCTTCCCGAGGCCGCCTCGGCCGAAGGGATCGCCATTGCGCGCGAGATCACAGCGGAACTGCGCGGCGCCGTGCAGGGTGTGCAGGTGTCCACCCAGTCTGGTGACGTGGATGCCGCGTTGGCAGTGATTGATGGACTTCGCTAGCGGTCCAAAGGTATAGTCGCTGGGCCGAGGTCAACTGATGGCCTTATTTGATTCGAACCGCTCGCGAGACGGTGAAGAAATTGTCGAAATTGTAGGGTCCGATGCCGCCACCCGGGCGCTGTCGGTCACCGTGGTCGAGAACGACTTCGTCGCGAATGTGTACGAGAAGCTCGCGTCGGTCTACGACATCATGTTCGGGCCCGTGCTGCACCCGGGCCGCGTCGATGCGATTCAACGGATGGGGATCAAGACCGGTGAGCGCGTCCTGGAAGTGGGCGTCGGCACCGGGATCAATGCCGCGCTCTATCCGCGCGACTGCACCGTGACCGGCATCGACCTGTCGAGCCCGATGCTCGAGAAGGCGCGCAACCGGATTGCCCGCAAGGGCGTCCGGAACGTCCACGTGATGCAGATGGACGCTGCGAACCTCAAGTTCGCCAACGATACCTTCGATATCGTTTACGCTCCCTACGTCATCAGCGTCGTCCCCGACCCTGTCGCCGTCACGAGGGAGATGCGCCGCGTCTGCCGTCCTGGCGGCCGCATTGTCATCCTGAATCACTTTCTCAGTCGAAACGGCTTCATCGCCCGCATCGAGCGGATCATTTCGCCGGCAACGGTGCACATCGGCTTCAAGTCGGATCTCGATCTTCCGGCGTTCCTCGCGCAAGCCGAGCTCAACCCTGTCTCGATCGAGAAAGTGAACGTCCCGCGGATCTGGTCGCTCGTCACCTGCATCAAGAACTGACTCGAAGAAGACCCACTCACCCGAACGGACGTTCGATCGACGGGCTCTGCGGCGTGAAGAGCTCGGCGCCGTCGGCGGTGATGTGCATATCGTCCTCCAGGCGCACGCCGAACTCTCCGCGGATGTAGATGCCGGGCTCGTCGCTGAAGACCATGCCGGGCTGCAGCTTCAGCGCCTTGTCCCACCCGAACATGTTGTTCTTCACCAGATACGGCCATTCGTGTCCGTCCATGCCCATGCCATGCCCGAGGCGGTGGGTAAAGAACTTGAACCCCGGGCCGTAGCCGGCGTCGACAATGACCTTCCGGCCGGACGCGTCGATGTCCTCGAGCGGCACGCCAGGCCGGGCCGCTTTGAGCGCGGCTGCCTGCGCCGCGTGCACGATGTCGAAGACCTTCTTCATTTTGTCCGTTGCTTTGCCGAGCACGAACGTCCGCGTAATGTCCGACTGATAGCCTTCAACGGTGCAGCCGTCGTCGATCATGATGATGGTGCCCTCCACGATCGTCTGTGGCGTGATGGACCCATGTGGGAGCGCCGTATATTCGCCGACCTGCACGCTAGCGAAACCAGGAAATCCGAGGCGGCCGTACGCTGCGGCGATGAGGCTGCCGACATGGTTCTGGGTCATGCCCGGTTCGAGCGCCTTGTAGACCGCCTCGTAGCAGGTAAGCGTCACCTGGCAGGCGAGCCGCATTAAGGCCACTTCGTGCGCGTCTTTGATCATTCGGCAGCCCGCAGTAATCGGCGTCGCGCTGACGGCCTTCAGCGCCGGGGCAGCGCCGCCCATGCTGTCAGCGAAAACGAACTTCGTCGTCTCTTCGACTCCAATCCGTCCAGCGGCGAGGCCGCGATCCTTCAGACCCTGCGCGACCAGCGCGAACGGACTCTCGTCCTCCTGCCAGGTCGCGACGTCGGTGTGCGCCATGGGACCATCCACGAGCTGCTCGCGCGTACGGTCCTCCTCGAACGCCGGCGTAACAATGTAGGGGTTTCCGACTTTCGGGATGACGACGGCGAACAGGCGCTCGCTGGTGCCCCACCGGATGCCGGTGAAGTAATTCAGGGACGTCCCGCCCGTCAGAATGACGGCGTCGATCCGTTGCTCGGCCATGAGCCGGCGCGCCCGCTCGATCCGGCCCCGCCGCTCGTCGGCCGTTATCGGTTTGGCTCGATCGCGCATCGAGGTCAACGCGGCGATGCTCGGCGGCAGCGGGCCCGACGGCGGTGTCCCGCCCCGCTGCGCCGAGAGTCGGACGGATGGCAGCGCCGCGGCAGCGCCGGTGAGCCTCAGGAATGAACGTCGATTGAGCATGGCGCCCCAAGTGTAGCTCTAGACGCCATCTCATAAACGGGCCGAAGACTCATGGTCGCGTGCAGTTGTGAGGTGGGCTGAAGACTCATGGCCGCGTGCAGTTGCCTACGCCCTCGATTTCTGACGACTCTTCTTGAACCCTTGCAATCTTGATCTTGGGGCGAGGCAACTGCACGCGGCCATGAGTCTTCAGCCCCCTCTGTGTCTTCAACCCGTTCAGAATCTTCAGCCCGCCTCACTAGTCGAGCTCGTCGAGGATCAGCTGCGCTGCGACCTCCGCGCCGTTCACCGGCACAGCCGCTTCAGGGCGGGGCTGCGCGAGGAGCGCGTGGACCGCCGTGGTCCATCGGCCTGCGAGCAGGTCCGCCGGCGAGATGAAGCGGCAGCGAAGCACCCGCGGCATCTCGGACACGAGCACGTCGTACTCGAGGAACCGGCCGCGTGACGTGTAGAGCAGCGCCGTGCCGTTCGCGACGCACTCCGACACGATGCCGTATCCCGGCTTGCTCACCACGACATCCGCCGCCGCCACCAGATCTTCGTAGCGCAGCCCAGCGGGTGGATCGCGCTCGGGGGCGAGCAGGACGAACCCCGCCGACCGATGCAGCGCCTCCAGCGGCAGGTTGACGCCGAAACCGCTGAACGACGCCAGGACCAGCAGCCTGTCGCGCTCGACCCCGAGTCGACGGCGCGTGTCCGCGCGATCGCGCGACGAGCGCCTCGCGATGAGCGGAATCTCACGCACCCGCGGCATCGTTGCGAAGCCGCCGCCAAGCGGAAGCCTGAGCGCGAGCGATGTCTTCGCGTATGCATCGCGCAGGGTCTGGATCGCGCGCGGCGCCAGCCGATCGAAGGTCTCGTAGATGCCGAAGATCCAGTCCCACGTGAAGTTCGCGACCACAATGCCCGGCACGCCAGCGCGGTGCGCGGCGGCGAGCGCGAGCGCCGGAACGTCGGCGATGACGGCGTCAATCTGCAGCTGGCGGAGGACTCGCGCTTCCTCGTCGACGCGATGCGGAAACGTCAGGTCGAAGGCTGCGGCATCCCTGGCGGTTGCCTCCTCGTCGAGGGACAGGCTGTCGTGCTGGACCACACCGGTGTCGACATTGTTGACAGGGCCGGCGTGATACGCGATACCGCCTGGCGCGGCCGAGTCGAAGATCCACTGCGGCGCGCCCGTTCGGACGACAATGCCGGCGTCCGGGCGAGCGGCTCGAAGGGCCCGCATGACCTCGATCGATCGCGAGCAGTGTCCGAGGCCGTGGCCCGAAATGTAGTAGGCAAGGCGCACGGGATCAGGCGTGCGCGGGCGCCGGCAGCGCGACGCTCAGGACCTCTTCCAAGGTGCGCACGGGGATGAAACGCATCCCGTTCTTCACCTCAGCGGGCAGCTCCGCGAGATCGGGCTCGTTCCGTGCAGGCAGGATGAACTCCTTGATGCCGTGGCGGCGCGCCGCCAGGCTCTTCTCGCGGATGCCGCCGACCGGCAGCACCAGCCCGCTGAGGGTGATCTCGCCAGTCATCGCGACGTCCTCGCGCACCGGCTGATTCCTGAGCGCCGACACGATCGCGGTGGCCATCGTGACGCCGGCCGACGGCCCGTCCTTGGGAATGGCGCCGGCGGGGACGTGCACGTGGAGATCGTACTTGTCGAAGGCGTCTGGCGGAATGCCGAGGCTGGCTGCTTCGGCCCTGATGTGGCTGACCGCGGCGCGCGCCGATTCCTGCATCACGTTGCCCAGCTGTCCCGTCAGGATGAGGTTGTGATGGCCCGACGGCAGGAGCCTGGCCTCGACAAACAGGACCTCTCCGCCGGTTTCCGTCCACGCGACGCCGGTGGCGACGCCGGGCCGCGAGGTGCGGAACGTGACCTCATCGTGGATGCGCGGCGGCCCGAGGAAGTCTGGAATCGCCGCCGCCGTCACATTCACGCGATCGGCCGCGCCGGCCGCGATGCGGGCGGCCACCTTTCTCGCCACCGCGCCAATCTGCCGCTCGAGGCTGCGGACACCGGCTTCCCGCGTGTACTGCGCGATGATCCGCCGCAGCGCGTCATCCTCGATTGCGATGCGATCGGGCGTGAGGCCGTTCTCTTCGAGCTGCCGCGGGACGAGATAGCGCAGCGCGATGTGCAGCTTCTCCTCCTCGCTGTATCCCGCCAGCGAAATGATCTCCATGCGATCGAGCAGCGCAGGATGAACGGTCCCGAGCTGGTTGGCCGTGGCGATGAACAGCACCCGCGAGAGGTCGACGTTGATCTCGAGGTAATGATCGCGAAACGCGTGGTTCTGCGACGGATCGAGGACCTCGAGGAGCGCGGCGGCGGGATCGCCCTGGTACCCGGAGGCGATCTTGTCGATCTCGTCGAGCATGAAGACCGGGTTCATGGTGCCGGCCTGCTTGAGCGCCTGCACGATGCGGCCTGGGATCGCGCCGATATAGGTGCGGCGGTGTCCGCGGATCTCGGCCTCGTCGCGCACGCCGCCGAGCGAAAGGCGCACGAAGCGGCGGTTCATCGCGCGGGCGATCGACTGGCCGAGCGACGTCTTGCCGACGCCTGGCGGCCCCACGAAGCACAGGATGGGCCCCTTGATCGCGGTGGCGGCCCCCGCCGCCGCCTGGTTTCCCGTGACCTGTTGCCGCTTCAGCTTCTGGACGGCGAGATACTCGACGATCCGTTCCTTGACCTTGTCGAGATCGTAGTGATCCTGGTCGAGCACCTCGCGCGCCGCCGCCGGATCGAGGCGATCGTCGCTCACCGTCGACCACGGCACATCGAGCACCCAGTCGAAGTAGGTGCGGATCATCTGATACTCAGGTGACGCCGGCGTCATCCGCTCGAGGCGATCGATTTCCCGCCCCGCCACCGCGGCCACGGTCTCTGGCAGCTTCGCGTCGGCGAGCCGCCTGCGGAGCTCCTGAATCTCCGTTTTCTCGCCTTCGCCGAGCTCGTCCTGGATCGCCTTCATCTGCTGCCGCAGGAAGTACTGCTTCTGCGCGTCGTTCATTTCTTCCTGCGCCGCCGACTCGATCTTCGTCTTCATCTCGAGCAGCGCGATCTCGCGCGTCAGCACCGCAGCCACTGCCTGGAGCTTGTCGAGCAGCCGATCTTGCTCGAGGATGCGCTGCTTGTCCTCCGCCTTCATGTCGATCAGGCTCGACAGGAGGTACGCGAGACGCAGCGGGTCATCGATGCCAGCGACCAGGCTGCGCAGCTCCGGCGACAGGCCGCTCGCCAGGGACAGCGCCCGGTCGATCAGCTCCTGCAGGCGGCGGACGTACGCATCGACCTCGAGGCTGCGCTCGGTCGACTCGGGCAGCGGCGCGACCATCGCGTTGAGGGACGGGCCGTTCCTGGCGGAGACCGCGGACTTCGCCCGCTGGAGCCCTTCCACGATGACGTGGATGCCGCCGTTTGGAACCTTGGCCATCTGGCGGATGGCGCCGATCGTGCCGATCGTCGCGAGATCGCCGGGCTCGGCCTCGTCCTGATCCTTGAGCTGGAGGACGAGGAAGACGAGTCGATCGCCCGAGAGCGCGCGGTTGACCGAATCGATGGAGATCGGCCGGTTGATTGCGAGCGGTTGCAGCGTCAGCGGAAACACGACGGTCTGCCGGAGCGCGAGCACCGGGAGCTCGCTGGGATAGGCCCGTGCCGGTTCGGTCGCCATCCTGATAGTATGATTCGAACATGGCGCTCGACGAACGCGACTTCTTCAACAACCGCAGCGAGACGCGGACCGACACGTTGACCTGCCCCCGTTGCAAGCGCGCCAACGACTACCAGATGCGCTGGGTCGTGCGCACGCGCAAAGATCGCATCCCGCCCGGCGCCGACGAGCGGGATCGCGCGCTGTTCGCCAAGCTCCGCGACTACATGATTCGCGTCGACGACGCGGTGACCTGCCGGACGTGCGGGAAGAAATTCGACGTGCCGTCCCAGCACTCGATGGTCTTTTTACAATCCGGTGACGCCAAGCCGGCCGCGACCCAGCTCGACGCCGACGGGGAACCGAACTTCAACCGCTGAAGGGTTTTCAATACACGTAAGGCACGACGCGCCAGCGAACGCGGTCCGCGTATCGTCCATAGTCCTCCCCGAAGCTCTGCCTCAGCGACCGCTCCTCCCACGGGACCGCGACGATCAAGTAGAGCGAGGTCAGCCCCGCGAATGCCAGCCGATCGCCCGTCATGTGGGCGGTCCCGAACAGGGCGAGCATCCACCCCAGATACAGCGGGTGCCTGACCCACTGGTACGGGCCTGCGACTTGCAGCGCCTGCGAGCGGGGTTCTGGCGGCGGCGACGTGACCTGGCGGATGCCCGCCAGCTCGAGGGGATCGAGTCCGCCTACCGCGCGGGAGATGAGCCATAGACCGAGGAGTTGGACAGACGCGTGGACGGCGGCCCTCAGGCCGCTTGCCTGGTACAGCTCACCGCCGATTGGCGCCCACAACGCGATCACCAGGATGAGCAACACGCTGGCGATCCAGACGTAGAACGATCGGAGCAGTGGCGGCGGGATGATGGACAGCTGTCGTTTGATCCGGTCGCGGGCGAACAGGCTGTGATGCACGGCAAACACGGTGATGAGAGCGGCGTCGTACGCGACCGAGCGCCATCCGGTGGCGGACGTCGCGCGGCCGAGGTGAAATAGGTACCACCACGCGCACAGGGCGAGCGAGGCGACAAAGACGGCCCCGCCCAGCCAGGCGATGAATTTAGTCACGAGAAACCGCCTTTAGTATAGGGTTCTCGCATGCAACCGACCGCCCGCCCGCGCATTGTCATCACCGGCATCGGCGTCGTGTCGCCGTTTGGCGTCGGCCGCGAGCGCTTCTGGGACAGCGTCCATCGCGGCTGCAGCGGCACGCGCTCGATCACGGAGTTCGACGCCACCGACCTCGGCTGCTCGGTTGCGGCACCTGTCGCCGACGTCACGATTGCCGACGTGCCACCGATCGACGGCGACGACGTGTGGGATCCCGGCTACCGGGCGGATCCCAAGCGCTATTCGCGGGCCGCGCTCATCGGCGTCATTGCGGCGCGCGAGGCGTGGACGGACGCGGGCCTGCGCGTCGGCGAGCCGAACGCCGGCGTCATCATCGGAACGGGCGGTGGCGGCATCGACGTCGGTGAGCGCCAGTATCACGATTTTTTCGTCGAGCGCGGGCGGAAGGTCACACCGTACGCGATCCCGGTCTCGATCGTGGGGATGGTGTCGAGCGAGGTGTCGATTTCATTGCGCCTGCGTGGCGTGAGCCACGTCCTGTCGTGCGGCTGCACGAGCTCCACAGATGCCATCGGCTATGCAGCCGCGCTCCTGCGCGCCGGCGAGGCGGACGCGGTGTTGTCGGGCGGCACGGACGCATGCGTCACGCCCGGAATGTTGTTCGGCTTCGCGCGGATGCGGGCGGTATCGACCGCGTACAACGAATGCCCCGCCGAGGCGTCGCGGCCATTCGATAAGGGCCGTGACGGGTTCGTACTCGGAGAGGGAGCGTGGATGGTCGTCCTCGAGCGAGAGGATCGCGCGCGCGCGCGGGGCGCGACCATCTACGCGTCGATCGATGGCTACGGCTCCACGTGCGACGCGTATCACCGCGTGCAGATGGCGCCCGACGGCGCCGAGATCATCCGCGCGATGGCGCTCGCCATCGAGCGATCCGGCCGCTCGGTTGACGAGATTGGCTACGTGAACTTCCACGGCACATCGACGCAGCTCAACGACGCCGTCGAGTCGCGGTGCGTGCGCCAGGTCTTCGGCGGACATGCGGACCGCCTTGCCGGCTCGTCGGTGAAGTCAATGATCGGCCACCCGCAAGGCGCGAGCGGCGCGGCGGGCGTCGTCACCGCGGTGCTGGCAATGCAGCGGGGGTTTCTCCCGCCGACGATCAACCAGCGGCAGCCCGATCCCGCGTGCGATCTCGATTTCATTCCCAACGTGGGGCGGCGTCTGGATGTGGGCGCCGCCCTCTGCAACTGCCTGGGGTTCGGATCGAAGAACAGCGCGATCGTCGTGGGGAGAGCGTGATCAAGGTGCGTGACCTGCTGGACGTGCTGATCGTTGGCGGAGGGCCGGCCGGCGCGATTGCCGGCCTGGCGGCGGCGCGCGCTGGAGCGCGTGTGCGGATCCTCGAGCGCGCGGCGTTTCCGCGCGACAAGTTGTGCGGCGATACCGTCAATCCCGGCGCGCTTTCGCTGCTCGAGCGCCTCGGCGTGAGCGCGGGCGTCGAGGCTGGTGGCCTGCCGGTGGAGGGCATGGTCGTCACCGGCGAAGGCGGCGTGCGGATTGCCGCGCGGTACCCATCGAGTCTCCATGGCCGTGCGATCCTCCGGCGGGATTTCGATTGGCTGCTGCTGCAGGCCGCACTGGCCGCCGGATGCGAGCTCGAGGAGCGCACGACGGTCCGTGGCGCCATCGTTAACGGGCGGCCCGATGCAGCGCGGGTGGTGGGCGTCGAGGTTGGTTCGGACCGTGACGCGCGTACCCTGCACGCGCCGGTCGTCATCGGCGCCGATGGCCGCCGGTCCAGGATCGCGTTCGGGCTTGGCCTGGCGCGGCATCCGCCACGGCCGAGGCGGTGGGCGGTCGGCGCCTATCTGTCTGGAGTCACACCCCCTGCAAATGGCGCCACCGGTTGCAACGGATCTGACTCCAGACCATTCGTCTTCGGAGAGATGCACGTACGCAGGAACTGCTATATCGGTGTTGCACCTGTCCCTGGAGGCCTGACGAACGTGTGTCTCGTGCGTCCGGCGGCCGCCGACCACGCCGCTTTTCAGGATCCCGCGACCTCCCTGACGCGCACGCTTGCCGCCGATCCGATCCTGCGCGACCGTTTCGCGACCGCAACGCTCGTCACGCCACCGGCCATCCTAGGGCCGCTCGCGGTCGACGCGACGGGCGCACCGATCGATGGTCTGCTGCTCGCTGGCGATGCCGCCGGGTTTGTCGACCCGATGACGGGCGATGGCCTGCGCTTTGCCATCCGCGGGGGAGAGCTGGCCGCGGCCGCCGCGCTGCAGGCGCTCGAGCATGGCTGGGCGGGCGTCCATGCCTCCTACGCCGCCGCCCGCACCGAAGCATTTGCCTCCAAGTGGCGGTTCAACCGCGCGCTTCGCGCGATCGTCGCTTCGCCGGCGAGCGTGTCTGCCGGCGCCCACGCGGCGCGCCTGATCCCGACGGCGCTGCGCTGGATCGTCGCCCGGGCGGGCGATTGTCACGTCACCGCGTCGTGCGCATGAGGATTGCTGCGCTGGCCGCGCTCGTCTTCGTGCCGATGCTCGTCGAGGCGCGGCGCGCCGGGCGCAACGAGCGCGCGCAGCGCTCGCGAGGCGGCGTCGAGCCGGCCGGTGATGTCTTTGCCATCATGCAGATGGCCTATCCGGGCGCGTTCGCCCTCATGCTCGCGGAGGGATGGTGGCGTGGCGCGCCGCGCAGCGAATGGATGGCTGTCGGGCTCGTCGCCTTCATTGCGGCGAAGCTCCTCAAGTGGTGGGCGATTCTCACGCTCGGTCCTTCCTGGACCTTCCGCGTCATCGTCGTGCCCGGCGCCGCGCTGGTCGCGCGAGGACCGTACCGTTTTGTGCGGCACCCCAACTACGTAGGTGTCGCGCTGGAGCTTGCCGGCGCGGGGCTCATGACCGGCGCAGCCGTCTCCGGACCGCTCGCTGTCGTCTTATTCAGTATCCTCATGAGAAAGCGGATCGGCGTCGAAGATCGGGCGCTCGGACGGGCTGCGGCACCCGCCTTGCGGCCTATAATCGAAGCGAGCGGCAACGGGGGCCAACAACGGAGCCGCCCGGGGTCACGGGCAGATGAAGGTGAGCTTTCCGGTAGGGCTCCCGGATAAAACGCCGGGGTAGGGCTCCCGGACAAAACGCCGGGGTAGGGCCCCCGGATAAAACGCCGGGGTAGGGCCCCCGGATAAAACAATGACGCGACGCGTTTCCGTCTCGCTCCTGCTGATCGCGCTCGTCCTGACCGCGCTGTCCGCCTATGGGACCGCGCAGTCCGCTCGACGTCCGCTCTCGCCCATCCAGGCCGCGACGCGCGCCTTTCTCGATGGCCGCTACGACGACGTTGATGCTGCTGTTGAGAAGCTCGACCTGCGCGATCCCGCTGTCGCGGCTCTGAAGGCGCGCGCCGCGATCGCGCGTGGACGATACGCGCAGGCCGACGCCCTCCTGCGCCCGGTTGCCCAGCGCGCGCCGACGAGCGACGCCGGGCTCGAGCTGGGCCTTCTTGAACACATGCTCGGCCGTCCCGGTGCCGCGGCGACACTCGATAAAGTCGCGGGCCTTGCCGACAACGGTGTCGACGCGCGCGAGATCGCCCGCGGTGCCCGCGCGCTGCGGGCCCTGGGCCGCTACCAGGAGGCCAACGCCGCCTACCGGGAAGCCGCAGCCGAGGCGCCGGGAGATCCTGCCGTGCAGACCGCCTGGGGCGAGCTCTTCCTGGAGAAATACCTGCCGTCGGAAGCTCTGCGTTCGTTCCAGATGGTCCTGCAGGGCGACCCGCGCTGGACGCCGGCCCTCGTGGGCATGGCACGGACGCTCGCGGACGACAACCCGCCGCAGGCTGCCGTGTTCGCGAAGCGCGCCCTCGAGGTGAATCCCTCGTCCGTCGAGGCGCATCTGTTCCTGGCGGAACAGGCCGCCGATGCCGGCAACTACGACGCGGCCCGACGGGTGCTTGACGAGGCGCTTTCGGTCAACCCGTCGAGCCTCGACGCGCACGCCTTGCTCGCCGGGCTGGCCTTCGTCCAGGACAAGCCAGGCGATTTCGACGCCGAGGTCGCCAAGGCGCTGGCCATCTCACCCGCCTATGGCGACGTGTTCCGCGTCGCGGGCGAGATGGCGGCCCACAACTACCGCTTCGACGAAGCCGCCACGCTGACCCGGCGTGCGCTGAGCCTGGACGGCAAGAATGCGCGCACACTGGCGGACCTCGGGATGCACCTGCTGCGCACGGGCGACGAGCCTGGCGCGCGGGCGGCGCTCGACGCGTCGTTCAAGCTCGACGGCTACGACGCGGTGACGTTGAATCTCCTGAGACTGCTCGACACGCTCGACGGCTTCGTGACCGTGCGCGATGGCGACGTGATCCTCAGGCTGAGCAAGGACGAAGCGCCGGTGCTGCAGGACTACGCCATGTCGCTCGCGCATCAGGCGCTGTCCACGCTTGCCGCCCGCTACGAGTTCACGCCGACCGGTCCGATTCTCGTCGAGATGTTCCCCAAGCACGACGACTTCGCGGTTCGCAACCTCGGCCTGCCTGGCATGATCGGGGCCCTCGGCGCGTGCTTCGGCCGGGTGGTCACGTTGGATTCGCCCAAGGCACGGCCGCCCGGGGAATTCCAGTGGGAGGCGACGCTCTGGCACGAGCTCGCGCACGTCATCACGATTCAGATGTCCAACCAGCGGATTCCGCGCTGGCTCACCGAGGGCATCTCGGTCTACGAGGAAAAACGCGCGCGGCCCGAGTGGGGGCGCGAGATGGACGTCGAGTTCGCGAGCATGCTGAACCGCGGGGAGACGCTCAAGCTGAAAGATCTCAACGCCGCGTTTCAGAGCCCGAAAACGATCTCGCTGGCGTACTTCCAGGCATCCATCGTCGTCGAGCACATCGTCGGCGCGTACGGCGAAGCCGGACTGCGCAAGCTGGTACGGGCGTTCGCGAACGGCGTGGACACGGACGCGGCGCTGAAGAGCGCGCTCGAGACCGATTTCGACGGGATGCAGGCGGGCTTCGATCAGACCGTCGAGCGGCTGTTCGGTTCGCTTCGACTGGCGATGACCGTGCCCGACGGCATCCCGGGGGACGGAGATCTGCTCAAGGCACCGACCGCGACGCTGCGCACGCTCGGGACCGAGAACCCGCGCAGCTATCCGACCCAGCTGGCCCTCGGCCGCGCGCTGCGCAAGGACAAGCAACCGGACGAGGCGATGCAGGCCTTCGAACGCGCCGCCGCGCTGGTACCGATCGCGCGCGGCAAGGGCAGCCCACACGACGAGATGGCCGCGATCGCGCTCGAGAAAAACGATCGGCCGCGGGCCGTCGCCGAGCTGACGGCCCTTGTGGCGAATGATTTCAACAACGTGGAGGCGGCGAGGCAGCTTGCGGACCTCCTGCGTGAGAGCGAGACGACAGACCCGGCGAAGCTGCTGCCCGTCTACCAGCGGATTGCCGCGATCGACCCGTTCGACGCAGGCGCGCACGCGGCGCTCGGTCGCCTGGCGATGCAGCGGAACGAGCCCGAGGCCGCGTCGCGCGAGTTCCGCGCGGTCATCGCGCTGAATCCGGTCGACCGCGCCGCGGCCTACACCGATCTGGCGGAGAGCTATTACAAGAGCGGCAGGAAGGCCGACGCCAAGAAGCACACGCTTGCGGCGCTCGAGATTGCCCCCAGCTACGAGCGCGCGCAGGAGCTGCTGCTCAAGCTCGTGGACGGCCGTCCATGAGGTGCCGATGACGAGGCGACTCACGATCGCCGCTGTCGGCGCCGGATTGCTGCTGCTGACGCTGCTACCAGGGCTGCAGCCCGCCGCCGACGCGCAGCTGCCCGCATCGCCCGACAACCAGTTTGCCGGTCTGCAGTGGCGCTTCGTGCGCATCAAGTACCACTTCGCGCTCGAAGGGACCCGCATCCCGCAGGACTTCTACGGCGAGCCCTGGGCCATCGACTCGCCGGCCGCGGAGCAGAACCTGGCGAGGCGCGTACGGAGCGCGACCGCCATTCACGTCGAGGACCCGATCCTCATGACGCTCGACGACCCGCGGCTCTTCGAGCACCCGTGGATCTATTTCGTCGAGCCGAGCAGCATGAGGCTGTCGGCCCCCGACGCGGCGACGCTGCGCGAGTACTTCCTGCGGGGCGGCTCAGCCATGATGGACGATTTCCACGGCCCGCTCGAGTGGGACGCGTTCATGCAGGAAATCAAGAAGGTGTTCCCGGACCGGGAGGTTGTCGAGGTCCCGAAGGATCATCCGGTCTTCAGCTGCTTCTACAAGCTTGACAGCTTCCCGCAGGTGGCGGGGCTCGGGTCGTTTCTCGCCGGGCGGTCGTGGGAGAAAGGCGGCGTGGTCCCGCACCTTCGCACGGTGCTGGACGACACGGGCCGCCCGATGGTGTTCATCAACTTCAACACGGACAACGGCGACGGGTGGGAATGGTCGAACGCCCAGGACTACCCGGGCTACATCAAATACACAGCGCTGGCGTACCGGATGACGATCAACGAAATCGTCTACGCCCTCACGCATTAAGGACCCACATGGACTCGTCGGTGGCCGCCGTCAGCGCCGAGAAACTCGCAGACGGCCGCGAACGCATTCTCAGCGAGCTGCGCAAGGTGATCGTCGGTCAGGACGAGATCGTCGAGCAGGTACTGATTGCCCTGTTCACGGGCGGGCACGTTCTCATCACGGGCGTGCCCGGCCTGGCGAAGACCCTCCTCATCAGGACGCTGGCCGACGTCCTGGACCTCGACTTCAAGCGCATTCAGTTCACGCCCGACCTGATGCCGTCCGACATCACGGGGACGGAGATCCTGGACGAGGAGCAGGGCACGCGCCGGCTGCGCTTCGTGAAGGGCCCGATCTTCGCGCAGATTATTCTGGCCGACGAGATCAACCGGACACCGCCGAAAACGCAGGCCGCGCTGCTCGAGGCGATGCAGGAGTATCACGTGACCGCGGCCGGCCGGACCTACGCACTCGAGCGGCCGTTCTTCGTCCTCGCGACTCAGAACCCGATCGAGCTCGAGGGCACCTATCCGTTGCCCGAGGCGCAGCTCGATCGGTTCATGTTCAACGTCGTCATCCGCTACCTGAGCGAGGACGACGAGGTCACGGTCGTCACGCAGACAACGGGCGCGGACCGTCCGCTGCCACAGCGCGTGCTGAGCGGCGTGGACATCCTGCAATTTCAGGATCTCGCGCGCCAGGTCGTCATCGCCGAGGAGGTGGCTCGCTATGTCGTGCGGCTCGTCAGCGCGTCGCGTCCTGGCGTCGCGGGGGCGCCCGACTACATCGACAAGTGGGTGAAGTGGGGATCCGGGCTGCGAGGGTCGCAGGCGCTGGTGCGTGGCGCGAAAGCCCGCGCGCTGATGCACGGCCGCTATCACGTGTCGATCAAGGACGTTCAGGCGCTCGCGAAGCCGATCCTGCGCCACCGCGTCATGACGAACTTCTACGCCGAATCGGAGCGCATCACGCCGGACGCCATCATCGACCGGCTGCTGGAGAGCGTCCCGCTTCCGCGGAGCGGGATGTAACGGGTGGCGTCGACCGCGCCTGTCCGGGCGTTTCTGGACCCAGCCGTCGTGGCGCGCCTTGGCACGCTCGAGCTCAAGGCGCGGACGATTGTCGAAGGATTCCTGTCGGGTCTGCACCGCAGCCCGTTCAAGGGCTTCAGCGTCGAATTCGCGGAGTACCGGCAGTACATGCCGGGCGACGACCTGTCCACGATTGACTGGAAGGTCTACGCGCGCAGCGACCGCTACTACGTGAAGAAGTTCGAGGAGGAGACCAACCTCGACTGCCATCTCATGATGGACGTGAGCGGATCGATGGGCTACGGCGGCGACCACGCGATGACCAAGTTCGCGTACGCCGCGTGCCTTGCCGCCGCGCTGGCCTATCTGATGAACCGCCAGCGCGACGCGGTCGGGTTGACCGCCTTCGACGAGAACATCGTCTCGATGCTGCCCGCAAGCTCCCGTGCCGGCCATCTTCGCGCGCTGCTCCTGACGCTCGATCGCCTCACGTGCGGCCGCGCTACGAATGTGTCGAAGCCGCTGCACCAGCTCGCCGACTCGCTCTCCAAGCGTGGAATGGTCGTCCTCATCTCAGACCTGCTCGACGACCCCGAATCGGTCATCCGCGGGCTGAAGCACTTTCAGTTTCGCGGAACCGACGTCATTGTCTTTCACGTGCTCGATCCGGACGAGATCGATTTTCCGTTCGAGCGCGCGACCCGGTTCGAGGATCTCGAGACCAGCGAGGAAGTGTCGGCCGTGCCGCGCGCGGTGCGCGCCCACTATCTGCGCGAGATCGGGGCGCTCATCGAGCGGTACCGCCGCGAGCTGGGCGCCGCAGGGATCGACTACGAGCTCGTGCGCACGACCCAGCCGCTCGAGTTGGCGCTGATGTCATATCTTTCGACGCGGGCGAGGACGCTGTGATCGGAGGTATCCGCCGATGCTGACGTTCCTGTCGCCGCTGTTTCTCGCCGGCGCCGCTGCGGCCGCCGTGCCAATCGTGCTGCACCTCCTCAAGCGCGAGCCCGAGCCGCGCGTCAAGTTCGCCACCGTCATGCTGCTGAAGCGCGCGCCCGTTGAGGATACGTCCAGGCACCGGCTGCGCGAGCTTCTCCTCCTGGCACTGCGCGTGGCGACGCTGGTGCTGCTGGCCTTTGCGTTCGCCCGCCCCTTTTTCGCGTCGGGCCAGGCCGTTGGATGGACGGGCGTGACGATTGTCGCGCTCGACACGTCGTACAGCATGGGGCTGCCCCGCCGGTTCGAGCGGGCGAAGCAACTGGCCAAGGATGCCATCTCGCGCGCCCCGTCGGGCGACCTTGTCGGCGTGGTGACGTTCGCGGACCAGGCCGAGGTCGTCGCGAAGGCGTCGGTCGATCGCGTGCTGGCCGCGTCAGCCGTCGACCAGACGGCGCCCGGATTTGGCGCGACGCGCTATCGCTCGGCACTCTCTACCGCCGCGCAGGCCCTGGCGGACCTGTCCTCTGCGCCGAAGAGCCGCGCGACCATCGTGGTCGTGACCGACCTTCAGGAGACCGGCTGGGACGAGGGCGATCGTGTCTCGCTGCCCGAACGCGTGCAGATTGAGATCGCCGACGTCGGCCCGCTGCCTGCGAACGCCGCCGTCACCGCGATCCGGCCGCTCGGCGATCGCCTCGTCGCGACGGTGCGCAACACCGGGCCGCGCGGGCGCGACCTCCGCGTGCGCCTGACCATCGACGGTCGCGCCGCCGGCGAGGCAACCGCCGCCGTTGGGCCGAATCAGAGCGCGGACGTCACCTTCGCCGGACCGTTCACTGGAACGGCCGCCGCGGTTGCCGTCGAGGACCCCGACGGCCTCGCGGCCGACAACGTCCGATACGCCGCGCTGACCGGCGCCAGGCGACCGGGCGTCCTCGCCGTCAGCGCCAACGGCAGCCTCGATCGCGACGCGTTCTACGTGCAGCACGCGCTGGCCGCCGGACCAGGCGCCGCAGGCTATGATGTGTCGGCGATCAGCGGCGCGCAGCTCTCGGCTGAGCCCGCGGGATCCTCGACCGCGGCGCGCGACCGCCTGTCGTCCCAGGCGGCGGTTCTGCTGCTCTCGACGCGGGGCCTCGAGCGGCGCGGACGCGAGCTCCTCGCTGCGTATGTGCACGCGGGAGGCGGGCTGCTCGTCGCAGCCGGCGCGGACGTCGACGGCGACGTTGCCGCGGACGTCCTCGGCGACGGCGCCTCATTGAAAATCGCCACGGTGACCGGTTTGCGGCCGGAGACGCGAACGCTGGCGCCCGCAGATCTGCGCCACCCGATCTTTCGACCGTTCGCGGGAGCATCGGCGCCCCTGGCCCTGGTCCGTTTCCGGAACGCGACGCGAATCGAGGGCGCGGGCTGCCAGACGCTCGCGCGCTTCACGACCGGGGATACGGCGCTGCTCGAGTGCGGCGCGGGCGACGGGCGTGCTCTGATCTTTGCGTCGGATCTCGACAACGGGTGGAACGACTTTCCGCAGCACGCGAGCTTCGTTCCGTTTCTCCACGAGGCCGTGCGCTACCTTGCCAGCGCTCGCGGGCATTCGTCGGATTACCTCGTCGGCGAGACGCCTGCCGGTGTTCCGCACGAACCAGGCGTCCACCTGCTGCGATCCGCAGCGAACGTTGATCCCGGGGCCGCCGGGGGCCCCGGGGCTGCTGGAGGCGCTGGAGGCCGTGGAGACGGCATCCGGCGCGTTGTCGTCAACGTCGACCCACGGGAGACCGATCCAGCGCGCTTGACTGTCGAGGAGTTTCAGGGCGCTGTGACGCGGCTCAAGGACGTCGATGCCCCCGGCCGGCGCCTGCAGGCGCGTCAACAGGAGGACGACCAGCACTTGTGGCTGTACGTGCTGGTCCTGATGATCGCCGCGTTGGCGGTCGAGGGCGTCATCGCCGCCCGAACGGCTTAGAAAGGCGCAGAGCTCGTCATGCACAGTTACGAGGAGATTCGTCAGCTGATCGAGCGGGTGCGCCGGCGGTGGCGCACGCTGCGCGCCTTGCGGGCGACGATCCGCGCGGCCCTGGCAACCTCGGCGGTCGTGGCGGCGGCGTTGCTGGCGTCGCGCTGGACGCATGGCGCGCCGGTCGCCCTCGCGGTGATCGGCGCGCTCGCGCTCGGCCTGGCACTGGCTGCGGTGCTCTGGGGATTGCTGCCCCTGCGGGATGTCCCCGACGATCGCCAGGTCGCGCGCTTCATCGAAGAGCACGAGCCGTCGCTCGACGACCGGATCGTCAGCGCCGTGGACGTCGCGGGGCAGTCGTCGCAGTCCTCCGCGGGCAGCCGCCTCGCCGAGCCGATGCTGGCCGACGCCGCGCGCCGCCTGCGCGACGTACCGCTCGACGCGATCCTGCCGCCGGAGATGGTGCGCCGGACGGTCTTTCAGACGGCTGCGGCCGCCGCGGTGCTGTTGGCCGTGCTGTTCGCGGCGCGTCACGCCGCGCGTCAGTCCGTGGACGCCGTGTCGCTGGCGCTTTTCCCGGGGAGAGTCGGTCTCGATGTCGTGCCCGGCAACACACGGGTCAAGGCCGGCAGCGCCCTGGCGATCCAGGCGAGGCTCGTGGGCAACACCGCGCCCGTCGTGGCGCAGGTCCAGGTCGCGACCGGCGACACGTGGCGCAGCGCGGAGATGGCCACCGACGCACCAGGCACATTCCGCCTCGCGATGGAGTCGGTCTGGACATCGTTCCGTTACCGCGTCGTCGCTGGCGCTGTGACCTCGGCCGTCTATGACGTCACGGTCGTCACTCCGCCACGCGTGGCGAGGATTGACGTGGACTACACCTATCCAGCCGGTCTGAATCTCCCGGCGCGGACGGAAAAGGACAGCGGCGACATCTACGCGCCGTCGGGCACTGAGGTCCGCGTCCACATCGTGACGGATCCACCCGCCGCCGACGGCCGCATGACACTGGCAAACGGGCAGAGCATCGAGTTGTCCACCGACCGGCCGAACGAACTGTCGGCGGCGCTTAAAGTGACCGACGACAGCTCGTATCGCGTGGCGCTGGCGGATCGCGAGGGCCTTTCCAACCCTGGCGACACGGAGTACTTCATCCGGACGCTCGAGGAGCGGCCGCCCGACGTCCGTGTCACACGCCCCGCGAGCGATCGGTCGGTCACGCGCCTCGAGGAAGTGGACGTCGAGGCGCAGGCTGAGGACGAATACGGGATCGATCGCCTGGACCTCGTGTACTCGGTCCGCGGCGAGGCCGAGCAAGTGGTTCCGCTCAAGATCCCGCGGAACCAGACGACCGTGACCGGCCGCCAGACGTTGTTTCTCGAGGATCTCGACGTCGCGCCCGGCGATTTCATCTCGTACTACGTGCGCGCGCGCGACCTCACGCGCGGCACGCGTCCCAGCGAGGCGCGCAGCGATATTTTCTTTCTCGAGGTCAAGCCGTACGAGCAGGAGTTCGCGCTGGCCCAGAGCCAGACCGCGGCGGCCGGCGGCGGCGGCCACGGATCAGTTGACGATCTCGTGGTCGCCCAGAAAGAAATCATCGTCGCGACCTGGAAGCTCGAGCGACGCGCACAGGTCTCCAAGGCCGCAAAGTCCGAACAGGACATCGCGGCTGTGGCGCGTGCTGAAGCGGAGCTCAAGACGCGCGTGGAGCAGGCGTCGAGTGCGTTTCGAGAGACAACGATGCGCGATCCACGCCGGCGGGCGCAGCCTCAGCGGGGCGGCCGCGGCGGTCCACCGCGGCCCGAGCCGCTCAAGGCGGGCGAGACGATGCCGGAAGAGGACCAGATGACGGCCGCCGTTGCCGCGATGACGCAGGCGGTGGCATCGCTCGAGGCGCAGAAGACCGCCGACGCGCGGCCGCCGGAGATGGAGGCGCTCAACCATCTGCTCAAGGCGCAAGCCGACGTGAAGAAGCGCGACGTCATGCGCCAGCAGGCCGGGACCGGCAGCGGCGACAACCGCAGCAACTACGATCTCTCGACCCTGTTCGACAAGGAGCTGCAGAAGGCGCAGCAGACCAACTACGAGACGCGCTCCAGTGCCGAGCAGCGTCAGGATCCGAATCAAAGCGCGCTCGACAAAGTGCACGAGCTGGCGCGGCGGCAGGATGAGCTGCTCAAGCGTCAACAGGAGCTTGCGCGCAATCGGGAGAAGATGACGGCGGACGATCTCAAGCGTGAGCTCGAGAAGCTGAC
>DASZFS010000466.1:0-39587 GCA_035939575.1 Vicinamibacterales bacterium | reverse complement strand
TGCCTCGCCCCAAGAATGAAGGTTGTCCAAGATTCCCAAGGGTTGGACAGGGTCGTCAGAAATCGAGGGCGTAGGCAACTGCACGCGACCAGGAGTCTTCGGCCGACCGCTGTGTCTTCAGCCACCTCAGAGTCTTCAGCCCGCCTCCGCGCTGGTCGGACTCAGCGAGGTGTTGTAGCTGCCGAAATTGGCGTGGTTGAACAGGTTGAATACCTCGCCAAGGTTAACGAACCGCTTGAGTCGGCGGCTTCGATGCCGTTCCGCGGTTGATCAACTGCTCGAGTTCATAGAGACGGCCGTTGGCGATCACCCGGCGCACCTTGTGCGCGTTGGCGACGCTCACAAGCGGATCGCCGTCGACGATGACGAGGTCGGCGAGCTTGCCGGCTTCGATGGTGCCGGTATCGAGCGCGAGCGCGTGCGCGGGGTTGACCGTCGCCGCCTTCAGCGCCTCGAACGGCGTCATGCCGGCCGCGACGTAGGCCGCCAGCTCGCCATGCAGGTTGATGGCGTTCGGCGTGTCGGTCCCGGCGACGATCACGCCGCCGGCGTGCATGACGTCCATCACCATCTTGCCGTTGCCGCTCGAATCGATGCCCAGGTTCGGCGCCGCCGGATTCGCCATCTGCGCCGTCTGCTGCTGCATCCATTCCGGGTAGAGCTTGAAGCGCGGATCGTCCTTCAACGCTGGATCCTTCTCGAACACCTGCCGTCCCGCGCCGAACAGCGTCGGCGTCAGATAGCGGCCGCTCTTGCCGAACAGCTGAATGACGTCCTCGTAGCTGCGCTGCAGGGTCGCCATCTTCGGTGAGTAGCCGCGCCGGCTGGTCGCGGAGGTGTGCTCGGTGTTGTCGACGCCGACGAAGGCGGCCGGGAAGATTTCGTGGGTCGCGACCGGAATGCCGATGCTGTGGGCGAATTCGACCATGCGCTTCTGCTGAAGGTCGGGCAGGCGTACGTAGCTCTTGAGCAGGTCGTACTGCAGCACCTTGGCACGCTGCAGTTCCATCTCGAAATGCGCGACGCTCGAGATGGCGATACCCATCTTGTAGTACACACGCTGCCATTCCATGAGGTTGCCGGTGCCGTAGACGCGCGGACCGATGCGGACGTTGGCTTCGCTGGCTTCACGCTCCTCGACCGGCTCGTATGGCGTGTTCCCGGGACTGCGCACCGTAGTGACGCCGAACGCGAGCCACGCTCGCCCCGCCGATTCGCCGAAGTCGGGCTGCAAGTGCGAGTGGAACTCGATGAGACCCGGCATCACGGTCAGGTTCGACGCGTCGACGACCTGACCAGTGTGGTTCGCCTCGGCGTGCGGCACGACGCTCGTGATCTTGTTGCCGGTAATCACGATGTCGACGTCGGCGCGCGACGCGGCGCTCTTCATGTCGACCAGCTTGCCGGCGTGCACGACCAGGTGGCTGGTCGGAATCGCCGGCGTGTATTTCAGGTCGAGCGGCACGGTGCGGACGTCGCCGGTTTCGACGTCGACGATCCGCAGCTTGTCCATCGCCTGGTAGAGGATATGGCGCGAGTCGCCGGCCCAGCTCGGGGCGTGAGCGCTCTCGTTGGTGATGCGGCGCGGCGGGCCCAGCGGCTCGCCGGACGGCGATACCGGCCAGATGGCGAGCACGCCTTCGTAAATCGCCGCCATCTTCGTGCCGTCGGGCGACCAGGCCGGCCCGCAGCCGCCGCGCGAGTCGATCGACATCATCGGCTGGGGCGCGAACCACCTGTCGTCGTTGAGCGCGGTCGACGACATCGTCAGGATCTGATTGGTGCCTTCGCGGAAGCGCTTGGTCATTGGCGCGATGCCGGCGATGGCGAGCCGCTTGCCGTCAGGCGACCACGCCGGCGCGCCGGGCTGCGGCAGCGTGTCGTGCACCTTCGTGACCTTGCCGGTCGCTACGTCGACGACCGACATTTGCGCGACGCGCCACATGCCGTTCACGTTGAAGAACGCGATGCGGCTGCCGTCGGGTGACCACGCGGCGCCTTGCGGCTGGGTCGTCAACTCAGTGAGGCGGCGGCTGCGGCCCGACTTCATGTCGCGGACCCAGAGCTGGAGGTGCTCGCTGCCCTTGTCCGATGAATAGGCGAGCTGCGAACCGTCGGGAGACCAGGCCGGGTCGGTGTCGAGCGCCGCATCCCCGGTGAGGTTCACCGGCTTGCCATCGACCGGCATCACGTAGATGTCGCCAAGCGCCGCGAACGCGACCTGCTTGCCGTCGGGAGAGATCTTCGGAGAGACCACGCCCAGCACCTGGCGTGGCGTGACCGACGTGAAATCGCGACGGCGGCGCGTGTAGGTCATGGCCGCGCGCGTGACCTGCAGGGTCGCGCTGAACTCGACGGTCTGCGGCGCACCGCCATCGGCGCTGCGCTTGCGAATCTTGCCGTCCGACACGTAGTAGAACGTCTTGGGATCGGCCCACGACGCGCGGAACGCGAACACGTTTTCGGTGCCGGTGATGACCTTGCCGCCCACTTCGTAGCGCGACGTCTCGGGTCCGCCGCTGCGGCCGTCGCGTCCCGCTCCCGTGGTCACGTGATAGACCACTTGTCCGCCGCCACCCCACGACGGCGCGTCGACCCGGCCGGCGGCGCTGGCGACCTTACGCTCGGTGCCGTCGACCACGCTCACCGCCCATACCGACTGCCCGTCGTCACGCGTCGACGCAAAGGCGATTTCCTTGTCGTCGGGCGACCAGGTCGGCATGTAGTCGTCGGCGGGGTTCTTCGTGAGCTGGCGGAACTCGCCGCTCCGCATGTCGAGCGTCCAGATGTTGTAGTCGCCGCCGAGCGAATTGCCGCGATCGGACGAGAAGGCGACGCGCGTGCCGTCGTGCGACCAGATCGGCTCGCGATCGTCGAAGGCGCCCCACGTCAGCTTGTGCTGACTCGATCCGTCGGGCGCAATCGCCCAGATGTCGTAGCCGCCGTCGCGATAGGCGAAGAAGGCGATCCATCTGCCGTCAGGAGAAAAACTGGGCTGCCGGGCGTCGTTGAAAATGTCGGTGATGCGGGTGGCGGTGCCGCCGGTTGCGGGCAAGGTCCAGATGCTGCCTTGCAGATCGACGGCAAGGGTCCGGCCGTCGGGCGAGACCGCCACCGACATCGAGGTCCCTTCGTGAACCGTGACGTCGATGCGCGCCTGTGCCGGCGCGAGCACTCCTGTCAGCGCAATCACGAGACCCAGCACACCGATCGCAGCCAGCTTGCGACGCATCAACGGCCTCCGGGGGGAACGGACTGGCGCGTATTCTAGTGCGTGGTCGCGGACTGCAACCGGCTGTTTTTTGCGAAATCGTCACACGTCGTCACCGCTGCATGATCCTCGTTGGGCAGGCCGATCGTCAGCGGCATCTCGGCCTCTTGCCCGGCGACTACCTCGCAGCCGCGACGGACGGGGCCACGGCGGTTGCCGCTCCGCAAGGGACGGACGTAGGATGAGCCAGTGACCGAGATCTGGCGCACCGGCCTGCTGGTGAGCGCCGCCGCGCTCGGCGTCGCTCTCGCAGGCGGCGCGTCGACGTCGCGTCAACAGCATGAGCCATGGGCCGGCGTCCTTGATGAACATCCAAGTATTCAGTACGCGACCCGACCAACCACCGATCGCGTCGCGAAGCTGACGCAGGCGCTCGCAGGGGGCGAGCGCTCGCTCACGCGAGACACGCGAACCGGGTACCTGCTCCCGGTTCTTCAGGCCCTTGACATCGCGGTGGAATCGCAGCTGCTGGTGTTCTCGAAAACCGGAGTGCAGGGCGCGTACAGCGGCCCGCGGAATCCGCGCGCGCTCTTCTTCAACGAATCCGTCGTCGTTGGCTACATTCCTGGCGCGCCTGTCCTCGAGCTCGCTGCGCACGATCCGCAGCAGGGCGTCGTGTTCTACACGCTCGATCAGGCCGCCTCAGCGCCGGTCCTGACGCGGCGGACGAGCTGTCTCAGCTGCCATGTGTCCGCGAGCACCCTGGACGTACCCGGCGTCATCGCGCGCAGCAACGCGGTCGACGACGATGGGCGCGTGATGCCGCAGCTCGGCGCCAATGACGTGGATCACCGGACGGGCCATCCTGATCGCTGGGGCGGCTGGTACGTCACGACGGTGGACGCCCCGGCGCGGTACGCCTCGAGGGCGCACGAGGGAAACATCACCTTCTCTGGATCCGGGAATACCTCGAACCAGGTGTTCGTCGACTGGATGAACAGCTCGCCCGAAACGCGCGGCTACCTCTCGTCTTCGAGCGACGTCGCCTCGCTCCTCGTGTTCGATCACCAGATGCACGCGATCAATCTCTTGACGAGGCTGAACTGGGAATCGCGCGTATCGGGCGGCACGCCTGTCCGGCTGGTGAACGAGCTCGCCGACTACCTGCTGTTCGTGAACGAAGCGCCGATCTCCGTGCCGGCGACGCCGCTCCCGGGCTTCGCCGCGCGGCTCGCCTCCAGCGTGCCGGCGGATCGCCGGGGCCGTTCGTTCGGTCAGCTGGATGGGTCGACCCGATTGCTGCGATATCCATGCAGCTACATGGTCTACTCCCAGGCATTCGACGGCCTGCCGCCGGCGGTGAAGGCCGCCGTCTACGCGCGCATGATCGACGTCTTGTCAGGGAGAGACGATCGGCGCGCCGTCCTCGAGATTCTGAGAGACACCATGCGTGACTTTCCGCTCTCGTAGAGGCTGAAGACTCATGGCCGCGTGCAGTTGCCTCGCCCCAAAATCAAGGTTCTCAAGGCTCGGACAGCGCCGTCAGAAATCCGGGGCGTAGACAACTGCACGCGGGCCATGAGTCTTCAGCCCCGTTCTGACTCGTCAGCTTCTATTTCAACGCGTGAAGGTCCCTCGTGATCGCGTCCAGCCAGACTGACTCGCGCTCGAGGGCTTTCGCGACGCGCGCGACCTCCGCCGCCACGCTCTGATACTCGCCCTGTTCAATCGCCTCTCGCACGCCGGGCATGGTCTTGACGCCGTACCCCGTGTAGAAGCCCGGCGCGTACAACAGATGTTTGAACCACTCGCGGTGGACAAGGCCGGCGGCATCGAGCAGCTGCTGCTCAGACTGCGCGATCTTCACGTCAATCGCCGCGAGGGCGGCGGGCGGCGCCGACTTCTTCGCCGCGGCGGCGCGCGCTTCGTCCAAGGCCACGGCGCGTCTGGCCAGCACCTCTATGGCGCGCGAGATCGGTGTCAGTTCGATCGCCGGCGGCATGGGCTCGACCTTCGGCGCGACCAGAGGGTGCCGTGGATCGTTGACGGCGGCGAACACCCCGTCGGCGATCTCGCGGTTCCGTTCGGCAATCTCGTCCCGCTTCTTCTTCACCAGCAGCTGCAGCTCGTCTTCATAGACACGCACCGTGTCCACGAGGTTCCCGTACTGGAACGGCAGGATGTCGGCGTCGGCGAGCCGAATCACGGCCGTCCCGCCGGTCTGCGCCAGCGTCCGGCCGTAGGCGAAGTCGGTGTCGAGGAAATGCGTGTAGAAGTAGAAGTCGTCGTAAATCGAGTGATAGATCCCGTTCCCGTCTTCCCCGCCGAAGCCGATATTCAGCGTCGGCACGCCGAGGTGCTGGAGAAACGGCGTGAAATCGGATCCTGATCCAAGCGCGCCGATGCGCCAGTCCGCCCGGCCGCGGACTTTTTCCTTGTCCTCCGGCTTCGCTTCGTCGATTGCCTTGGCCTGCTTCCGCTTCCAGACGGTCAGACGCGTTTCGGGATCCTGAATATCCCGCGCGACATCGTTGATGAAATGCTCGAGCACGTGTGAGCCCTCGGCCTGCAGAAATCCACGCCCGCTGTCGTCGGAATTCACATACGCCACCGCGTGCTGCTGCAGCTCGGCGTCGTGTGTCTCGGCCCATTCGGTCGATCCGAGCAGCGCAGGCTCTTCGCCGTCCCAGGCGCAATAGATGATCGTGCGCTTGGGCGACCATCCCTGACGGCGCAGTTCGCCGAGCGCGCGGGCCTCTTCCAGGGTGGCCGCCATGCCGCTCGACGGATCCTCCGCTCCGTTGACCCACCCGTCGTGGTGGTTGCCACGGATCACCCATTGATCCGGAAACGTCGATCCGCGAAGACGGGCGATGACGTCGTAGAGCGGCTTCTGATCCCAGCTGAATGCGAGCTTCAAGTGCGCGCGACCCGCGCCGGGACCGAACCGATAGGTCAGCGGCAGGCCACCGCGCCAGTCGGCGGGCACGACAGCGCCGGTCAGTGACGCGAGCAGCGGTTGGGCGTCCGCGTACGAGATCGGCATCACCGGAATCTTGGTCAGTGTCTGGGCATCCTTGATCGCGAGGCGCTTGGCGCTGGGTGTCGCGCCGACGCCGGGCGTGAGTGGATCTCCCGGATAGACCGGCATATCCATCACGCTACCGCGCTGCGCGCCGTCGGCCGGGCGCATCGGGCCCTTGGGAAACACCTCGCCGGCGCCGAAGCCATCGTCCTTCGGATCCGAGTAGATCAGGCACCCGACCGCACCATGTTCTGCAGCGACCTTGGGTTTGATGCCGCGCCACGATTCGCCGTACCGCGCCATGACGATTGCGCCTTTCACCGAAATCCCATAGCGCTCGAGCACCGTGTAGTCCTCGGGCCGGCCATAGTTCACGTACACCAGAGGGCCGGTGACATCGCCGTCAATCGAGTAGGCGTTGTAGGTCGGCAGCTGTTCGCTCTTCTGGTTCGACGTCGGATCGACGGCCACGACCGGTTCCTCGAGCTTCGCCGTGAAGCGTGTTGGCTCCAGCAGCTCGAGCACGCGCTCGGTCGGCGTCGGGAAGAGCACGCTGAAGGTCTCGATCTCGGCGTCCCAGCCCCACTCCTTGAAGCGGGCCAGCAGCCACTCGGCGTTGTCCTTGTCATACGGCGATCCCACGTGATGCGGCCGCGCGCTCAAGCGTTCCATTGAAGCGCGGATGTTCGACGCCTGGGGCAGCTCTCGGAAGCGCGCGTCCCAACCCGACGCTGTTGCCTGGGCTGCCTGGCCCGCCTGAACCGACGGTCCTGAATGGGCCGCCGGGACACCCACGAGGATCGCGAATGTGACGATCGCGACGAGACCTACCGAGCGTCGACTCATGGCCAGCTCCTGTGCTGCTGATTCTAGACTCAGAATGGGGCTGGAGACTCATGGTCGCGTCACGAGTCTTCAGCCCCCTCAGAGCCTTCAGCTTGTTTACGAGATGGGTTGTATAGTTGGCTGGAGCCGGTCGTCCGCTCTACGAGGAGTCTCCATGCCGCACGCCGTGACTCGCCGAGACTTTCTTCACACGAGCATCGCCGGGGCGGCCGTCGTCGCGGTCGGTGGGCCCGACGGCCGCATCGCGCCGTCAGACCAGGAGTCTGTCATCGCGGCAATCCCGCGACAGCACGACGCCACGGTGCAGATGCTGCGCGACTGGATCGCCGTGCCATCGATTGCGGCCGAGAATCGCAACTACCCGCAGGGCGCCGAGTACATGGCCAGGCTCGCCCGCGACGCCGGTTTCGGCCGCGCGGACGTCATTCCGACCGCCGGGAAGCCAGGCGTCTTCGCGACGCTGGACGCCGGCGCAGCCACCACGCTGGCGCTCTACTTCATGTACGACGTCAAGCAGTTCGACGCCTCGGAATGGAGCGCGCCGCCGCTCGAGGGACGCCTCGTGGATCGACCTGGAGTGGGGAAGATCATGATCGGGCGAGGGGCCACCAACAGCAAAGGCCCGCAGGTCGCGTGCCTTGCGGCCTTGCGCGCCTTCAAGGCCGCGGGGCGGACGCTGCCGGTGAACCTGGTCCTGGTCTGCGAGGGCGAGGAAGAGATCGGGTCGCCCAACTTCCCGGCCATCGTGTTCAGGCCGGAGATCGAGGCGGCGCTGCGCAAGTGTATGGGTATTGTCATTCCACTCGGCAACCAGGAGCTCGACGGCTCCGTTCAGGTCAATCTGGGATCCAAAGGCATCGTTGAGCTCGAGATCGTCGCGTCAGGAGAGAAATGGGGCCGTGGACCTGGTCTGGACGTCCACTCCAGCTATGAGGCGCAGATCGACAGCCCGGCCTGGCACCTTGTGCAGGCGCTCAACACGCTCGTCAAGGGCGACGGTCACACCCCGGCAGTCGAGGGGTTCTTCGACAAGGTGCGTCCGCTCAGTCCGCAACTGCGCGAGATTCTCGAAGCGGCGATTCCACGCCGGGACGAGGCCGCGACCAAGAAGGCGTTGAGCGTGTCGCGATGGTTCGGCGACGAGTCGTGGCACGATTCACTCGTGCGGCTGGTGTCGCAGCCGACGATCAACATCGAAGGGCTGGTGGGCGGCTACACGGGTCCAGGGGGAAAGACCATCCTGCCGCATCGCGCGGTCGCGAAGATCGACGTGCGGCTGGTCCCGGACATGACCGCCAAGGAGACCCTGGAACTGATGAAGAGGCACCTCGCGAAGCACGGCTTCGGGGATGTCGAAGTGAACATGAGCGGCGGCTACGATCCCACCGAGACGCCCGCGGACTCACAGCTGGTGAAGGCGATGGTCACGACGTACCACAAGGCCGGCATCGATCCCCTGCTGTGGCCGAGGCTTGCCGGATCCTGGCCGGGCGTGACGTTCACGGGGGCGCCGCTCAAGCTGGCGGCCGGGCAGTTCGGGCTTGGCCACGGCGCCGGAGCCCACGCGCCAGACGAGTATTGGCTCATCGAGTCGGCGAACCCGAAGGTGGCCGGCATGGACGGCGCGGTTCGATCGTATGTCGATCTGTTCTACGCGCTGGCATAACAAAGGTGTTGCAAACGAGACCGCCCAGGTGTAGAAGAGCGCGCGTACAGACGCAGACGCCATACAGGAGAGTCATGGTCACAATATGAAGACGAGACACTTCATGATAAGCGCGGGCCTCGTCGCGGCCGTGGTCGTCCCGGTCCGCGCGCACCACTCCTTCGCGGCGGAATTCGATGCGCACAAGGAGGTGACGCTGACGGGCGCCGTGACGAAACTCGAATGGATGAATCCGCACATCTGGTTGTACCTTGATGTGAAGAACGAACCTGGAGGGATTGAGCACTGGCAATGCGAGGGTGGAGCGCCCAATACCCTGACCCGGAACGGGTGGAGCAGGGACTCCTTGATGCAAGGTGACCAGGTCACTGTCGACGGGTTCCTCGCCAAGAACGGCTCGAAGACGTGCAACATCCGACTCGTCAGGCTTCCGAATGGTCGGAGCGTATTTGCCGGTTCCTCCGGTGGCGACGCACCGCCGCCGCCAAAGCAATAGGGGGATTCACTCCGTGTCGAAATGCTTCGCGGCTGGGACCCTGACCGCGCTGGCGATGGCGATGCTTGTCCCCGTGCGCGCCACGGGGCAGCAGGAATATCGGCCACCGGCCGGACCGACACCCCGGACAGCCTCCGGCAAAGTCGACTTCAGCGGAGTCTGGCAGAAGCCTTACGTTCCTGATCTCACCAAAGACGGAAAAGACTTCAAGGGTGTCGCGGATCTGCCTTTCACGCCGTGGGGAGAGGTCGAGTGGAAGACGTACGACGCGGCGGAGGGCGACTACACCGGCGCGTGCCTCCCATTCGGCATGACCCGCTCCATCAACACACCGGAGCCGATGCAGATCATGCAGAGCGACACGTATCTGAGCTTCCTGTTCGAACAGAATTCGTGGTTCACCGTGGCGCCGATCGACGGCCGTCCACATCGCGCAGGGGTCCCGACCTGGTTCGGCGACTCCGTGGGCCATTGGGAGGGCGACACGCTGGTCGTTGACACCGTCAACTTCAACGGCAGAACCCGCCTGGATACTGTCGGTCATCCGCACAGCGATCAACTGCACCTCGTTCAGCGTTTCTCGCGACCCGACTTAGGTCACATCTCTCACGAAATGATCATCGAAGACCCGAAGACTTTCACCAGACCCTGGAAGACGACGCGGACCCTGACCCTGAGGCCTGACTGGGAGATGATGGAGTACTCCTGCGAGGAAAATAATAAGAGCCTCTGGGAGGGCCGGATCAAGATTCCGAAGCGGCCGGGGTAGGGCCGTCAGGTCAGCCGCCGGACTACTGCGCGCCGCCGCTCCTCGTCCGCTTGCCCTTCATCAGCACGTCGATTGCATCCGGTCGCCCGTTGACGAAATCGACGCGCGTCAGGCCGTCCGGCGTCTGGCGAATCATCGCCGGGATCGACAGCGCTGTCAGATACCATCCCGCCGGCAGCACGACCGAGTTGCGCGGGCGCCCGAAGCTGCGCTCGAACACGAGCTCATCACCGTCGAGCCGATAGCTCTCCGGCGCGGTGTAGGTCTCCGAAAGACGCAGACGAACCGACTGCCCTTTCTTGATCGGCGCAAACCGCGTGACGACGACCTGTTGATCCGCGGCGACCTGCTCGCCGCCGGCGTCTATGCCCTGGGCGCTCATCTGGGCGCCGGTGAGGATGTCGCCCTTGACCGCCTCGCCGGTGTCCAGAATCATCGCGGATGGATTCGACACGCGACTGCCGGGCCTGACGACGTTCAAGTACTTGTCGATGCCCTCACGCGACTCCGTGTAGTCGTGATAGAGACTGAAGGCATTCGTCGCCGGCTGCTGGAGAAAATAGACAATGTCGCGATCCTGATGCGCGCGTTCGGTCAGCCGCGCACGTTCGGTCGGACCCTGCGACGGAGGCGTCTCCCAGCTTCGGGCATTCGTCAGCGCTCGCGGTCTCGCCGTGTCGCCGACAGGCGCGCCAGGCGCCATGCGCAGGACCAGCGCTGCCGTTCCAGGCGCCTGATACATGAAGCTCACACGCGTGCGGCCATCGGGTTCGGACAGCACCTGGGAAGGCACGTTGCACGCCGTGAGCCGGTAGCCGGCCGGCAGCACGATTGCGACCCGCGGGATGCCGATCGCCCGCTCGAAGACGATGGCATCGCCGTCGCGGCGGTAGCTTTTCGCATCCCTATACGTCTTGGTGATTCGGATACGCGCCTGGCCGCCCCCCGGCGGGACCGGTCGCGCGAGATGAACCTCGAGGCCGTTGCTCACCTGCTCGAACTTCAGCGGCGCGCCGGTCATCATGTCCACGACGCCATCGTCAACGCCTGCAGCGAAGGCCAGGCCGCTTCCGATGCGATCGAAGAATGATGTTGCGCCAGGCGTTGTCACCGCGACTTCGTAGACCGTTCGGAACGACGACGTGTCCGGCGCCAGCAAGTCGTAGACCGCGTATTGGTCCTGAACCGTCGGTGGTTGCTGCGCCGCGAGTGGTGCTCCGAGCAGCAGCGCGATCGCAAGAATCTGTACCTTCATTGAGACATCCATCGTTCTCCACATTTCTCATCGGGGGCGGGATCGGCCCGGGATCGGAAGAGGGCCGGCCTCCAGCACTTTGTTCCAGATCCGCCGCCCAACCTTGTCGGCTTCGGCGATGAGGCTGTCCTCATCCATCGTGAGAACCTTCCGGTTGCGCATGATGAACTGGCCATCGACCATGGAGGACTCGATGTCGGACGGTTGACCGTTGTGGATCCAGGCCGACACGATGCGGCCCGCGGGCACCAGGTGCGCGCGTCGTGTGTCCAGGACAAGGATGTCGGCCTTCTTCCCAACCTCGAGCGAGCCGAGGACCTCTCCCTGCCGCACGGCTCGGGCCCCTCCGAGCGTTGCGTCCTCGAGCATGTCTTCTGGCTGGGGCCGGAGGCCGGGGTTCGCGTCGTTGCGCGAGATGCGCTCCGTCAGCAGGGCGACCCTCATGACCTCGAACAGGTCGTTGGTGTTGTTGTCGGTACCGTTCGCGATTGGGCAGCCCGCGGCGCGCAAGGCGGCAATGGGTGGGATGACCCCGCGGTTCGCGGCCATCGCCGCCTGGTGCGAGATGATGGTGCGGGAGCGGCCGAGCAACGCGATATCGGCAGCGTCGACGTACCGGCAATGCGCCGCGAACAGCCTGGGGCCGAGGAAGCCGTGCTTGTCGAGAAAGGCCGGCGGACGAACGCCATGGTGCCGCACCATGAAATCGACTTCGGCGAGGCTCTGAGACACGTGGATGGTATATCCGAGATCGTGTTTCTCCGCGAATGCGCGGACGGCCTGCAGCAGCTCGGGTGAAGAGGTTTCGGCGAGCGCGGCTGCCGGGAACACGCTGATGCGTCCCTGATTCTTGCCATGCCAGGCCGTGAACAGGTCATTGATGCGCTGCAAGCCCTCGTCTCGCAGCCCGGCCGAGAACCTGGGGGTCTCGCTCCTGGAAAGCCCTTCCGGGGACATCGGGCCGGCAACATTCTGAGTGTCGCGGACCGACTCCGCAAACACGCAGCGCAGGCCTGTCCGAGCCAATGCCGCTGCGCTGCCGCTGATGTTTCCGGTGTTCTCCACAATCGTGGTGGTGCCGGTCCGGATGGCTTCCAACGCTGCGACGGTCACCATCAGCGTGCCCTCTTCGCCCTGCAGGAGACTGGCGGGCTGGACGGCCAGGCGCGCGGAGTTGGGGAATCCGAAGTCTTCGTTGAAACCGCGAGCGAGGACAGCCGCCATGTGGGCATGGCAGTTGATGAGTCCCGGAACCAGCGCCTTTCCCTGTCCATCGTAGACGTCGGCGTTCGGATACGTCTTGAGGATGGTGTCGGTCTGGCCAATCGCCGCGATCTTGTTGCCCTCCACTGCGAGCGCCACGTCGTTCTGAACGGCATCGACGTTCACGACCGTAGTACGCGCAAAGACGACAGTGGCACTCGGCCGCGCCTGAGCCTGAAGGCCGCCGCGCTCGAGAACAAGGGCCGCGGCGCCGGCGCCCGCTCCCGCGAGAAGCTCCCGCCGACTGAGGTTGATTTCGCGCATGGCGGATACTCTCGCCTTGGCCCGCGCGAGTCAACCAGCGACTACCTCGAGGTCTGCGCGCCCCGAACGAGCACAGGGACCGCCCGATATAACTCGGGCATGATGCGCTTGAGATCGTCGATCTTTGGCAGATCGTTGAACGCGATGTAAGGATTCGTGGGGTTGCGCGTCAAGAAATCCTGATGGTAGCCCTCGGCCGGATAGAACGCACGGCCGGATTCGATTGTGGTGACGATCGCCTTCTTGAATACGTGCGCTTGATCGAGCTGCGCGATGTAAGCCTTCGCGACCTCCGCCTGCTCGGCGTTGGCGGGAAAGATCGTGGAGCGATATTGTGTGCCGGTATCAGGTCCCTGTCGATTCAGCTCCGTCGGATCGTGGACCACGGAGAAATACACCTGGAGGATCCGCCCGTAGCTGATCTGCCGCGGGTCGTATGTGACCTGCACCGATTCGGCGTGTCCCGTGCGCCCGCTGCTGACGGTCTCGTATTCCGCCGTCTTCTTGTCGCCGCCGGCATAGCCGGAAACGGCGCTCGTGACTCCTTTGACATGCTGGAAGACGCCCTGCACACCCCAGAAGCATCCGCCCGCCAGGACCACGACCGCCGACGTCGCCTGACCCGGAGGGGCGTCGACGGCGGGCGCCGGGAGCGCGTGCGCGCCTTCAGCGGCCGCCGGATGCCTCTGGATCGCGACCGCTGCCAACACGACGAGCGCCATCACACACGCGGTGGATGGCGCGCTCCGGAGAACGCGTTTCATCACTTGCCTCCCCAAATTGAGCTGCCCACAACTCTATGTTAGCCGAGGTGAGCAGGACCGTGTGATGACTCAGAATGGGGCTGAAGACTCATGGTCGCGTGCAGTTGCCTACGCCCGGTTTCTGACGAACCTGTCCAACGCTTGAGAACCTTGGACAATCTTGATCTGGGGGGCGAGGCAACTGCACGCGGCCATGAGTCTTCAGCCCGCCTCAGAGTCTTCGGCCGGACGTTTCCTCCAGGGCGACACCGGACCGGCGCTGTTCAATCATGCGGGCGACGGTGCGCGCGATTTCCGCCGCAGCCACCCGCGGAGGCTTGCCCTTCGGGTGGATTCCGCAAATGGCACTCGTGGCCGAGTGATCGAGATCGCGACTCCAGCGCGACCGTCCAAACTCATCGCGGCCATACGTCAGGTACGCCGACAGCGTATTAAGGCCGGTCCCGGGTCGCTCGCCCACGACGTGAACGATTACGCCGGCGCCGACGAGAGCCCCGATCTCATAGCCCGCCCTCACGCGGCCGTTCTGCACGACGACATCTGTTTCAGAGACGAGGCATCCCGCATCAGACAGGAACCGTCGAATTGGCGGCAGCAATGCGCGAAGGTGTTCGTTGATCGCGTCGGCATTCAACCCATCCGAAACGACGATCTGCACAGCAGGCGTCCCCGATCCGCCTATTCTCGCGACCGTCGCCGCGTCCTCGTCGCAAAGGCGCTCACCAGACGAAGGATGCGCAAGGTAATCGTCGCGGCTCGTGGCCGCCGTCCGCACGCGAACGCTGCGAGGGCACGCATCCCTGATGGTGCCATCGACAACGAGTGAGTACAGCGCGCGGCGCGCATGCCTGTAGATCGCGTCGAGTCTCGCGTCGGCGTCCGACGGATTGATGCCGCCGAGGTCGAAGCCACGATCGCCGAGCTCACGAAGCCGCCGTCTTCCCTCGCTTTCGAGCGAAGACGCCGAACGCCGATCGCCGCCGCCCTTCGCGTACGCCGCATACAGGCGCGCGACCGTCCCGGGCCCGGGCGTCGGCTCGCCGTCCAGTCCCAATGCGCCGAGGTCAGTCAGGCGCCGCTCCATGGGGGACGCCATGCGCCGGCCGAGCTGGCGACGCAGCTCCGGGTGCTGACGAAACGACGTCGTGAGGTACCCGAGCATCGGGTCGGCATTGCCGGCGACCGACATCAGGTACGCGGGCGCCGCACGTTCCACGATCCGCCGCGTCAGGCGACGCAGGTCGGCCGGCGCGATGCCCATGTGAAACGTGGCGCACACGTCGAGCCCTACGCTGAGACCGTGCAGCTTCGCCATGACCGTGTCCTCGAGACACGCGCGCTCGAGTTGCTCCGCGGTCTGGAACACCTCGGGCCCGATGAAGCCGGCCACGTCGTTCACGATCATCCACGGTCTCGCCTTCTGGCTGTTGTGGCGAGTCTTGCCGGCGCTCTGTCGAAGATGTCGCGCGAGCCCGTACGTGCGGGCCTCCAGCGTCACCATATCCATGCCCTCAGCTGCGCCGTTGGTGACCTCCGATCCCTGACCGGTCTCGAAGTACAGCGCATCGAAGTCGTGGGCGAGATCGACGAGACCGTTTACATCGAGGCCCACCATGCCGATAAGCGCCCGAGACGTGCCGGCCAGGCTCTGGAACGCCACGTCGATGCGCGTGCGAGTCCTCACCGCGTGCTGCTTGACGATATCCGACAGCACGCAGTAGCGGGTGGGGAGGTCGAGGCGGGTGATGACCTGCTCGAGCAGTTGCTCGAGCCGGACAATTGTGTCTGAGTCATCCGAGGCTGGATTGAGACCGAGGATCACGTCGCCGCAGCCGAAAGAGAGCCCTTCGAGAATCGAAAACAGGATCTCCATGTCGTCGTCGCCGGGGCTGTTCGGTTGGATGCGCGAGCCAAAATGCCGCGGACTCCCGATCGCCACGCCATCGCCGTCAAGCGGATTGAACAGGGCCCTTGCGACGGACGACAGTTCGTCGGTCGTCATCACTTTTGCGACGGCCGCGATGGTTTCGCTCGCCAGCGCGTTCCCGTACTTCCTTGCCCAGGCAGCCCCGTCCGGTCCAAGCAGCATGGCCTTCACGCGCTCGATCGTGATCGCGTCCAGGTCGGCGTCCATGCGGCGATTGCGCGTCCGCGTCAGGGCGTCCGACACCCCGTCATCGATCAGCACCGTGCGGCGGACCGTTCCCAGCGTGGTCGTGAGCAATGCTCGCCGCGCGTCCGCGCGGAGGAGATCATCGGTGGTGCCGCCAACCGCGAGGTCGCCTTCCTTAAACGCGTTGGCGAGCGTGAGAGCCTGGCGGAGATCGACGTCGCGCATTGCCTGCCGGCAAGTCTAGTTCAGCCCACGTCAGCGTCTTCAGCCCCATTCTGAATGTCCAGCCGTCCACATACATTTGTCTAGTGCGGAGCCGGTCCCGACACGTAGGTCGCGAGCACGCGGCCGTCGCTCTGCCTGGTCCCGCTCACGTATCGCGTGTCGCCATTTTTCAGGTCAGTGCACGCTCCCCCGCCGCCGATCTGTGTCGACGCGTTCGTGTAGACGGCTGTCCCGGCGACCGTGAACGTGAGGCTCGGACAGGTCCCGGCCAGGCTCGCCAGGATCCCGTTCAACGTCACGGTCACCGGTGGCGGTGGTGGGGGCGGCGGTGGCGGCGCCACGGCGCCGGACACGTAGGTCGCGAGCACGCGGCCGTCGCTCTGCCTGGTCCCGCTGACGTATCGCGTGTCGCCGTTCTTCAGGTCAGTGCACGTCCCCCCGCCGCCGATCTGTGTCGACGCGTTCGTGTAGACGGCCGTCCCAGCGACCGTGAACGTGAGGCTCGGACAGGTCCCGGCCAGACTCGCGAGGATCCCGTTCAACGTCACGGTCACTGGTGGCGGCGGTGGCGGTGGTGGGGGAGGCGGTGGCGGCGCCACGGCGCCGGACACGTAGGTCGCGAGCACGCGGCCGTCGCTCTGCCTGGTTCCGCTGACGTAGCGCGTGTCGCCATTTTTCAGGTCAGTGCAGGTCCCCCCGCCGCCGATCTGCGTCGACGCGCTCGTGTAGACAGCCGTCCCGCTGACCGTGAACGTCACGCTCGGACAGGTGCCAGCAAGGTTTGCGAGGATCCCGTTCAAGGTCACGGTCACCGGTGCCGGCGGCGGCGGTGGTGGTGGAGGCGGTGGCGGCGCCACGGCGCCGGACACGTAGGTCGCGAGCACGCGGCCGTCGCTCTGCTTGGTTCCGCTGACGTAGCGCGTGTCGCCGTTCTTCAGGTCAGTGCACGTTCCCCCGCCGCCGATCTGCGTCGTCGCGTTCGTGTAGACGGCCGTCCCACCGATTGTGAACGTCACGCTGGGACACGTACCGTCCAGGCCCGCTACCGTGCCGGTCAGCGAGACCGGGACTGGCGCTGGCGGTGGAGTCGGCGTCGGCGGCGTCGGCGTTGGGGGCGGCGAGGTCTGCGTCGTCTCAATCGTGGTGGCGTGCACGACACCGTCGCTCTGTCTCGTGCCGACCACGCCAACGGAGTCGCCGACGACGAGGTCGCTGCAACTCTTTCCGTTGAACGAGGTTGACACGCTCGTCTGGATCGTCGCAGCGCCAACTGATAAAGAGAGAGAGGGACACGCACCAGCGATCGCCGCGATGGACCCCGTCATGCTGACCTGAGGCTGAGTGTTGAGCGTGGCCGTGGTCCCCGCGACTGTCACACTGATTTGCAAGTGGTCGTTTGCCGCGACCATGCCCAGCGGAAGGGCCGCGTTGACACCGGGCCCGGCAAAATTGAGGACGACCTGGATCGGTGGCACGTCGGTCAGCGTGAAGGTTCCGGCTGCATCGACGGTGGCTGACACAGCGGTGCCAGCAACAGTCACGGTGACGCTCGACGCATCGAGGATGTGCGATCCAGCGCGATTCGCCCCTGAGCTGCCGGAAACAGTTCCGACGATGGTCGCGCCTGATGTCGCCGGTGCTGCTGGCGGCGGCAGCGTCGATGGCGCGTTGCTCGGCGCAGTGGGCGACGCGTGACCACCGCAGGCCACCAGAGCCAGAACCGGCACAAAGATCACGAAGATCTTCAGGAGCGTGAGACGGTCGATCGACGTTCGCATTGCATCTCTCCGTGCTGGCGTGAGTGCAGCCACGCTCTCTCCCAGAGCAATGCGCATACCGCTGGGCTGCTGCGGAAGAATGCGCGTGGAATCAATACGTTGCTGGGACCCGGCCCAGCCACGCCCTACCAGCTGACAAAATTGGTCAGTCCACGCATGCCGTAAAGTGGCTGGGCCTTCAAGTTGATGCGCTCGAGACGTGGATGCATACTCTGGCGAGGAACCACGGTGCGGGATCTATAAGGAGACTTCCGATGCGAAGGACTGTACTCGGCCTGGCGGCGCTGGCGATTCTGGCGGGTGCAGTGGGACGTATCGGACACGCGCAAGCGCCGGCCGGCGCGCCCGCGGCATCGGGACAGCCCGCTCAGGCCGCCCCTGCGGGGCGCGGACGCGGGGCGCCGCCCGTGCCGGTTTTCTCGCTCGAGGACCACTTCCTCCAGTGGCGGCTGCTGCCGAATGAGAAGGCGTACGAGGCAATCGACGGCAAGCGGCTCCTTCAATACGTGCGCGACCTCTCGGCCGTATCGCGCCACTACCGCGATTCGGGCCATCCGCAGTTCTGGGGCCGCATCATCGGCACATCGGCCGATCTGGAGACTGCGCAATGGCTGATGAGCAAGATGACGCAGATCGGCTTGACCGACGTTCACATGGATCCGATTGATCTCGCGCCACAGTGGTTCCCGCAGTCGTGGTCGCTCACCGCGACGAGTGGCGACAAGACGCTGCGGCTCGAGACGGCGCAGCCTTCCTACACGAGCCCCGGCACGACCGGCCCAGGCCTGGATCTCGAAGTGGTGTACGCGGGTCTCGGCAGCGAAGCCGATCTCATCGGCCGCGATCTGCGTGGGAAGGCCGTGCTCATCTTCAGCAACCCGATGCCCGGGTCGTGGCGGCACACCTCAACGCAAGAAGGCGTGATCGGAGACGACGGAACGCGCTCGACCTGGCTGCAGCTGGCAGAGAAGAAGGGCGCCGCGGCGATCATCTGCGCGATTCAACTACCGGGCAACATCCGCACGCAGCTCTATCCGACGAACACCAAGGTGCCGACCTTCTCGATGGGCATGCGGGACGGAGCGGATCTGCGCGACATGATCGGCCACGCGCCGGCCGCGCAGCCGGTCCGCCTGAAGCTTCGCCTGGACGTTCAGCAGGTTCCCGGCCTTAAGAGCGGGACGGTGTGGGGCACGCTGAAGGGCACGACCGACGAGACGATCTATATCGAAGCCCACCGCGACGGCTGGTTCGAATCGGCGACCGACAACGCGTCGGGCGTGGCGACCCTCGTCGGGCTCGCGGAGTACTTCGCGAAAGTGCCGCCGTCACAGCGGCGGCGCACGATCATCTTCATCGGCACGTCGGGCCATCACAACAGCGGACCGAACAGCGCCGCATGGTTGTCGGAGCATCACGAGGAGCTGTTCAGGAAGACGGCGTTGCTCATCAACGCGGAGCACACGGCCGCCGCGCAACCGGAGCTGCTCGGCGAGGCGATTCGCATGGTGAACAACGAGGCGGGCTTCCTGTGGTACGGCGGTGGCAATCAGCGGCCCAGGCTTCAGGACGCCGTGGTGAACGCACTCGAAGAATTCGGCGTGCCCATCTACGCCGAGCCGGAGAACGGCGTGCCGGGAGGCGAGGCGAGCCGGCTTTATACGTACGTGCCGGCCGTGCAGGCGTCGAACTACAACATGTATTTCCACTCCGATTTCGAGACGCCCGCGACGGTGCCGGCGCCCGGGCTCGCGGCCACAACGCGCGCTTACGCGAAGATCATCGAGGAAGTGAACAAAATGGACTTGAAGGAGCTGCAACTGCCGGCGCCGGCGACGACCTCATCGCGCGGAGGACGGTAGGACGGGCCCTTCTCCTGCCGCTCGTTTGACCAGGCGCACGTGCCCAAAGTGCGGCCTCGTCAACTTCGCTGTCAATGACGTCTGCCGGCGCTGCGGCGCCGCGCTGGACGACCCCGAGCCGATCGATCGGGAACCACTCGTCGAGTCGGCACGAACGCCAGGCCTGCGGCGCCGGCTGCTCTGGGTGGCCGGCGTCACGATCACATTGATCTTTCTCTGGTCGCGGTCGTTGCTGCTCACGTCGGACGCGATTGATGATGCGCAGGGCCTGTCCGTGCGGCAGTCCATCAGGCTTCTGGAACATGCGGGCTTTGCGAAGGAAGTTGTCGTGCTCCGCCATTTCGCGAACTATCGCGCCACGGATAACTGGTGGAACTTGTATGTGGGGCATCACGACGCATATGCCGCGACCAACTTCCCCCTGGGCGTCGTCACGCTCTACCCTGCGTTCTTCGCGGTTCCGGTGGACGAAATAGAACGCGCGGCGATCCTTCTCCACGAATCGCAGCATCTCCTGGGGTCGGGCGAGGAAGCCGCCCTCGAGTACGTCTGGCGCCACAAGCAGCGAATCGGTTGGACGGCGCAGCAGTACAGCGAGACCCGGGTCTGGAAGAATACGAGGGAATGGACCGCGTCGGCCTTCCCTGCCATGTTCCGGTGCGGCCAGGACGGGCGTTCAGACTGCCCGCCATGACCGGCCGAAGACTCAGAGGTGGGCTGAAGACACCGAGGGCGTAGGCAACTGCACGCGGCCATGAGTCTTCGGCCCCGAGAGCTCTGTGGCACGCGACCATCAGTCTCCAGCATTTATGAGATCGCTCCCCGCCCGCGTAAAATGATGCCCGCCATGCTGCCACGACTGATCTCGCTGATGATGGTGGGATGCCTCGCGCTCACCTCTCCAGTCTTCGGACAAAGCGACGCGGATTGGACCCGACCGTTCCCGCCGTTTCGCATAATCGGGAACATCTACTGGGTGGGCTCGTATGACCTGTCCACCTATCTCATCACCACGCCCCAGGGAAACATCCTGATCAATACCGGTGTGGGGGATACCGCGAAGCAGATCAAAGCGAGCGTGGAGCAGCTGGGATTCAAGCTCGCCGACACGAAGATCCTGACCGCCACGCACGGTCATTTCGACCACGTCGCGGGCATGGCAGAGTTGAAACGAATGACCGGCGCGAGGCTCATCGTGTCGGAGCAGGACAAGGAATTGCTCGAGTCCGGGGGCAAGGCGGACTTCCGTTTCGGCGACACGCCTGGCGCCCGCTTCGAGCCCGTCAAGGTCGACGGCACGTTCAAGGACAGCGATACGATCGCGCTCGGCGGGACCGTGCTCACCGCCCACCTCCATCCGGGCCATACCAAGGGAGCGACGAGCTTTACGGTGAACGTGCCGGAGAGCGGGAAGACGTACCGCGTGGTGATTGCCAACATGGGGTCGATCAATCCCGGCGTCACCGTCCGCGGCATGGCGAAGTATCCGGGCATCACCGACGACTACGCGAGAACGTTCAAAGCGCAGAAGGACATGCAGATTGACGTGTGGCTGGCCTCACACGCCTCACAGTTCAAGCTGCACGAGAAGTACAAGCCCGGCGACGCGTTCAATCCCGATCGTTTCGTGGATCCGCAAGGCTTCAGGGCGGCAGTCGAGCAGCTGGAAAAGACGTATCGAGATCAGCTGGCCCGTGAGCGCGCCCCCAAATGACGGTCTGACACCATCATGGACGATGAGATCGTTCGAGCCACCGGTGACATAGCGATCGTGAACAACACGGCCGAACACCGCTTCGAAGCTCGATTGCCGGACGGGCTTGCCGTCCTTCGGTATCACTACGACGCTGCGCATCGGCTGATACTCGATCACACCGAGGTGCCGGCGGCGCATCGTCATCAGGGCATCGCGACGCGACTCGCGGCGGCGGCGCTGGACTTTGCGAGTCACGGCGGGCTCGTCGTCGTCCCCGTGTGTCCGTTCGTAGTGGCGTACCTCCGACAACACCCGGAACTCAACGGGTTGAGTCGTCCTGCGACCGGCCGGCCGCCAGGAGAATGAAACGTCTAGTGAAGGTCTCGGATCACGTCTACGTGATCCCCGACTTCTCCAGGCTGCGAACGCCGCCAAGGTCGCTTACGCGGAGGCGTCGCTGCACTGAGGGTCTGCATTAACGGGCTGCGGATCCTCGTCCGATAAGCATAGGGTGAAGTTCGGTTGGCGCTCGCTCCGGTGGCGACTGCCTCTGCTCATGGCCGCGGCCATCGTCGTCGTCGTCGGGACGTTCCTCGCGCTTGCGTTCCGAGAAGTCCAGTCCACACTTCTTCTTGCAGCCACTGCCCGCGCGCATGGAGCCGCCGACCAGATCGCCAGCCTCCTGACCCAGTCAACCCAGCAGCGCCTGATCGAGCTGCGCACCGTTGCCGACGATGGCACCGTGCGGGCGTATCTCACAAGTCCGACGGACGAGCTGAAACCGGCAGCACAGGCACGCCTCGCAACCTTATCCTCTCCGAACCCGCAGGTTGTCGAGCTGTGGGATGGAGCCGGGCGGCGGGTGCTCTCGCTGGCGACTCCGGCAACCGCAACAAACCTCTTGCCGGCCGAGCCGTCGGCCCCGACCTCGACCGGAGTCGGCCGGTTGCAGCTGTATCACGGATCGTTGGTCACAGAGGCGGTCGCGGAGGTCACGACCGTCACGCCAGGCGACGCGCACGCGTCCCGCCTCGGCTTCCTGGTGGTCCGGCGGCCTGCGGTCATCACGGCGACTGCCGACTCCCTGAATCGCCTGGTTGGCGGCGGCGCGTCGGTGAAGATTGGCAATCGGGTTGGCGGCGGCTGGACCGACCTGTCGAAGGTAATCGAACCGCCGCCCATAGAGCGCGTCCAGTCGGGCGTCGCGATCTATCGGACACGGGAGGGCGACGATCACCTGGGAACGTACGCGGCCATCGGCGGGACTCCGTGGGCGGTGTGGGTCGACTTTTCATTGCCGGCGATCCTTGCGCCGGCGCGCGCATTCATGCGGCGCATGATCGCGATCGGGCTGGCACTCGTGCTCATCGCGAGCCTGCTCGTGCGTGCGATGACGGCCCGCATCACCACGCCGCTGTCGGAGCTGGCGCGGGCGTCGGACGCCATGGCGGGCGGTGAGTATTCCCACCGCGTCGCCGTCGCGCGATCCGATGAGATCGGGACGCTCGCCACGGCGTTCAACGCCATGTCGGAACGGGTCGAACAGGCGCAACGCGAGCTCGAGGAGCGGGTGCAGCAGCGGACGGCCAAGCTCGCCGAATCACGCGAGGAGCTGGACCTTTTCTTTGCACTCACGCCAGACATGCTCTGCATCGCGGACATGGAAGGACGCTTGAAGCGCGTGAACACTGCCTGGCATGCCGCGCTCGGTTGGAGCGACGCCGAGCTCACGCGTACTCCCTACCTGGAATTCGTGCACCCCGACGATCGCACAGCCACCGAGGCGGAGTCCGCGAGTCTGATCGCCGGCGGAAGGACGCTCACGTTCGAGAACCGGTTCCGCTGCAAGGACGGATCGTACAAGTGGCTCAGTTGGAGAGCGGCGCCCCTGGTGTCCCGCGGGGTCATCTACGCCGCCGCCCGCGACGTGACCGAGCAGAAGCGCACGACCCGCGAGCTCGACGAGCGCGCCACAGAGCTGGCCGAGGTGAATCGCGAGCTCGAGGCGTTCAGCTACTCGGTGTCGCACGATCTGCGGGCCCCGCTCCGGCACGTCAGCGGCTTTGCCGCGCTGCTGACGGAAAGGGCGTCGGGGTCGCTGGACGCCGAGGCGACACGGCTGCTCAAGACCATCGTCAACGCCGCCGGCCGGATGGGCTGCCTGATCGACGATCTCCTCGGGTTCTCGCGCGTCGGCCGGACTCCGTTGTCGCGCACGGACGTGAACCTGGATCGCCTGCTGCAAGAGGCGCGTGACGAAGTCGCCATGGGAACCAACGGGCAGGCGATCGTCTGGCGCGTCGGCAGGCTGCCGACCGTGTCGGCCGACCCGGCGCTGCTGCGCCTGGTGTTCGTGAATCTGCTCTCGAACGCCGCGAAGTATTCCGCGTCGCGTTCGCCTGCCGAGATCGAGGTCGGCGCCATACCGACGGACACGCAGGAGGCGGTCCTCTTCGTTCGAGACAATGGCGTCGGCTTTGACGCGCAGTACTCACACAAGCTGTTCGGCGTTTTTCAGCGGCTCCACAGCGCAGAGGAATTCGAGGGAACGGGCATCGGCCTCGCCAACGTGAAGCGAATCGTGCATCGGCACGGCGGGCGCGTATGGGCCGAGAGCGCGATCGATCGGGGCGCCACCTTCTATGTCGCGCTCCCCAAGGCGACGTCCGCATGATGACCACTCTCCGCACGATCCTGCTCGCCGAGGACAACGCCAACGATGTCGAGCTGACGCTGGCCGCGCTCCGCAGCAACCACGTCGCCAACAGCATCGTCGTCGTGCGCGACGGCGCAGAGGCGCTGGACTATCTGTATCGTCGGGGCGCTTTTGCGAGCCGCCCCATCGAGCCGCCCGGCTTGATCCTGCTCGATCTGAAGATGCCGAAAGTCGACGGCATCGAAGTGCTGCGGACCGTGAAAGCCGATCCAATGCTGCGCATCACGCCTGTCGTGGTTCTCACGTCGTCCCGCGAGGAATCCGATCTGCTCAGAACCTATGACCTCGGCGTGAACGCGTACGTGGTCAAGCCCGTCGTGTTCAACGATTTCATGGAGGCCGTCAGGGTCCTCGGGCAGTTCTGGGCCGTGGTCAACCAGCCGCCTCCGCCGGGAAAAGATTGAACCCGCGCGCGTGCCGAACCCCCTGCGCGTGCTGATCGTCGAGGATTCGCCCCACGACGCCGCGTTGCTCGTCAGCGAGCTGAGACGCGGCGGCTACGATCTCGAGTACGCCCGCGTCGAGAATGCAGCAGCGATGCGGGCGGCGCTTGCCGGGTCGGCGTGGGATCTCGTGGTCTCTGACCACGCGCTGCCGGCGTTCTCGGGCCCGGCCGCGCTCGCGCTGCTGCAGGAAACCGGGCTCGATTTGCCGTTCATCGTCGTCTCCGGGACGATCGGCGAGGAGCTGGCGGTGAGCTCGCTCAAGGCCGGCGCCGGCGATTTCTTCATCAAAGGCCGGCTCGCGCGGCTGATTCCGGCGATCGAGCGCGAGCGGCGCGAGGTCGCGGGGCGGCGCGAGCGCAAGCGCGCGGAGGAGGCGCTGCGCCGATCGGAAGCGCAATACCGATCACTCGTCGAAGGCGCTGTATTCGGCATCTACCGGGCAACGATCGATGTGCAATTCGTCACCGCCAACCCCGCGCTCGTCGAGATGCTCGGCTACGCGTCGGCCGACGAGCTGATCGGGGCCGGGCCGGCGAGCGTGAACGTTGATCCGGACGCTCGCGCAGATCTCGCGCGCCGAGGCCGCTCTCGCGGACAACTGGCGGGAGAGGAAGCCATCTGGCGGCGCAAGGACGGCGCGAAGATCCGCGTCCGGTTGAACGGGCGCCTGATTGACGCGCGAGATTCCTCGGCAGCGCTGGTCGAAGTGATAGTCGAAGACATTACCGAGCAGCATCGGCTGAGCGAGCAACTGCGCCAGGCGCAGAAGATGGAAGCGGTCGGGCAGCTGGCCGGCGGCGTGGCTCACGATTTCAACAACATGCTGACCGCCATTCTCGGCTACAGCGAGCTGCTGGCCGAGCAAATCGGGCCGGACAAGCCGATCGGCCGCGACTTGCGTGAGATCCAGTCGGCGGCTGAGCGCGCTGCGACCCTGACCCGACAACTCCTGGCCTTCAGCCGGAAGCAGGTCCTGGCGATGACAGCCGTGGATCTGACTGACGTCGTGCGAGGCGTCGAGCCGATGCTGCGGCGGCTGCTCGGCGAGCGGATCAGGATCTTCACGGACCTTGCGGTTGACCTCGGCCTGGTGATGGCCGACGTGACCCAGCTCGAGCACGTCCTGATCAACCTCGCCGTGAACGCCCGCGATGCGATGCCGCAAGGCGGTGAACTACGTTTCGTCACGTGTAACGTGACGATGGATGCCGCGTTTGTCGACGCGCACCCGGGCGCCAGGCCGGGCACGTACGCCGCGGTCGGCGTCGCCGACACCGGCACGGGCATGTCGCCGGAGGTGAAGGCGCAGATCTTCGAACCATTCTTCACAACCAAGGAGCGCGGACGCGGCACCGGGCTCGGGCTCGCGGCCGTGTATGGCACGGTGAAACAATTCGGCGGCTACATCGACGTCGAGAGCGAGCCCGCGCGCGGCACGACGTTCACGGTGTACCTGCCGAGGGTCATGTCGACGAAGACGGCGCTCGTGGCGCACAAGCTGCCCAGCGCGCCCGTCGGTCGCGAGACGGTGCTGCTCGTGGAGGATGAGAGCAGCGTACGCGCGTTTGCCAAGACAACGCTGCAGCGATTCGGATATCAGGTCTTCGACGCCGACAGCGCGGAACAGGCGTTGGACCTTCTCGAGAGCCTTCGCGAACCGGTTCAACTGCTCCTGACGGACATCGTGCTTCCGCGGATGGACGGACTGGAGCTCGCGGACGCCGTGACGCGCGATCGGGCCGACACGCGCGTGCTGTTCATGTCCGGCTATGCGCCGGGCCTCGAGAACAGCATCGCCTCCTTCAAATGGAACATGCGCTTCCTGGAGAAGCCGTTCACCGGCCAGGCGCTTCTGGCGAAGGCGCGAGAGACGCTCGATCTCGACGGTTGCCCGCCCCATGAGTGAGCGGGCCGACTCCCGGGGGTGGGTCCCGGGAGTAAAGCTGCGCGGGGCCGCAGGCCATGGTCACGTTCGGAGGGTCTGGCGGTCGGTCTGAGCGGCACGACGGACGTGCGGCGCGATGTTCGCACCGGTCACCAGCAGGGCGAAGGTGCCTGTCTGCGGGTCGTCCCGAAGGAATGCGGCGGTCGCAGCCGCGCCGGCTGGTTCGGCCGTCACGTGCTCGTGTGCCGTCAGCACCTTGATGGCGGACAGCATCTCCTCTTCGCTCACGGTCACGACGCGATCCACCAGATCACAGATCTCGACGACGTTGGCGCCGAGCGGACGGGTCACCGCCAGACCGTCGGCAATGGTCTCCGCCGTCGCAGTCGAAACAGGCATTCGCTTGTTCCAGGACAGGTAGTACGCCGGGGCGCGTTCGGCGACGACCCCAACGATTCGGATCGCCGGCTTGAGCGCTTTCGCCGCTGAGGCAACTCCTCGAATGAGCGCCGTATCTCCCATCGGGACATACAGCGTGTCGATCGCCGGCAGCTGCGCGATCACCTCAAGGCCGATCGTCCCCGTCCCGGCCGGGATGTGGCCATCGCTCGCGTCATGGAGAAAGAACGCGCTCTCCCGCGCGGCATACTCCGCCGCCGCGTCGATCGCGGCCGAGAGATCGACGCCATGCTCCACGATCCTCGCGCCGGCATCGGAAATGCGCTGCAGCTTGACCGGATTGGGCGCCACGGGCAGGAAGATGGTTGCGGGAATGCCGAGGAGGCGCGCGGCATAGGCGACCGCGGCCCCGTGATTCCCGGTGCTCGCGGCCACAACTTCGCGTGGCGCCCCTCTCGCCAGCTCCGCCGACAACGCGTAGACGGCGCCGCGGACCTTGAACGAGCCAGTCGGAAGCTCCGATTCCAGCTTCAGATGCACGTCACACTGGGCCTTGGTGAGCGACGTCGCCCGCACCAGTCTGGTTGGCGCAAAGTGCCGCGCGAGGACGACTTGCGCTTCCCGCACGCGAGCAAGCTCGATCGGCAAGGCGCCATTATATGAGGGCGTCGCACAGATCTGCACTCCCCCTGGACCGGTGGTCTGCAGGCGCTCGCGTTCCTCCCGATACACCGTAATAGTGAAAACGACGACGGACCGCCTGCTGCGCGTGTTGATCGTTGAAGACTCTCAAGACGACACGACGTTGCTCCTGGCGGAGCTGCGCCGTGGCGGTTACGAGCCCGTTCACGCACAGGTGGACACCGCCGATGCCCTCCGCTCCGCGCTCGAGCGCCAGTCCTGGGATGTCGTGCTCTCCGATCACGCCCTTCCCCGTTTCGACTCTCTCGCTGCGCTGCGCCTGTTGAAGACATCGGAGCTGGACATACCGTTCATCATCGTGTCGGGCACGATCGGTGAAGAGCGCGCGGTCGAAGCAATGAAGGCCGGCGCGAGCGACTACGTCATGAAGGGGAAGCTCGCGCGTCTGGTCCCGGCCGTGGCGCGCGAGCTCGCCGAGGCGAAGCAGCGGGCCGCCAGGTCGGCCGCCGAACAGGCGCTCCGCGAGCGCGAACAGCAGACCATTCTCGAATTGAACGCCGCATACAACGTCGCGCTGGAAGGCTGGGCGCGCGCCCTGGACCTTCGCGATCACGAGACCGAGGGACACTGCCGGCGCGTTGCGGACGTGGCCGTGCGCCTGGCCGCGCAGATGGGTATGAGCGAAGCGGACTGCGTTCATGTTCGCCGCGGCGCGCTCCTCCATGACATCGGCAAGATGGGCATCCCGGACCGTATCCTCCTGAAGCCCTCTGCCCTCAGCCCGGACGAATGGGAGATCATGCGCCGGCACCCCACGTACGCGCTGGAACTGCTTGGGCCGATTGCGTATCTCGGGCCGGCGATCGACATCCCGTATTGCCACCACGAAAAGTGGGACGGGACTGGATATCCGCGCGGGCTGAAAGGGGAGCAGATTCCGCTCGCAGCCCGCGTGTTCGCGATCGCCGACATCTGGGACGCCGTCCGGTCGGATCGGCCGTACCGCCCCGCCTGGTCCGTCGAGCGGGCGCGCGAGCACGTCCTCTCCCTGGCGGGCTCGCACCTGGATCCCCAGGTTGTCAGCGCCTTCATGAAGATGTCGGAGATGTCTGAACCTGTCAGCCCGCCGAGCGGGTCGATCACCGCACCCGGCGCGCGCCAGACCGGAACGACTATTCTCGTCGTGGACGACCTCCCGGCGAACCGGGACCTGCTCGCGCGCTGGCTGGTCTCGGAAGGATACGACGTGCGGACCGCAGAGTCCGGCGAATCCGCGCTCGCCGCAGTCGCGCAGCGTCATCCAGACTTGATCCTCCTCGACATCGGCATTCCTCGACCCGACGGATGCACGGTGTGCCAGCGGCTGAAACAGAGTGCCGCGACGCAGCACATGCCGATCATTCTCATGACCGGTGAAGGGCGCGCCGCTCATGAGGTCCGCGCGCGCGATCTCCGCGCCGATGGCTATTTCACGAAACCCTTCGACCTCGGCGTGCTGAGCGCGCACATTCACCGGGTTCTCGAGGGCCGGCGAACGGTCGCCGCCGAGCGGCTGGACGACCCCGGGCAATAGAGCTGTCTCACAAATGCCTCGGCAGACACTGATGACTCAGGATGGGGCTTCAGCCCACCCCAGAGTCTTCAGCTCCGTTCCAGGCACCGTGGTAGGCTGCGATCCATGCCCGTGACTTCTACTGCCGATTCCGTGTTGAGGGCGATTGGTGGAACGCCCCTCGTCCGTCTTCGAAGGGTGGTGCCGGCCAACGCCGCCGACGTGCTCGTTAAACTGGAATCGGTGAACCCGACCGGTTCCTACAAGGATCGCATGGCGCTCGCGATGATCGAAGGCGCCGAAGCGCGCGGTCTCCTGCGGCCAGGCATGCGCGTCGTCGAATTCACCGGCGGCAGCACCGGATCATCGCTGGCCATGGTCTGCGCGGCCAAGGGCTATCGGTTCGTCGTCCTCTCCTCTGATGCGTTCTCGCGCGAAAAACTGCTGACGATGGAGGCGTTCGGCGCTGAGCTTCGAATGGTGCCGAGCGACGGGGGAAAGGTGACGCCGGGCCTCTTCGAGCGTTTCAAGAAAGAGATCGCCGTGCTCGCACAGGAGCCGAACACCTTCTGGACCGATCAGTTTCACAACGACGATGCCGTTCTCGGGTACATGGGCATCGGTCGCGAGCTCATGCAACAGGCAGGCGGAAGAATTGACGTGTTCTGCGGCGCGGTCGGCACCGGCGGGATGCTGCGCGGTGTCACGCGTGCGCTGCGGGACGCCGGCAGCCACGCCCGAATCGTTGCGCTGGAGCCCTCGGCGTCACCCGCCCTGACGCAGGGACGCGGGGGTGCTCACGGGGTTGAAGGGATTGGCACCGGGAGCATACCGCCGCACATGGCCGATCGGCCGTACGACGAGGCGCGTCGTGTCGACGAATCCGACGCGCGGGCGATGGCGAAGCGGCTCGCGCGCGAAGAAGGGCTGCTCGTCGGTACGTCGAGCGGACTCAACATCGCGGCGGCTGTGCAACTGGCCCATGAGCTCGGGCCAGGCAAGACCGTGGCGACCGTGGCCGTCGACACCGGCTTGAAATACCTGGCGGGTGATCTCTTCGCCGAGTGAAAGACGGCTGCCGGGTGCCGGATCCGAGAGCGCGATGGCCGGGGACTGGACCTCCCCGAAACCCAACGGGTGCTCGGGCAGCTCGTCGAGGGTGGCCTGCTGACCCGGGATGCGGCAGGGTGCTACCGCCGTCGATCCCCGCGCAGCTCATAGAAAGACCAGACGCCGCGCGCTACCCGCCACGGCCCCAGCCGCGCGATTCAATCAAGCTCATTACGCGCCGGCGAATGTCCGCTTGAATGAGCCGGACCTCGGCAATGGCCAGGTCCCTGGGGTCTGGCACCGGCCAATCATCTCGCTGCAGTCCCTGAACGTAGGGGCATTGATCGCCGCATCCCATCGTCACGAGGAACGATGCGCCCCGGGCGAGGCTCTCCGTGAGCCGCTGCGGTCGATGACCCGAGAGATCGATCTCCTGCTCTCGCATGACATCCAGGACGACCGGATGAATGCGATCCGCGGGCTGAGTGCCGGCAGAGAGCGACCGCGCGCGGTCCGGCGCGGCGAGCGCGTTGAAGAACGCGCTCGCCATCTGCGACCGACCGGCATTGCGGACGCAGGCGAAGATCACTGTTTCCATGTCGGGCGCGGGCTCATGGATTCGCGCACGCGAAGTTCGCGGCGTCGTTCGTATCGCCGGTACCCTTGTACTTCGCGATCTCCGGAAACCTGCAAAGCGGACGCGTCCTGTCCACCTGACCGGCTGTCCGATGCGCCGCGATGATCTGTTTAGGCGCGCTGCCGGTCGCGACCCACCCTTCGATCGCAGCCATCTTGTCGAACGTGTCGGTGCCCGCGCCCCCCTGGCAATGGTTCATCCCCGGGACCATGTAGAGCGCGATCCCCCTGGCGGCGGCGTCCTTGCCGACAGTCTTCACGACCCTGTCGTAGTAGATCGTGCTCGTCTGCGGTGTCACCTGCTGATCGGTCCACCCGTGGTACATGAGCAGCTTGCCGCCGTGATCGAAGAACGGCTGGAGATTCGGATCGCCGGAGTACAGCGCGCCACCGTCCGCCTGCGCGGCCTGCTCGATGCCCCTCGACACCTCGAAGGTGTGCCAGTCCCAATGGGGATCCTTGTAGAGGATGTTCGCCAGCCCGGATGACGACAACCCGAGCGGCGCCGCACCCCCGAGCGTCGTCCAGCCGAGCTCCGAACCGGGCCACAGGTGACGCTCGTCGACGACCTTGCCGTTCTTCGCATCCTTGAGCGGCGATGTCAGCGTCTTCGCGGACTCGACCTGTCCCTTCGTCAGACAATCCGGGCCGTCCCCACCCCTGCAGGCCAGCTTTGCGTAATCGAAGTGGCACTGCAGCGGGTTTTCAATGACGCCGTCCTTGACCCCATCGAGCCCGTCACACGCGTCGAGGACCGCCGCATGAATCATCGGGAGCTTGGCCGCCGGGATGACGCCGTCCGGGTTGCTATTGACCATCTGGCTGACCGCGACGCGCAACGCGTGCAGCCGCATCCCGTCCCATGCGGACGCGCCCGCGACGATGGCGTCGAAGTCGTTGGGATAGCGCTGTGCCTCCGTAATCGCCTGCCGTCCGCCGGTCGAGCAGCCGTTGAAGAACGAGATCTTCGGCCCGCTGCCGTAGAACGCATCGATGATCGGCTTGGCCGCCACGGTCGCCTCGTGAATCGCGCGGTACCCGAAGTCGACGAGCTTCTCGGGGTGGCCCAGCGCGAAGTCCGCGGTGCCGCCTATGTGGCCCGTGTCGGTGCTCGCCGTCGCATAGCCCGCTGTCACCGCCGCGGCCATCGCCGGATACGAGATCGCGCCCGCCCAGCCGCCGCCGCCGACGGCTTGATACTTGCCGTTCCATCCTGACGCCGGCAGCCAGACTTCCGCTTTGATGTCCGAGTCGCTGCTCGGCGTCAGCGTCGCGGAGACGCGGCAGAACCCGGGCATGCTCGCGTACGGATTCGCCGCCGGGCCGCGGCCCGTAGCGGCGGCCGCGCCCGTTGGACCGCGGCCGGCGCCGCCATCGCGGCCGCCACCGGGCGGCGCGAATGCGCCGGGCGCGACCGGTTGCGCGGAGTCGATCTTCGCGTGGGGGAGCGCCAGCGACGCGAGGCTCTCGCACGAACTCGAGACTTCCGCGTTCGCCGAGGCTGGTACGTAGTAGGCCGGCAGGGCCGCGAGCGCCGCAGCGATGAGCGTGGCGTGAGCGATCTTCATGGCGGAATTATAAGCGCGCCCTGTGAGAAACTACACGTATCTGCCGCCCACACCCGATTCGAAGAAGCCCGGTCGACCCGCAGGGCCGAAGCTCACCGGCCTGCTGAAACCGTACGCGCCGCTGATTCTGACGATCGTGGCGCTCACGGTCGCGGCCAACGCGCTCAACTTGATCGTGCCGAAGATCACGGCGCGGGCGATCGACGCGTTTGCCACGCGCCAGCTCGTGCTCGGCAGGCTCATCACCGAGTTCCTGGCCGTGGCGATCGGCGTGTTCTTCTTCACCTACCTTCAGAACATCGCTCAGACGTACGCGTCCGAGCGCGTCGCCCGGGACCTGCGCACACAGGTCGTCGCGAAGCTCTCCGGGCAGGATCTCGCCTACATCCAACGGGTCGGGACGGCCACGCTGCTGACGAACCTGACCGCGGACGTGGACGCCGTGAAGCTGTTCGTGTCGCAGGCGGTCGGATCCCTTGTCTCCTCGGTCTTCCTGATCATTGGCGCCAGCGCGCTGCTGCTCTCCATAGACTGGAAGCTCGGGCTCGCCGTCATCGCAGTCCTGCCGATCATCGGGATCACGTTCAAGGTCGTCCTCGGGCGGGTCCAGAAGCTCTTCACCAGGGCGATGCAGGCGATCGACCGATTGAACAAGGTCATCAACGAGAGCATCCTCGGCGCGGCGCTCATCAGGCTGCTGAACTCGCAGCGCAGCGAGTATGACAAGTTCCTGGCGGCCAACACGGACGCAAGAACGATCAGCCTCAGCATCCTGCGGCTGTTCGCCAGCCTGATTCCGATGATCGTGTTCTCGACCAACCTCGCGACGCTGTTGATCCTGACGCTCGGCGGTCATTTCGTGATCCAGGGCTCCATGAGCCTCGGCGACTTCACGGCTTTCAACGGGTACCTCGCGATGCTGATCTTCCCGGTGATCCTGATCGGGTTCATGAGCAACGTGATGTCGCAGGCGACCGCGTCGTACGCACGCATCGCGGGCGTGCTCGGTGCTCCCGCGCCGAAGGAAGGCGGGCGAACGCGCGCGGATCTGCGAGGCGACCTGGCGCTCCGGCACGTCGTCGTGAAGTTCGGCGAGAAGCCCGCGCTGAAGGACGTCTCTCTGTCGGTCAAGGCCGGCACGAAGACGGCGGTCATCGGGCCCACCGCCGCCGGCAAGACGCAGCTGCTGTATCTCCTCACGGGACTCCTGGCCCCGACGTCCGGCGACGTGGAGTACGACGGCCGCAGTATCGACGAGTACGACAAGGCGACCCTGCACCAGCAGGTCGGCTTCGTGTTCCAGGATGCCACGATGTTCAATCTGACGCTCAGGGAGAACATCGGCTTCAGCAAGACCGTGACCGACGCCGATCTCGAGAAGGCCATCGCCACAGCGGAGCTGAAAGACTTCATTGACGGGTTGCCGCAGAAGCTCGAGACGGTGGTCTCCGAGCGTGGGACGAGTCTGTCCGGCGGCCAGAAGCAGCGCGTCATGCTGGCGCGTGCGCTGGCGCTCAATCCGCGCGTGCTGCTGCTCGACGATTTCACGGCGCGCGTCGATACCACCACCGAGCGCAAGATTCTCGAGAACGTCCAGCGGAACTACCCGGGGCTCACGCTGCTCTCGGTGACGCAGAAGATTGCCCCGGTCGAAGACTACGACCAGATTGTGCTGCTCATGGAAGGGGAGGTCCTCGCGTCGGGCACCCACCAGGAGCTGCTCGAGACCTGTCCTGAGTACGTGCAGATCTATGACTCGCAACGAAGCACCCGCCACTACGAATCCGTACACGCTCAGTAGCCCGCGGGCGGAGCCGCGCGGCGCGACACTGTGGGGCGCGCTCGTGCGGCTCGCGCCGCTGATGGCCGATGAGCGTCAGCGCGTCGTCGTTGCCTTCGTCGCGACGCTCGTCGCATCGGGCAGCGCCCTGGCTGCACCGGTCATCATCGGCCGCGCCGTCGACCTGTACATCAGGAGCCGCGACTTCACCGGCGTCCTGTGGTCGGCCGGGATGCTGCTGGCGGCGTACCTGGCAGGGTTGGTCGCCACCTACATTCAAACGCTGCAGATGGGGACGGTCGGCCGCTATGTGCTGTTCAACCTCCGGAACGCGCTCTTCACGAAGCTGCAGCAGCTGCCTCTCGACTTCTTCGATCGGAACAAGGCGGGCGATCTGATCTCGAGAATCAACAACGACACGGACAAGCTCAATCAGTTCTTCGCTCAAGCGCTCGTGCAGCTGGCGGCCAACCTGTTCCTCATGGCCGGGGCGGCCATCGTCCTCCTGACCCTCAACCTCCGGCTCGGTCTCGCTGCGCTGGCGCCCGCGGTCGGCGTGTTCGTGCTGACGCGCGCAACGGGCGACTGGGTGAAGCGGTTGAACGCCGGCAGCCTGCAGGCCCTCGGCGGCCTGAGCGGAGAGATCCAGGAGAGCATGAGCAATTTCAGGGTCATCGTCGCGTTCAACCGCGTCGACTACTTCCGCCAGCAGTTCAACGCAGTGAACGAGCGCAACTACACGGCGGCGGTGAGGGCGGGGCTCGCGAGCAACATCTTCATCCCGGTCTATGGGCTGGCGTACAACCTGGCGCAGCTCATCGTGCTCGCCTACAGCTTTTACCTGATCGCGGCGGGCAGCCTGACGGTCGGCGTCTTGATCGGGTTTCTGCTCTACGTGAACAGCTTCTACCTGCCGCTCCGGCAGCTCGCGGCGGTGTGGTCCTCATTTCAGCTCGCCATGGCGAGCCTCGACCGCATTTCCGCGGTCCTCGCGCTCGAGCCGAACATGCCGCAGCTGCCCCCGGAGAGCGCCCGCCCGGGCCCTGTTCTCACGTTCGATCGCGTGCAGTTCAGTTATCCCGGCGGCAAGCAGGTGCTTCGGGACGCGTCGTTCTCGCTGGAGCGCGGGAAAACCTACGCGCTCGTGGGACCGACGGGTGGCGGCAAGACCACGACCGCGTCGGTGATGGCCCGGCTCTACGATCCCCAGGAGGGACGGGTGCTCCTCGACGGACGGGACATCCGCTCATACTCACCTGAGGAACGCACGAAGCGAATCGGATTCATCCTGCAGGAGCCGTTCCTGTTCACAGGGACCGTGCGGGACAACATTGTCTACGGGAACGCCGAGCTCCAGAGGCTTCCCGATGACGAGATCGCGGCTCGCCTCGCAGCGAAGAATCTCGCCGGCCTGCTCGCGCGGTTCGAGCAGGGGCTCGAGACCAAGGTGACGACGGGCGGAGACGGCGTCAGCCTGGGTCAGAAGCAGCTCATTGCCTTCATGCGCGCCGTGCTGAGGGAACCCGAGATTCTCGTGCTCGACGAAGCGACGGCCAATATCGATACCGTCACCGAACAGCTGCTCGAGCAGATTCTCCGCGAGCTGCCGGCTTCGACGACCAAAGTCGTCATCGCTCACCGCCTGAACACGATCGAGAACGCCGACGAGATCTTCTTCATCAACGGTGAAGAGATTACGCCCGCGGGATCGATGGACCACGCGCTCGAGCTGCTCCTCCACGGGAAACGCGAGAGCTGACCGCAGGACGACTCAGAATGGGGCTGAAGACTCGTGGCCGCGTGCAGTTGCCTATGCCCCCGAGTCCTTGACGACCGTCGCCGCCCCTGAAAAGCTCGATGTTGCGGCGAAGCAACTGCACTCGGCCATGAGTCTTCAACCCGTTTATGAGAGATAGTTTCTAGCGCAACTATCACGCTCTAGTCGCGGTCGTCGTCGCGCCGCCGGTCGGTATAGACCTTGACCCCGACGTTGCCCACCGGCACAAAGATGCGATTCCTCTCCCCGTCCGCGGCGACCGAGTGCGTCGTCTGATTGGGCGGCTGCGGTGGCGGCGGCAGCGGAAAGATGTGGCCGACGGTGAGCGTCGTGACCAACGCATTCGTATCGGTGTCCAGCACCGGAACGCTGATTCGATCGAGCCCGCCGCCAAAGTACACGCGTTCGTCGCCCGGGTTGAACCAGATCTCATCGCCGCCGAGGCCTGCAACGTGCGTGACGGCACCGCTCGCGATCTTGATGATGTCGCCGCAACTGGTCACCAACCGCTGTCCGGGGACCAGGGCCAACCCGGCCGGACTGCAGGTCGTGGGGAACACATGCGTGACCTGCCCGAAGCCCGTCGGTGTTTTCACGGGATCGAGCTCGTCGACTTCTCCCATCATGTGCGTCGACGTGGCGGGAATCGAGATATAGAACCGCCGCGTCTTCGCATCCCAGACGGGCTGCTCGATGCCGTGGCCCTTCACGCCCGCGGGTGGGGTCGAGTCGAAGAAGACGACCTGCGGATAGAGCAGCCTGCCCAGGTTCGTCCGCGTCCTCGTATCGATAAAGGTCACAAACGGCGTCGGCGTATCGCGATCGTTGGCGATCACCAGGATGTGATCCTGCGGGTCGTAGGCCAATTCATCCGCTCGACCATTCCCATTGGTGGAAATCTTCGGAAGCGAGACAGTTTTGGTCTCGAGATCGACGACCTCGACAAAGCTCTGGGCGTCACCGACCCATAGCTGTCCGGACCGGTCCGCATGCTCGCCCTCCGCTTCCTTTTCCGCCTCCTCGTTCGAACGGCGAATCGCGACCACACCGTTGCCCGCGGCCTGGAGAGGAATCGCCGAAAGGAACTTGTTGTTCTCGGTATCGATCACGTCGATGCTGGCGTTGCCCCGATCAGCGAGGTAATACCTGCCGGCTTCGGAGTCGACCCAGCCGATGTCGAATCCGCCGGCGAGGTTCCCAGGGATCGAGATTGTCGACAACGGTACGGACCGAGATCATCGTCATCAGCACGCGTTTGTACGAACAGTGTCAGCACCGCGAGCGCCGTCAGTCCCAAGAGAAATGCCTTGTCACGCTTCATGTCGCGCCTCCTCTGTCGAGCAGACTGTTTGCGCGCCGAATCTAGGCGCGGCGATGGAGGGTGTCAAATAAAGAAACGATTCTCGAGTGCACGCTGCGGGGGCCGCAAGTGCCGCTGAGCTGGCGGCGACTCAAGTGGCCACTTCGGGGCCGCTGACCTCGCTCGACGGAACTCCGCTCGGACCGCTTTACTTTGCCGGGGCAGTGTGCGAGGCTTCGCGGGCCAATTCCCCGGCGTCTTTTTGAACGTCAGGTTCACTCCGGGGGGCCCCTGCCCCCGGTCGATTCACTCAGGGGGCCCTGCCCCCGGTCGGAGGGTCAGATGATGCCACGTCTCAGCACCAGCGTCGTGGTGAGCCTGCTGCTCTGCGCCGGCCCCGCGCTGGTTCAGGGTCAAGGTGGAGCAAGCGCGCCGGCCAAGGCCAAGGCGACCACGCCCGAAATCCCGTTCGACTCGGTCCCGAACTTCTTCAAGCTGCCGGCCGGGCTCTACATGGGCGAGGGCGTCGGCGTTGCCACGAACTCCAAGGGTCATGTCTTCGTGTACACGCGAAGCGGCGAGACGCGGCTCTTCGAGTTCGATCAGACCGGCGCCTTCGTGAAAGAGATCGGCGCGGGCAGCTACGGCGTGTCCTTTGCCCACGCTGTTCGCGTCGACAAGGACGACAACGTATGGGCCGTCGACGAGGGCTCGAACGTCATCATGAAGTTCAACCCCGAAGGGAAGATGCTCATGGTGCTCGGCAAGCGGCCGGACCCGCTGGAGCAGCTCTCGCTCATGCCTGGCGGCGGCCAGTACTCGGGCGCGAACAAGCCGTATTCCTTCCACCGTGAGACCGACGTTGCCTGGGATCCGCAGGGCAACATCTTCGTGAGCGACGGCTACGGCGATTCGCGCGTGGTGAAGTACGATCGGAACGGGCGGTTCATCAAGTCCGTGGGAACTCGCGGCAGCGGCCCGATGCAGTTCAGCACGCCGCACGCGATCGCTGTCGACGCCAAGGGCCTCGTGTACGTCGCCGACCGCGGCAACTCGCGCATCCACGTCCTCGACAACGATCTGAACCCCAAGGCGATGTACGACAATGTCGGCGCGCCGTGGGCCATCTGCATCTCGCAGGGGCCGCATCAATATCTCTACAGCTCCAACTCGTTCCCGACCGGCAACGATTGGCGACAGGCGCCGACGACCGGAGAGGTCTACAAGATGGAGCTGGACGGCACGGTGCTCGGCCGATTCGGCAAGGCGGGCCGGGCCTTGAAGGAATTCAGCAGCATTCACCAGATGGACTGCCGGAATCCCGACGAGATCTACGTGGCCGAGATCACCGCCTGGCGCGTGCAGAAGATCCTCCTGCATTCACCGGTGCGCTCCACAGGCGGAAAGCAGGGGCAACCATGAAGCGCTACTTCCTTCTTACAGCGGCTGCCTCGTTGGCCGCAGCGGGCGTCTCGCTCCTGGCGCAATCGGCTCCGGATCTCAGCTACGACGCGAACGCCGATGCGCTGAGCCTTCCCGCCAACACCTATCTCGGCGAAGTGGCGGGCGTCGCGACCAACTCGAAGGGCCACGTGTTCGTCTACACGCGGACCGGCCACGCCGTGGCGACGCTGGGTGATGAGCGGACTTTCTACCACAACGGGTCACGTCTGTTTGAGTTCGACCAGACGGGCAAGTTCGTGAAGGAGATCGGTCAGGGTGTCTATGCGTTCAACTTCGCGCAGCAAGTGCGCGTCGACCCGCAGGACAATATCTGGATCGTCGATGCCGGATCGAACATGCTCGTGAAGTTCGACGCGGACGGCCGCACGCTGCTCATGCTCGGGAGAAAGCCGGAGAACATCGGCGTTCGTCCCGGCGCCGGCGTCCCGGCCAGCGGCGGCATGGCGCGTGGAGCGGCGGAGGAAGCCGCGGGAGGCGGCCGCGCTGGTGGCGGCGGTCGCGGCAATGCCGGACCTCCAGGCGCGGGCATTCCGGGCGACAGCTTCAACCGCCCGGCCGACGTCACCTGGGATCGCACGGGCAACACGTATGTGGCCGACGGGTACGGCCCCAACAATCGCGTGGCGAAGTTCAACAAAGACGGCGACTACTTGAAGTCGTGGGGACAGACCGGCTCCGGCCCTGGTCAGTTCAAGGGCATTCGCGGGATCGCGTCCGATCCGCAGGGCAACATCTACGTGGCGGATGCCGGCAACGACCGCATTCAGGTGTTCGACGGAGAGGGCACCTACAAGTCGGAAATCAAGAACGTCGGCACCCCGCAGGCGATCTGCATCTCGGGCGGCTCAACGCCGTACTTGTACAGCTCGAACTCCAACGATCCGGAAAGCATGGATCACGGCGAGATCTACCGCGTTCAATTGAACGGGCAGATCGTTGGCAAATTTGGCAAGGCCGGCAAGCTCCCCAAGGAGTTCGGCATCGTCAACGCGATTGACTGCCGCACCGCCAACGACCTGTGGGTCGGCGAGATCTGGAACTGGCGCGCGCAAAAGATCACGCTGCGGCGCTGAGGCGGGCTGAAGACTCATGGTCGCGTGCAGTTGCCTCGCCCCCAGATCAAGATTGTCCAAAGTTCT
>DASZFS010000465.1:0-14985 GCA_035939575.1 Vicinamibacterales bacterium | reverse complement strand
TGAAGGCTCGTGCAAGGTCGTTTTTGGGAATCGAGGGCGTAGGCAACTGCACGCGGCCATGAGTCTTCGGCCCATCTCAGAGTCTTAAGCCACCTCAGACTCTTCAGCCGGCCACCCGTCGCCCGTCAACTTCCGGACCGGTTTCCTCGTCTAAGCACTTCCAGATGCCTATGAATCACACCACAAGACTGTCGCTGGCCCTCACCCTCCTGCTGGCCATCCCGGCGTCGGCGCTGGCGTCCCAGCGCTGGCGCGATGACGATCGAGACCGGCTGCGCGCGGAGATCCGGCAGGAGGTCGGGGAATCGATCCGGGACTCGTTGCGGGACGCGAGGCGAAGCCTCAGAGAGGCAATGCGCAGCGCAAGAGAGGCGCGACGGGAGGCGCTGCGCGAGTCCTGGTATGACCGGCGCGACGCCCTCCGCGAGTCATTGCGGGCGCGCCGGGAAGCGCGGCGCGCGCTGCGAGAGCATCGCCACGACTGGAACTGACGGGAACTGACGGGCGGGACCGGGGGAGGCGCCCTGGATTGCAGCCCCATTCCGTGGCTGCGTCTACGCAATGCGGGCGAGCGCCGGTGCGCGTGGCGTGACGTCCTCTTCCATCATCTCGCCGTGCTGGCTCAGGTCGAGGCCGATCTCCTCCTGCTCCTCCGAGACGCGGAGCGGGATGATCATGTCGGTCACCCGGTAGAGCACCCACGATCCCACGAACGAGAACGCCGCAACGAAGATCAGCGCGCCGCAGTGCACCAGAAACGTCCGCGGCGACCCTGACGTCAGCCCGACATCCTTCGCGAAGATCCCCGTCATGACCATGCCGACCATGCCGCCAACACCGTGGCAGGGAAACACGTCGAGCGTGTCATCGAGCGTGGACGAGTTCTTCCAGTGCACGCACAGGTTGGAGATCACGCTCGCGCAGGTGCCGATGAAAATGCTCTCGCCGATGCTGACGTAGCCTGCCGCAGGCGTGATGGCGACGAGCCCCACGACGGCGCCGACGCAGGCGCCGAGCGCGGAGGGCTTGTGGCCCCGCATGCCGTCGAAAAAGATCCAGGCCAGCGCCGCGGACGCAGACGCCGTGTTCGTGGTCGCGAACGCCATCGCGGCCTGCCCCGAGGCCGCCAACGCGGATCCGGCGTTGAAACCGAACCATCCGAACCAGAGCATCCCCGTTCCCAGGATGACGAAGGGGATATTGGCCGGTGTGTGAGACTCGCCGGCCTCGTGGGTCTTGCGGCGCCCGAGCACAATCGCGCCGGCCAGGGCCGCGAATCCAGCGGACATGTGAACAACAGTCCCGCCCGCGAAGTCCAGCACGCCAAGCTTGTGCAGGAAGCCGTCCGGATGCCACGTCCAGTGCGCCAGCGGCGCGTAGATGAACAGGCTGAACAGCACCATGAACAGGAGATAGCTGCTGAAACGCACGCGCTCGGCGAATGAGCCGGTGATGAGCGCGGGCGTGATGATGGCGAACTTGAGCTGAAAGAGCGCGAACACGACCAGGGGAATGGTCGGCGCCAGATCCGGATTCGTCAGCGCGCCCATGTGACGGAACATGAAGAACGTCGCGGGATTTCCGATCAGCCCGCGCACGCTGTCGCCGAACGCCAGACTGAAGCCAACGACAATCCAGAGAATGCTGATGACCGCCATCGCCACGATGCTTTGCAGCATCGTCGACACGACGTTCTTGCTGCGCACCATGCCGCCGTAGAAGAACGACAGGCCGGGTGTCATCAGGAGCACCAGCCCCGTCGCGGTCAGCATCCAGGCGACGTCGCCTGAATTGATGGGCCCGCCGGTGACCGCCTGCGGCGCACCGTGAAACACCGCCCCGAGCACGCTGACGCCCGCCACGAGCAGGAACGGCAGGGCAGAGAACTCACGGATCCGCTCGGTTTTGCTGCGCACCTGCTCCAACGTCATCGCCGATCCTCCGTCGCGTTGAGATGGTAGCAGTACCATGCTCAGACTGCACAAAAAAGACGTCAGCAACACAAAATGGCACCGCATCGGAGCCTGGGCGCCGACTGATTCGTGTGAATTCGGCACGATTCGAACGTCAGCTGGAGGAGCCAGAGCCGAGGCGCGCGGCGGGACAGCGCGGCCGGGGGAGCGTGGTACGATCGAGTTTTTCTCGATAGAGGACCTGCCCGATGTCGACCGTCAACAGCTTTGCCACCCGGACCGCCATCATCGTCCGGGACCGTACCTACCAGATGTACAGCCTGCCCGCCCTCGAGCGGAGATTTCCCGCCGCCGCGCGCCTTCCGTACTCGATGAAGATCCTGCTCGAGAACCTGCTGCGGCACGAGGACGGCCGGTTCGTGAAGGCATCCGACGTCGAGGCGCTCGCGACCTGGGACCTCAAAGGCTCCACGCAGAAGGAAATTTCGTTCGCGCCGTCGCGCGTCCTGCTGCAGGACTTCACCGGCGTCCCCGCCGTCGTGGATCTCGCCGCGATGCGCGACGGGATTGCGCGGCTCGGCGGCGATCCGAACAAGGTCAACCCGCTGCAGCCCGTCGAGCTCGTCATCGATCATTCAGTGCAGGTGGACTATTTCGGCCAGGCCAACGCCTTTCAGCTGAACGCCGAGCTCGAGTTCTCCCGCAACCGCGAGCGCTATGCGTTCCTGCGTTGGGGACAGAATGCCTTCCACAACTTCCGCGTCGTCCCGCCTGACACCGGCATCGTCCACCAGGTGAATCTCGAATACCTGGCGCGCGTCATCGTCTCGGCGGACTCCCCGGGCGGTATCGACGGCACGCTCGCCTATCCGGACACGCTGGTCGGGACCGACTCGCACACGACGATGGTGAACGGTCTGGGTGTTGTCGGATGGGGTGTCGGCGGCATCGAGGCGGAAGCGGCGATGCTCGGGCAGCCAATCTCGATGTTGATTCCCAAGGTCGTCGGCTTCCGTCTCACGGGCGCGATGCTCGAGGGCGCGACGGCGACCGACCTGGTGTTGACGATTACCGAGAAGCTGCGCAAGCACGGGGTGGTCGGAAAGTTCGTGGAGTTCTTTGGCCCGGGCCTCGAGCATTTGACCATCGCCGACCGCGCGACGCTCGGCAACATGTGCCCCGAATACGGCGCCACCATCGCGATCTTCCCGATCGATGACATGACGCTCGACTACCTGCGCCTCACCGGGCGCGACGCGGCGCGCGTCGAGCTGGTCGAGACGTACGCGAAAGCACAAGGGATCTTCAGGCGGGCGGGCGATCCCGACCCGGTCTACTCCGAGGCGATCGAGCTCGACCTGGCAACCGTCGAGCCGAGCCTGGCGGGTCCCAGGCGGCCGCAGGACCGGGTGTCGCTGAAACACTCGAAGAGCGGTTTCCAGGCAGCGCTCGGATCGCTCCAGGTGGCGGCGCGGAAAACGACGGCGGCCGCGGTTGCGGTGGCCGACCCACCGGCGCTCGCGGACCTCGACCACGGCTCGGTCGTGATCGCCGCGATCACCAGCTGCACCAATACCTCGAACCCGAGCGTGATGATTGGCGCCGGCCTGCTCGCGAAGAAGGCCGTCGAGCGGGGCCTGGCGCGGAAGCCGTGGGTGAAGACCAGCCTCGCACCGGGATCAAAGGTGGTCACCGAGTACCTGGTCAAGGCGGGCCTGCAGCGATACCTCGACCAGCTTGGATTCAACCTCGTTGGATACGGCTGCACGACCTGTATCGGCAACAGCGGCCCGCTCCCCGACGATGTGTCGGCCGAAGTCGAAGCCCGCAATCTCGTCGTCGTCTCGGTGCTGAGCGGGAACCGGAACTTCGAGGGCCGGATCCAACAGCAGGTGCGCGCGAACTACCTGGCCTCGCCGCCCCTCGTGGTCGCATACGCGCTGGCGGGACGCATGACAGTGGACCTGACGACCGAGCCGCTTGGCGTGGACCCGCAGGGCCGGCCGGTCTTCCTGCGTGAGCTGTGGCCATCGGAGCGAGAGATCCAGGAGACGATGCTCAACGCGGTGACGTCGGACCTGTTCCGCGAGCAATACGCGGACGTGTTCAACGGCGATGAGCGCTGGCGGCAGCTTCAGGTGCCGGCCGGAGATCGCTTCATCTGGGACGAGCGATCCACCTATATCCGGAACCCGCCGTTCTTCGACAACATCACGATGGAGACCGCGCCGGTCCGCGAGATCACGGGGGCGCGGGTGCTGGCACTGCTCGGCGACAGCATTACGACCGATCACATCTCGCCGGCGGGGTCGATCAAGAAGGACAGTCCCGCGGGCCAGTATCTCATCGCGCGCGGCGTCGACCCGAAGGACTTCAACTCCTACGGCGCACGGCGCGGCAACCACGAAGTGATGATGCGCGGCACCTTCGCCAACGTCCGGCTGCGAAATCAGCTGGCACCCGGCACGGAGGGGGGCTGGACGACCTATCAGCCGGGTGGCGAGGTCATGACCATCTTCGACGCGGCGATGAAATACAAGGCCGGCGGCGTTCCCTTGCTCATCGTGGCGGGCAAGGAATACGGATCGGGGTCGTCGCGCGACTGGGCCGCGAAGGGTACGCTGCTGCTCGGCGTCAGGGCCGTGATCGCCGAAAGCTACGAGCGCATCCACCGCAGCAATCTCGTGAACATGGGTGTGCTGCCGCTGCAGCTCGAGGCTGGCGTCACAGCGGCGTCACTGGGGCTCACCGGCCGCGAGCGCTATGAACTGACGGGCATCGAGAAGAGCCTCAGGCCGGGCGGCAGCGTCAGCGTCCGCGCGGTGAAAGACGACGGTCAGGCCATTGAGTTCACGACAACTGCCCGCATCGACACGCCTGAGGAGCTGGTCGCCTTCAGACACGGCGGCATCCTGCCCTATGTGCTCAGGCAACTGGTGGGTAGAAACTGAGAGATGGCCAATGGCGGCCATGACCTCGACAGAGATCAAGGAACGGGCGCGCCATCTGGGCTTCGATGCCTGCGGCATCGCCCCGGCGCGCGCGCATCCCGAGCTGACGTTCTTTCGTGAATGGCTCGACCGTGGTTACGCCGGCGACATGGGCTACCTGGGTCGCAGCGCGGATCGACGGGCGGACGTCCGGCATGTCGTCCCGTCGGCGCAGACGGTCATCGTGACGGCGACCCTCTACAACACCGACAGGCCGTATTCAATCGAATGCGCGGATCCCGATCGCGCGCAGATTGCGCGCTACGCCTGGGGCGATGACTACCACGAAGTCATCGGCGCGCGGCTCGAGGCGCTCCTGGCCTGGATGCGCCGCACGTCGCCCGTCCCGTTCGAGGCCCGTGCCTATGTGGACACCGGCCCCGTTCAGGAGCGCGTCTACGCGCAGCACGCCGGCATCGGATGGATTGGCAAGAACACCTGCGTCATCCACCCGCAGCTGGGGTCGTGGATTTTTCTGGCCGAGATCATCTGCAGTCTGCCCCTGGAGATCGACGCGCCGTCATTCGACCAGTGCGGGACCTGCACGCTCTGCCTCGAGGCGTGTCCGACGCAGGCCATCGTCGCGCCGGGGGAGCTCGATGCGACCCGTTGCATTTCCTACTTGACGATCGAATTGAAGGGTGAAATTCCCGACGCGCAGCGATCCGGGATCGGCGCGCACGTGTTCGGCTGCGATATTTGCCAGGAGGTATGTCCCTGGAACGCCGCTGCCCCCCGGTCGAGCGATCCGGCCTGGCAGCCGCGCGCGGCCTGGGACGGCGTCGGCCTGACCACGCTGGCCGAGGCAAGCGCAGGGACGCTGGCCGCGCACCTTGACGGCAGCGCCATGCAGCGGACGAAGGTCGCGGGGTTGAAGCGCAACGTCGCGGTCGCGCTCGAGAACCGCTTCGCGCCCTGACGACGTTTTCGTTTCGTGTTTTCCTGGTTTCGTGGGACAACAGGATCATGGGTTCCGCGTCCTCTCTTGCGCCTGCCTTCCTCTTGTCGATGCCGCAGATGCTCGACCCGAATTTCAGCCGGACGGTCGTCCTGCTGTGCAAGCACAGCGAGGAAGGCGCGTTCGGCCTCGTGCTCAACCGTCCGCTCGTGACGACCGGCCGCGTGACGGTCAACCTCGACCCGCCCGTGTCGACCGACCGTGAGCTGCAGGTGTGGGTTGGTGGCCCGGTGGAGCCTCAGCGCAGTTGGATTCTCGTTGGTCAGGAGCCCGACGCATTCGAAGCCGTCGACGCGACCTCGACGGGCGTGCGGATCGCGGACAGCCTGTACCTGTCGACCGATCCCGAGCTGCTTCGCCGCCTGCTCGAGCCGTCCCCGCCCCCGCTCGCCCGGCTCATCGTCGGGTACTCCGGCTGGGCGGCCGGACAACTCGAGGCGGAGCTCGAGGCGTCCGCCTGGCTGATGAGTGACATCGATCCCCACGTCATTTTCAATACGCCGCCAGAGAAGATGTGGGAGGCAGCGATCCGCAGGCTCGGCGCCGATCCTGCGACGCTGCAGATGTCGCGCGGCATTCATTGACAACTCCATGTGAGGTGCCATGCACAGACTCGTGATTGCGGCGTTTGTCATCTCAATGTCGTCCCAGCTGCCTGACGCCGCCACGCTTCAACGCATGACGTCGCGGTTCGCGCCGACCGACATCCGTGCGGACCTCTCCGCATTGTCGCCCGCCGACCGCCAGGTGCTCGCCAAGCTGGTCGACGCATCCAGGATCATCGACGGGATATTCCTGCGGCAGGTCTGGTCAGGCAACAGCGCCATGCTCATGGACCTTGCGCGCGACACCTCGCCGGCGGGGCGCGCGCGGCTGCACGCGTTCCTCATCAACAAGGGCCCGTGGTCGAGGCTCGACCACAACGCGGCGTTCGTGCCAGGTGCGCCGGCCAAACCGGCCGGAGCGAACTTCTACCCCGAGGACGTGTCGAAGGCGGACTTGGAGACGTGGATGCGATCGTTGAATGAGGCCGACCGCTCGCGCGCCAGCGGCTTCTTCACAGTAGTCCGGCGCGCCAACGACGGGTCGGGAGGGTTCAGCCTCGTGCCCTACAGCGTCGAGTATCAACCCGAGCTCGTGCGCGCGGCCGCGCTGCTGCGCGAGGCTGCACAGCTGACGAAGGAACCGACGCTTCGGCGCTTTCTGACCACGCGCGCCGCCGCGTTCCTGTCGAACGACTACTACGAGAGCGACGTCGCGTGGATGGAGCTCAAGGGCGCCATCGAGCCGACGATTGGGCCGTACGAGGTCTACGAGGACGAGCTGTTCAACTTCAAAGCTGCGTTCGAGGCGTACGTGACGGTCCAGGACGAGGGTGAGACCGCCAAGTTGCAGAGGTTCGCGGGCGAGCTGCAGGACATCGAAGATCATCTGCCGATCGATCCGAAGTACCGCAATCCCAAGCTCGGGTCTCTGGCGCCCATCGTCGTCGTCAACGAGGTCTTCGCGGCCGGCGATGGCAACCGCGGCGTCCAGACGGCCGCGTTCAACCTGCCCAACGACGAACGGGTCGTGCGCGAGAAGGGCACCAAGCGCGTGATGCTCAAGAACGTGCAGGACGCCAAGTTCGCGAAGACGCTGCTGCCCATTTCGAAGGTGGTACTGGGCGCCGCTGATCAGCAGGACGTCGCCTTCGACGCGTTCTTCACGCACATCCTGATGCACGAGTTGATGCACGGGCTCGGACCGCACAGCATCAGCGCGGGCGGTCGGGCCACGACCGTGCGTCAGGAGCTGAAGGAGACCTACAGCGCACTCGAGGAGGCGAAGGCCGACATCTCGGGCCTTTTCGCGATCCAGCACCTCGTCGACAAGGGCGTGCTGCCGAAGGCGTTCGAGCGGACGCTCTATACGACGTTCCTCGTATCCGCGTTCCGGTCCATCCGGTTCGGCGTCAACGAGGCGCACGGCCGCGGCATTGCCATTCAGTTGAACTACCTGCTCGACAAGGGCGCATTCCGTGTCAGGCCGGATGGCACGTTTGCGGTAGACCGCGCGGTCATCAAGGAGGGCGTGGCCGCGCTGACCCGGGAAATCATGACGCTGCAGGCGGAGGGCAGTTACGACAAGGCGAAAGCGCTCGGCGACACGCTGGGCGTCGTGCGCCCCCCGGTGCAGAAGGCGCTCGACAAGCTGTCGGGCGTTCCGGTCGATATCGAACCGCGCTTCGAAATCGACACTGGCGCACAGGCGCCCAAAAGCGGACAATAGAGACACCCCCCGGCCAGCCGCGCCCGATGCCTGCAACCGTCAACTGTGACGTCTGCACTTCGCGTGCTTATCATCGACGACTCCGAACAGGACGCGGGCGTCGTCGTGCGCGCGCTCAACGCCGCGGGCTACGACGTCCAGCACGACCGCGTCTGGACGGCTGAAGCGCTTGCCGCGGCGCTCAAGCGTGAGGGCTGGGATCTGGTAATCGCCGACTACCAGCTGCGCCGGTTCAACGGCATCGCCGCACTGCGGCTGCTGCGCAAGCACGGCGCCGACATGCCGTTCATCTTCGTCTCCGGTACACAGGGCGAGGATGCCGCGGTGGACGCCATGAAGGCCGGCGCCCACGACTACATCCGAAAGGGCACGCTCAAGCGTTTCATTGCGGCGGTGAAGCACGAGCTCCGCGAAGGCGCCGCCCGGCGGGAGCGACGCCGGCTCGAGCAGCGCGTGACGCACCTGGCGTACCACGACGGCCTGACCGATCTGCCCAACCGGACGCTGCTCCACGACCGGCTCGCGCAGGCCATTCGCGCCGCGCATCGGCAGCGGACGCGGGTGGCGCTCCTCGTACTCGACCTCGACGGGTTCAAAGAGGTCAACGACACATACGGTCACCGTGCGGGCGACCGCGTCCTGCAGCACGTGGCGCAGCGGATGCGCGCCATGCTGCGAGGCGTGGATACCGTCGCGCGGCTCGGCGGGGACGAGTTCGCGATCGTGCTTCCGGCAACCGATCTCGAAGGCGCCACGCAGACATCCGGCAAGGTGCTGCAGGAGATCGAGCAGCCCTGCAGGTTGGATCATCGCCAGCTGTCGGTGCGTGGCAGCATCGGCATCGCCGGATATCCGGAGCACGCGAAGTCGGCGGACCTGCTTCTGCAGAGGGCCGACATCGCCATGTACCAGGCGAAGAGCGACAGCGTCGGCATCGCGGTCTACAGGCAGAATCGGGATCGCCGCTCGTCGGGCCACTACAAAACGGGCTGAAGGCTCTGAGGCGGGCTGAAGACTCTGGAGGCGGGCTGATGACTCTGAGGTGGGCTGAAGACTCATGGTCGCGTGCAGTTGCCTCGCCTCGCGATCAAGTTGTCAAGGGTCGTAAAAGGTTGTCAGCAATCGAAGGCGTAGGCAACTGCACGCGGCCATGAGTCTTCAGCCCCTGCACGCGGCCATGAGTCTTTCGACGAATCTTGACCTTATACTTAAGTACAGGGTCTAGGATTGATTTATGTGGACGAGTCAGACCGCCAGAGCCGCCGGCGTGAATGCGCAGACGCTGCGCTACTACGAGCGCCGCGGCCTCCTGCCCAAGCCGCCGCGCCGCGGCTCGGGCTACCGCGAGTACCCGGTGGACGCCGTACGGATCGTGCGGTTCATCAAGCGCGCGCAGGACCTTGGCTTCTCACTCGACGAGATCGAGCAACTGGTCCGCCTCCGGGGCGCCCAGCGCGGCGACCGGCAACGCGTGCGGACCATCGCCGCGCGCAAGATCGAAGACATCGACCGGAAGATCGCCTCCCTGCACTCGATGCGCGGCGCGCTCCGGACCCTGGTTGAATCATGCGAGCACGGGGGGGCGGCCGACTGCCCGATCATCGAGGCGCTCGATGGCGACTGATCCCGTCTGCGGGATGACCGTAGACCCGCAACATGCCGCCGCTGAAGTCGAGCATCGCGGAACGGTGCATTCGTTCTGCTCGAAAGGCTGCGCGGCCAAGTTCTCGGCCGACCCGGAACGGTATCTTGCCGCCGAGCACGATCAGCAAGGCCGCCAGCACGGTCAGGAAGACAGCCAGCACGGTCAGCGAAGCCGCCAGCACGGTCAGCGAAGCCGCTACTCGTGTCCGATGCATCCCGAGGTCATCAGCGATGGTCCCGGCGCGTGCCCGAAGTGCGGCATGGCGCTCGAGCCCGTGATCGCGTCGGCCTCCGACCTCGTCGACGCACCGAATCCGGAGCTCCGCGATATGACGCGGCGCTTCTGGATTGCGGTCGCGCTCGGCGCGCCGGTGGTCATCCTGACCATGGGCGACATGCTGGCCGGCGGAGCACTGGCGCAGCGCGTCGGCATGGACAGAGTCAATTGGCTGGGGCTCGCGCTCGCCACACCCGTCGTCTGGTGGTGCGGGTGGCCGTTCTTCGACCGCATGTGGCAGTCGGTCCTGAACCGCAGCCCCAACATGTTCACCCTGATCGGATTGGGAGTCGGCGCTGCGTACGTCTTCAGCGCGGCGGCAACCGTGCTGGGACGCCCCGACACCTACTTCGATACGGCGGTCGTCATCGTCGCGCTCGTCCTCCTCGGGCAGGTCCTGGAGCTCCAGGCACGGCACAGGACAGGAGCGGCGATTCGCCATCTCCTCGCGCTCGCGCCCAAGACGGCCCGGCTCGTCGCCGCTGGCGCCCCTGCGAGCGGAGCCGTCGAACGCGACATCCCGCTCGGCTCGGTCCAACCTGGCGACGTGCTGCGGGTGCGCCCGGGCGAGAAGATCCCCGTCGACGGCGTCGTGCTCGAGGGTGCGGCTGCGGTAGACGAGTCGATGGTGACTGGCGAGGCAATCCCCACGGAGAAGACCCCCGGCGTGTCCGTCATCGGCGCCACGATCGTGACCAATGGCACGTTCACGATGCGCGCGGAACGCGTCGGCGACGACACCCTGCTCGCGCGGATCGTCCGCATGGTCGCCGACGCCCAGCGCACGCGCGCGCCCATTCAGCGTCTGGCAGATGAAGTAGCGTCGTACTTCGTGCCCGCCGTCGTGATCGTCGCGATGGCCGCGTTTGTCGCGTGGAGCGTCTGGGGACCCGAGCCCCGCCTCGCCCACGCGCTGGTGAACGCCGTCGCCGTCCTCATCATCGCCTGTCCATGCGCGCTCGGCCTCGCGACGCCGATGGCGATCATGGTTGGCACCGGCCGGGGCGCGAAAGCCGGCGTGCTCGTCAAGAACGCCGAGGCCCTGGAGCTCCTGGCCCGGGTCGACACGCTGGTCGTGGACAAGACCGGAACGCTCACAGAGGGGCGGCCGCGCGTCGCGGGCCTCGAGGCGGCGCCAGGGTGGTCTGAAAATGAAGTCCTGCGGCTGGCGGCGGCGGTGGAACGCGGGAGCGAGCATCCGTTGGCGTCCGCCGTCATCGAGGCCGCGCAGGCACGGGGCTTGACGATTCCCTCGGCCGCCGGATTCGAGTCGTCGACCGGACTGGGCGTCAGCGCGCGCGTCGACGGCCGGCTCGTTGTGCTTGGCAACGCCGCGTTCATGGAGTCACGCGGCATTGAGACCTCGGCACTGGAAGGTCTGGCCGACGATCGCCGCCGGGAGGGCGGGACGGTGATGGACGTCGCGGTTGACGGGCGGCTGGCCGGGTTTCTGGTCGTCGCTGATCGCATCCGCGATTCATCACGCGAGGCCGTTCGGCTGCTGAAGCAGGAGGGGTTGGGCATCGTCATGTTGACCGGTGACAGCCGGGCGACCGCCGAAAGCATCGCCGGCCAGCTCGGAATCGAGGACGTCAGGGCCGAGGTGCTGCCAGAAGGAAAGCGCCGCGCGATCGCCGACCTCCAGCAGGCGGGGCGGCGCGTCGCCATGGCGGGCGACGGCATCAACGACGCGCCCGCGCTCGCGCAGGCCGATGTCGGCATCGCGATGGGCACCGGGACGGATGTGGCGATGGAGAGCGCCGGTCTCACGCTGGTCAAGGGCGACCTTCGCGGCATCGTCCGTGCTCGCCGGCTGTCCCGCGCCACGCTGGCCAACATTCGCCAGAACCTGTTTCTTGCGTTTGTCTACAACCTCGTGGGGGTCCCGGTTGCCGCCGGCGTCCTCTACCCGTTCACCGGCTGGCTCGTCAGCCCGATCTGGGCGAGCGCGGCCATGACGTTCAGCTCGCTGTCGGTCATCGTCAACGCCCTCCGCCTCCATTCACAGGAACTCTGAATCTGATCCACTCCCCTTGAGCTTCACATCTTGACGAACAAGATGTATGCTGCACGCGGAGCCTCCATGGACGAACCCACGACCGACGTCATTCAGGGCACCCTGGACCTTCTGATCCTCAAGACGCTGAGCCTCGAGCCCATGCACGGCTTCGGCATCGCGCGGCGCATCGAGCAGGTTTCGCGGGGCGTGTTCAAGGTCAACCCGGGCTCGCTCCTGACCGCCTTTCAACGGCTCGAGCGCGCGGGCTGGCTCGACTCCGAGTGGCGCCGCACGGACAGCTCCCGCCGCGCCAAGTACTACTCGCTGACGCGCGCCGGCCGGAAGCAGCTCGATCTCGAAGTGACGGACTGGGAACGCCGCGTCTCCGCTGTGGCGCGCCTGCTGAGAGCCGGGAGCTAGACAGATGTCGCTCTGGCGCCAGCTGGCACGCGGTGTCCGGGGGCTCACCCGCCCGGCTTCCGTCGACGAGGATATCGACGACGAGGTGAGCGACTATTTCGAGCGGACGATCGCGGCTCACGTCGCGCGCGGGATGTCTCCCGAGGCCGCGCGACGCGCGGCACGGCTGGAATTGGGCACGGCAACCGGCCTGCGCGAGGAGGTCCGCTCGTACGGATGGGAAAACATCGTGAGCACGGCGCTCGCCGATCTGCGCTACGGCTGGCGGCGGCTGCGCGCGACGCCCGGCTACACGGCGATCACGGTGCTCACGCTCGCAATCGGCACCGGCGGCGCGACAGCGATCGTCAGCGCCGTGAACCCGATCCTGTTCGAGCCGCTGCCGTATCCGGAGGCCGGCCGGGTCGTGTCGGTGCTCGAGCTTCGCGCGGATGCGGTCGGGACGCGGACCGATGGCACGTTCGCCATGTATCGCCGCTTCCTGGACAGGGCCCGCGCGCTCGAGTCGATCGCCGTCTTCAAGCCGTGGAACCCGACGGTCACCGGCGCGGATCAGCCGGAGCGATTCGCGGGGCAGCGCGTCAGCGCGGACTACTTTCGCGCGCTCGGCGTCTCACCGATGGTCGGAAGGAACTTCGAGGCGTCCGACGATCGCCTGCACGCACCCCGCGTCGCCATCCTCAGCGAAGCGCTCTGGCGGCGGCGTTTCGGCGGCGATCCCGCGATCGTGGGCCACGAGATCACGCTCGACGACACCCTGGTGACCGTCATCGGCGTGATGGCGGGCACTTTCGACAACGTCCTCGCCCCCGAGGCCGAACTGTGGGCGCCGCTCCAGTACGACGCGTCCCTTCCGCCGCACGGCAGGGAATGGGGGCACCATCTCCGCACGATCGGCCGGCTCCGGCGCGGCGTGCGCCTGGACGAGGCCGCGAAGGAAATCAACACCGTCGGCCGCGCCCTCCTCGCGGAACAGCATCCCGAAACCTACGATCCGAACACGCAGTTCACGGTTGTCCCGCTGCAGAGCGAGCTCACGCGCAGTGTGAAACCGGCGTTGCTCGTGATCCTCGGCGGGGTGACGCTCGTGCTCGTCATCGCGTGCGCGAACGTGACGAATCTGCTGCTCGCGCGCGGTGTCCAGCGGCGCGATGAGTTCGCGCTGCGCACAGCCCTTGGCGCCGGGCGCGGCCGCTTGACCCGGCAGTTGCTGACCGAGAGCCTGCTGCTCGCGGCGTTGGGCGGCGCGGCCGGCATGCTCGCGGCGGCAATCGCCGTGCGCGCGCTGGTGGCGCTCACTCCTCCCGGCCTGCCGCGCGCCAGTGCGATCGTCGTCAATCGCACGATGTTCGCGTTCGGGTTCGGCATGACCACCATCGTCGGCCTGGCGGTCGGATTGATCCCGGCGCTGCAGGCCGCACGCGACGATCGTCGCGACGGCCTCCTCCGGCACGGCACCCGCCAGACATCGCCGCGCGGTCGCGCGCGCCGCTCGCTCGTTGTCCTGGAAGTCGCGCTGGCGCTCGTGCTGCTGGTGAGCTCTGGACTCCTGCTGCGCAGCATGGAACAGCTGTTCGCGGTCCCCGTGGGCTTCGACGCGTCGGGCCTGCTCACGATGCAGGTGCAGATTGTCGGCCACCGGTTCGACGGAGCCGCCGCCACGAATCGGTTCTTCGGACAGGCGCTCGACGCCGTGCGGCGCGTGCCCGGGGTGACCTCGGCCGGGTTCACGGCGCAATTGCCGATGAGCGGCGATCGCGACGAGTACGGGGCGTGGTTCGCCGCGACGCCGACGCAGGATGCCGAGACGTATGGGGCATTCCGGTACGCCGTCAGCCCCGGCTACGTGGAAGCGATGCGCATACCACTGCGCCGCGGCCGGCTGCTCGACGAACGCGATGCGGCCGACGCGCCGCTCGTCGTGCTCATCAGCGAATCGCTGGCCGACAGCCGCTTCCACGGCATGGATCCTATAGGGCAGCATCTGCGCATCGGTCCTGACGGCCCGGGCCCGTTCACGATCGTCGGCGTCGTCGGCGACGTGAAGCAGCTGTCGCTGGCGCTGACCGATTCACATGCGGTGTACCTGAATGCAGCCCAATCGTGGTTCGCGACCAACGTAATGTCGCTGGTCGTCCGCGCGCGAGGCCCGGGAGGCCCGGGGAACCCTGGAGGCGATATCGCGACGTTGGCTCCCTCGATCCGCCAGGCGATCTGGTCGGTCGACAAGGATCAACCCGTCGTACGTATCGCGACGATGGACAGGCTGCTGGCCGATTCAGCGGGCGAGCGTCGCTTTGCCCTGATGCTCTTCGAGGCGTTCGGGCTCGCGGCGCTCGTGCTCGCGGCGGCCGGCATCTACGGCGTGCTCGCGGGAAGCGTGGCGGAGCGGACACGCGAGATCGGCGTGCGTTCGGCACTCGGCGCCACGCGCTCGAATATCGTCGGCCTGGTGGCGCGCCAGGGCATGACCTTGACCTTGCCCGGAATCGGCATCGGGTTGGCCGGCGCCG
>DASZFS010000464.1:0-15839 GCA_035939575.1 Vicinamibacterales bacterium | reverse complement strand
CGGCGCGCTCGAGACCCTCGCAGTCGGTGTCGCCCAGGAGCCGCAGCGTCGACGGCCCGAGATCAGACGCGTTGTTGATCAGCACGTCGAGGCCGCCGAGCTCGCCGAGGATCTGGAGGGCGATCGGATGGATGTCGGTCTTGAGCGAGACGTCGCCGACGATGCCGTGCGTGCCGGGGCACTCGGAGACGACCCGCTCCACGCGATCGCGGCCGCGAGCGACGAAGGCGACGCGGGCGCCGCTGGCGCTCAGTTCGCGAACGAGCGCCAGCCCCAGGCCTGACGTCCCGCCGGTGACCGCGACGCGCATGCCTGTGATGCGATTCATGAACACGCTCCCGGTAATGCCGACTTTATAAAGAAAAACATTTAGTTAATCGGAGTCTACCGGGTTCCGTTGACTTTGTAAAGATGTGGCTTTATAAATAGATCGTGGCCGAAGGCAAGACGCGCCGCGCCATCGTCAAGCTGCTCAAGACCGAGGGGGCGCTCGATTCCGCTCGACTCGCCCGGCGGCTGCGGCTGACGCCGATGGCGGTGCGACAACATCTCTATGCGTTGCAGCGCGAGAAGCTGGTCACGGCCGAGGCCCGCCCCGTTCCGCTCGGGCGTCCGGCCAAGTACTGGCGGCTTACCCCCGAAGCCGATCGCCTGTTTCCCGACGCATACGCGGAACTGAGCGTTGCGCTCGTGAACGCAGTGGGGAAGGCGTTCGGCCCCGCAGGTCTGCAGCGGGTGCTGGAGTCGCGAGGCGCCCTCCAGCGCGCTGACTACCGCGCGAGGATTCCCGCGTCGGCGCCGCTGGCGGACAAGCTCCGCGAACTGGCCCGCGTGCGAACGGAGGAGGGCTACATGGCGGAGGTCACCCGTGAGGGCGACGGCCATCTTTTCGTCGAGCGGCACTGCCCGATCTGTGCCGCGGCCAACGCGTGCCAGGGGTTCTGCTCGACCGAGCTCGACCTGTTCCGGGCAGTGCTGGGTCCGGGAGTGAGTGTCGAGCGGACCGAGCACATCATCGCGGGCGATCGGCGATGCGTGTACCGCATCGCGCCGTCACCGTCATGAGTCGCGCTCGCGGCCTTCACGCTCGAGGTAGCCGCGCGCACGCAAATGGTCCACGATGGCGCGCGCCGACTGTTCCGGCGTGACGCGGCTCGTATCAATCACGATGTCCGCATCGTCCGGCGGCTCGTACGGATCGGATATGCCGGTGAAGTTCTGAACAAGGCCCGCGCGAGCCTTTGAGTACAACCCCTTTCTGTCACGTTGCTCGCAGACGGCCAGCGGTGTGGACAGGTACGCCAGAACGAATCCGCCGAGCGCTCCGATCGTACGGCGCGCCTCCCTGCGAGCGAGGTCGTACGGCGCAATCGGGGCACAAATCGCAATGCCCCCGTTCTTCGTAATCTCGGAGGCGACGAACGCGATCCGCCGGATGTTGAGATCGCGATGCTCCTTCGAGAAGCCGAACTCCGACGAGAGGTGCTTGCGGACGACGTCGCCGTCAAGGAGCGTGACCGCGCGCCCGCCGATTTCGAGGAGCTTGACGAGGAGCACCTGAGCGATCGTCGATTTCCCTGCGCCGGACAGCCCGGTGAAAAAGATCGTGATCCCCTGCGTCGAGCGCGGCCGATGTGTCCGCTGCAGCTCCCGGGCGATCTCTGGAAACGTGAACCACTCGGGGATCGCGGTCCCGGCGGCGAGCATGTGGCGCATCTCAGAGCCGGAGATACGAAGCGGCCGGCTGCCAGCCGGCGCTTCGTCCTCCGGCGAATAGCGTCCTTCGTCCTCCAAGTACACCATCTCGCGGAACGGGATGACGCGGATCCCCAGCTCGTCCTGGTGGGCGGCCACCAGGTCCTGCGCGGCGCACGGACTGTAGAACGGACGTCCCGTCGAATCGTTGCCCGGTCCGGCGTGGTCGCGGCCGACGATGAAGTGGGTGCAGCCGTAGTTCTTTCGGATGATCGCGTGCCACACGGCTTCACGCGGGCCGCCCATTCGCATCGCGAGAGGAAGCAACGACAACGTGACCGAATCGCGAGGGTAGGTAGCGAGCAGCCGTCGATAACATCGCACTCGCGTGTAGTGATCGATGTCGTCCGGTTTCGTCGCGCCGACGGCTGGATGGATCAGGATATGTCCGTCGACGGCCTTCGCCGCTCGAACCGTCAGCTCCTGATGCGCGCGGTGCATGGGGTTGCGCGTCTGGAACGCCACGACCCGCCGGCGATCGAGACGAGCGAACTCCTGCCGCAGGTCGCGCGGGGTTCGTCGCAGGTCCCGGAAGTCATAATGCACCGGCAGCTCGATCCCTTCGAGTCGGCCGCCGATCGCCCAGCGCGCCCGTTCGCGCCCTTCGCCAATGATGGCGGCGACGCCTGGGTGCGATCCGTCGGTCGTGCCGAACACCTGCTCGGCCTCGGCCTCACGGTCCGGCGCCCAGATGTCTTCCACGTGCAGCGCGGCGAGCATGACCCCCTCGGTGTCGCGCAGCGCGATCGTGCCATCCGCGGAGATCGTTGTCGCGAAGGAGGCCGGCACGTCGAGCGTGATCGGCATGGGCCAGAGCACACCCGAGGCAAGGCGCATCGACGAACACACCGACTCGTAGTCCCGGCGTCCCATGAATCCGGTCAAAGGAGAGAAGGCACCGGTGAGGAGGAGCTCCAGGTCGCAGACTTGACGCGTCGTGAGCTCCCAGGACGGCCAGCTGCGCGAGCGCTCGCGGAGATCGGCGGCCCGTTTGCGGTCGACGAGCAGATCGATCAGATCTCCGCCGTGCGGTGCGATGCCTGAATCGCCGGTCAAACGTCAATGCCCGCTGGAGCACCAGCGCGGCAACGCTCCGGCGGTCGCTCCAGAACGAAGAGTACCACGCCAGCGCATTTCGGCATCTTGATCCCACGCAACCCGAAATCGCGCGTTAGGAGATAGCGGAGGCACATCACATCCGTGAAACGTACACTTCCGGCATTCGCCGTCTGCTGCGCCTTGGCCAGGTTGGTAGTCGCCAGCTCAGCTGGAGGAGACGCGCCGCAGGCGCCGCCGACGTCTTCCCTCAAGCACGGCTGGTACGCAACTGAGCTCGGGCCGGCACACTACGATCCCGATCCGGAGAAGACAAATCTCTGGTCCATGTATCAGTTCTGCTTTGGCTTTGCCCGCCAGTATCACGCCGACAAATTCCACGTCTCCCTGGCGCACCTCTCCGCCGATCCGACCTGCGTCCGCGTAGACGGCAAGAAGCCCGATAGCATTCCACGCCGACCGGGATGCGTGTCCGTCCAGTTGACCGCGGACTGTGTCGGGGAGCCTGGCGGCATCGTGCCGGAGGTGGACCCGCAGAAGCTGGCCCTGGCCTGGATCAAAGCATTCGAAGCATCGGGCATCACAATCTCCGGCGAGTATCTGGCGTACCAGGACCGCCAGCCGGAAGGCCTCCTCAAGTATCAGATTCGAGTGGGAAAGGACTACCACCCGTTGCCCTCGGCCCAGTGGCTCGAGGTGGAGATCGGGAACGGCAAGCTCAAGCCCGGCACGGTGCCCGGCGCCAGGTTCCTGATCCTTGGCTCGGTTCAAGTCGAGTCCCCATCGGCGATCAGCAAAGGCGCGATCCGGGTCGACGCCCGGCTGGTCGAGGTCGAAACCGGCGTCGTTGTCGCATCCGGAAAGGGTGTGTCGCCTTCCTTCAGCCTGTTTGGCCTGGAAATGGACGTGCGCAACGCGCTCACGGGAATGAACGTTCCCTTCCGGTGACGAGCGTCGGACTTCCTGCTTGACAGCACGCTCCCGTTGCAACCTATCATCCGACCCACCTCATCACCGGCTCGATCATCCTCATCGAATGATGCACTGCCAGGAGGGACTACGTGAAACTTCCGGTCAAGATCACGATCAACGGCCGCGCATTCTCGCATGACGTCGAGCCTCGTCTCCTGCTGGTCCATTTCCTCCGGGAGGTGGCCGGCTTCACCGGCACGAAAGTCGGTTGCGATACCAGCCAGTGCGGCGCGTGCACCGTGCTCGTCGATGGCCTCGCGACGAAGTCATGCACCCGGCTCACCGTTCAGGCCGACGGCGCGGCCGTCACGACCATCGAGGGTCTCGCGCGTGACGGCACGCTTCACGCGGTTCAGGAATCGTTCTGGGCGAAGCACGGACTCCAGTGCGGGTTCTGCACACCCGGCATGATCCTCACGGCGGTCGCGCTGCTTCGGGACACTCCCCGGCCAAGCGCGGAGCGCGTACGTCACGGGCTCGAGGGCAACCTCTGTCGTTGCACCGGCTATCAGAACATCGTCCGCGCGGTCTGTGACGCGGCGACCGCAGGAGATCGATGATGGCCGCCCGGGTATTCGGCTCTGCAATCCGGCGCCGCGAAGATCCGCGACTGATCACCGGCACGGCGACGTACACCGACGACCTCGTGCTGCCCGGCACGCTGCATGCGGCCATTCTCCGGAGCCCGCACGCCCACGCTCGTATCACGCGCGTCGACACCGCTCGCGCCCGGACCGCGCCGGGCGTTGTCGCCGTCTACACGGCCGCCGATACGGAGGCGGTCCTGAAGCCCATGCCGTGCGCGTGGCTCATCCCGAATTCCGATCTGAAGGTCGCAACGTACCCGCAGCTCGCCAAGGACGTCGTACGGTACGTCGGCGACTGTGTCGCCGTCGTCGTCGCAGAGAATCGCTACGAGGCGCAGGACGCGCTCGACCTCATCGACGTCGACTACGAGCCGCTCCCGCCTGTCGTCGATCCGCAGAAAGCGGCGGCCCAAGGCGCGCCGCAACTCCACGCCGAGATTCCGGGCAATCAGGCATTTCACTGGACTGTCGCCGGCGGCGACGTCGACGCCGCCTTCGCAAAGGCCGACGTCATCGTCAAGGATCGAATCATCCAGCAGCGGCTGATCCCGACGGCGATGGAGCCGCGTGCCGCCCTGGCGCGCTGGGTCCAGCCGACCGGCGAGCTGACGGTCTGGAACACGACGCAGAACCCGCACATTCTCCGCTTCCTCGCGTCCGTGATCACCGGCGTGGCCGAGGACAAGCTTCGCGTGATCGCACCGGAGGTTGGCGGCGGGTTCGGCAGCAAGATCGCCGCGTATCCCGGCGAGTTCATCGCGATTTTCTGCTCGATGAAATTGGGCCGGCCGGTCAAATGGACCGAAACGCGCAGCGAGAACTATCAGGCGACGACGCATGGACGCGATCACGTGCAGGAGGTGGAGATCGCGGCCACGCGCGACGGGAAGATCCTGGGCCTGCGCTGCACCGTCTGGGCGGGGATGGGCGCCTATCTTTCGACCGCTGCGCCCGGCATCCCCACCATTCTGCACGGTCTCATGCTGTCCGGGCCCTACAGCGTGCCCGCGGTGAAGGAAGACGTCTATGGGGTATACACGAACACGACGCCGGTCGAGGCGTACCGCGGAGCGGGCCGCCCCGAGGCGACTTTCATGCTCGAGCGGATACTCGACAAGCTTTCCGACCACCTGAAAATCGATCCTGTCGAGATCCGGCGTCGAAATCTGCTGCCGCCCTTCGAGGATGGCTGCGCCGTGGTGACCGGCCTCAGCTACGACAGCGGCAACTACCAGCGCGCGCTCGACAAGGCGCTCGACCACGTCAACTACAAAGACCTGCGTGCCGAGCAGGCGAGGCTCCGCGCGCAGGGCCGGTATCTCGGCATCGGCGTGTGCAACTACGTGGAGATCTGCGGGCTCGGGCCCTCGCAGGTCGCCGGCGCGGTCGGCTTCCAGGGCGGCCTCTGGGAGAGCGCGATCGTGCGCTTTCACCCGAGCGGCAAGGTCAATGTCTTCATCGGCGCCTCCCCGCACGGTCAAGGCGAAGAGACGACGTTCGCTCAGATTGTCTCTGACGAGCTCGGTGTGGACGTGAACGACGTGAAGGTGATCCACGGTGACACCGACACGACGCCGATGGGCTGGGGCACCTACGGGAGCCGCACGACGGCGGTTGGTGGCGCCGCGCTCGCGACGGCGGTTCGCAAAATCAAGGACAAGGCGAAGATGCTCACGGCGCACCTGCTCGAGGCATCGCCCGAGGACATCGACTACCAGGATGGCCGGTTCTTCGTGAAGGGGACGCCCGCCCGATCAAAGACGATCCAGGACATCGCGCTCATGGCAAACGTTGCCTGGAATCTCCCGCAGGGCATGGAAGCCGGCCTAGAAGCGACGAGCTTCTACGACCCGCCGAACTTCGTGTATCCGTTCGGCGCCCACATCGCCGTTGTCGAGATCGACAGAGACACCGGTCAAGTCGACCTCAAGCGATACGTCGCCGTCGACGACTGCGGCCCTCAAATCAATCCGATGATCGTGGAGGGCCAGGTCCACGGCGGCGTCGTGCAGGGCGTCGGCCAGGCGCTCTGGGAAGGCGCGGTGTACGACGAGAGCGGACAGCTGCTGACCGGTTCGCTGCTCGACTACGCCATTCCGCGCGCCGACACCCTTCCGGACATCGATGTGCTGTCGACGGTGACCAGATCGCCGCATCACCCGCTCGGCGTCAAGGGGATCGGGGAGGCCGGCACAATTGCCTCCACTGCGGCGGTGTACAACGCGGTCATCGACGCGCTGGAGCCGTTTGGCGTCGACAACTTGACGATGCCGCTGACGGCCGAACGGGTATGGCGCGCGATGCGGCGCCAATGAGCCGGTGAGCCGGTGAGCCAGTGAGCCAGTGAGCCAGTGAGGATGTCATGTACGCAGCGCCCTTCGATTATTTCCGTGCTCAGTCAATTAAAGACGCCCAGCAGCTGCTCGAGCAGCATCCAGGAGCAAAGTTGCTCGCCGGAGGCCATAGCCTCATCCCGCTGCTCAAAATGCGGCTCACCGCGCCATCCGCGCTCATCGACATCGGCCGCGTCTCCGAGCTGAAGGGCATCACCACACGGGACGGCGTGATCCGCATCGGCGCGTTGACGACGCACGCCGAACTGGCGGCGTCGGACGTGCTCAGGACCGCGTGTCCCATGCTGGTCGAGGCGGCGGCCGGGATCGGCGACGCCCAGGTACGCAACTGCGGAACGATCGGCGGAAACGTCGCGCACGCCGATCCGGCTTCGGACCTCCCGACCGTGCTGTCTGCCGTCGACGCGCGGTTCACCAGCGTCGGGCCGAGCGGGCCACGTTCGATACCGGCCGCCGATTTCTTTCAAGGCATGATGACGACGGCGCTCTCGGAGCTCGAGATCCTGACCGCGGTTGAGATCGTCCCCTGCAAGGCGGGGGAGGGCACGGCGTACGCGAAGCTCACCCACCCCGCGTCGCGATACGCGGTTGTCGGCGCGGCGGCTGTCGTGGCGGTCAAGGATGGCGCGTGTACGGCGGCGAGGGTGTCGATTGGTGGACTTGTGCCCGTCGTCGCCCGAGCGCGATCGGTTGAAACCTCTCTCGTCGGTGCGCGCGTCTCCCCCGATGCGATCGGCAGCGCCGCGCAGCGCGTGCTCACCGAGATCGGCGCGGATGTTCTCGAGGATCTCTACGCTTCGGCTGAATACCGCAAGGCGATGGCGGTCGTGTTCGTCACGCGCGCGCTCGCTGCCGCCTTCGATCGGGCGGCGTAGTGCGGCGCCCTGAATCGGTCGAGCAGCTCGAGCGCCTGCTGGCCGAGCAGCTGTACGTCGTGGACCACGCGCTCGCGCTGTCGATCTTCCTCGCGTTGAAGCTCCGCCGGCCGCTTTTCCTCGAGGGAGAGGCGGGTGTCGGCAAGACCGAGGTTGCCAAAGCGCTCGCCGCGGGCCTCGGCACGGACCTCATCCGACTGCAGTGTTACGAGGGCCTCGACGTCACGCACGCTCTGTACGAGTGGAACTATCCGCGCCAACTGCTCGAGATCCGGTTGCTCGAGGCAAGCCACGAGCTCGACGGCCGGAAAGAACGGACCGAGCATCTCTTCACGGAGCCGTTTCTCATCGAGCGTCCGCTCCTGCGTGCGCTGCGGCATCCGCCGGGCGAGGTCCCGGTCCTGCTCATCGACGAAATCGACCGAGCCGACGAAGAGTTCGAGGGATTCCTGCTCGAGCTGCTGTCGGATTACCAGGTGACCATCCCCGAGCTCGGGACGGTAACGGCAACCGAGCCGCCGATCGTCATCCTCACATCGAATCGGACGCGCGAAGTGCACGACGCGCTGAAGCGCCGGTGTCTGTATTTCTGGATTGCCCATCCGGATTTCGACAAAGAGTATCGAATCATCCTGACGCGAATGCCGGGAACACCGCAGCGGCTGACCGAGCAGGTGACGGCCTTCGTGCAGGAGCTGCGCGGGGCGGACCTTCACAAGATGGCCGGGGTCTCGGAGACGCTCGATTGGATCGCCGCGCTCGTCGCGCTGGAGCAGGGTCAGCTGGACGAAGCGGTCGTCGAGGACACCCTCGGCATCCTGCTCAAAGATCACGACGATATCGAGACCATGCGCGGCGACCGCCTGCGAGCGCTCGTTGCCGACGCGAAGGCGCGGGCCGCGGCGCCCCGCGCGTGACCACGCATGCCTGGCGCGCTGCTTGGGAATCTGCTCGTCTTTGCGCGGATGCTTCGGGCGTCCGGCGTCTCGGTGCGTGCCAGTGGCGTGCCTGACGCCGTTCGCGCGCTCGACATTGTCGGCGTCAAGCGCAAGGCGGACGTGCGCGACGCGCTGCGCGCGGTGCTGATCGTCCGACGCGAGGACGTCACGCTGTTCGACCAGTTGTTCGAGCGGTTCTGGCGCGTGTGGCCGGAGACGCCGCATTCGCCGTTGCCGCGGCCGATGCACGTCCCACCTCGCGCCAGGTCGACCGTCCGCCTGCTGGCGCCAGGCGAGGCGACGGCCGTCGGCGCGGGACGTGAGCCGTTACCCGGTGAAGGACCCGTAGGCATTCGGACCTACAGTCCGGACGAGGCCTGGCGCAAGAAGGACTTCGAAACGTTCACGCCCGACGATCTCGCGCGGGCAGCCGCGGCGCTTGCGAAGCTGGCATGGAATCCGGGCGCGCGCGTCACCAGACGATGGGTGGCCGGACCGGGCGGGAAGGTAGACCTCCGCCGGCTGCTGCAGGCGAACACGAAGCACGGCAGCGAGCTCCTCGTCATCCCGTATCGCGTCCGGCGCATCGCGCCGCGCCCCTTGATTCTGATCTGCGACGTCAGCGGATCGATGGAGCCGTATGTCCGGATGCTCCTGCTGTTCGCGCATGCCATGGCTCGCGGCGGGCGCCGCCTGGAGGTGTTCGTGTTCTCGACGCGGCTGACGAGGGTCACCCGCCAGTTCAAGGCCCGCAGCGTCGACGTCGCGTTCACACGGGTGAGGGAGGCCGTCGGCGACTGGTCTGGCGGCACGCGGATCGGGGAGGCGATTCGCGCGTTCAACGTCGACTGGGCCCGCCGGGTGCTGCGTTCGGGCCCCGAAGTCCTGCTCATCTCGGACGGTTGGGATCTCGGTGATCCCGAGCTCCTGGCTCGCGAAATTGCCCGGCTGCAGCGCAGCGTGTTCCGGCTGGTGTGGCTCAACCCGCTGCTGGGATCGCCGGCTTACGAACCGCTCGCCCGCGGCATGCGCGCGGCGCTACCATTTGTCGACGATTTTCTCCCGGTTCACAACATGGCGAGCCTCGATGCGCTGGCGGCACGGTTGCAGACGCTGTCCGACGCGCGCGCCGCTCGCGCGGACCGACGGCGCGCGCTCGCGCCGCCACGGGCCTGAAATGCATCGATGGAGCTGAAGGCACAGTACGTGTTCGATGCGCCGGTGGAGCGCGTCTGGGGGAGGTTGATGGATCCGGCGACCATTGCCGCCTCCCTGCCAGGGTGTAAGCGATTCGAGTCGATCGGCGAGGATCGGTATCGCGTGGTGTTGACCGCCGGCGTCGCCGCCATTGTCGGGACGTTCGAGGGCACCGTCTCCATCGCAGACAAGCGACCGGAAACGTTCTATCGCCTCGTGGTCGAGGGCAAGGGACGGCCGGGATTTGCGAACGGGGAGTCCACGATCACCTTGACACCCTCTGAATCAGGCGTGGTGGTCGAGGTGGCCGGTGTGGTCATGGTGGGCGGGCCAGTCGCGCAGGTCGGTCAACGCCTGCTCGGCGCGACCGCGCGCATGATGATGGACCGGTTCTTCAAGTGCCTGCAGACGAAAGTCGCCGAGGCTGAAGGCGGCTGAAGACTATAAGGCGGGCTGAAGAGCCTGACGCGGGCCGAAGACTCATGGTCGCGTGCAGTTGCCTGCTCAGAGCGGGCCTGAAGACTTCTCTAGCGTCCTGGCGACTTAGAGGTCGTTCCCGCCGTGCCATCCATCGCGCGCAGCATCGTCCGGAACAGATCCGTCTGATCGGTGATGCCCGCGACGTTCGCCGCCTGCGGCCCCATCGCGGCGATCCGAACCTCGGTGCCGGTGTGCTCCATCGATCGGTGATAGCCGTTGGTGGCGTATGCGATCGCCATCGGCGCCCGGTCGTGCGTCATGAGGACGCTGACGAGCCCCATCGAGTGATCGGCGTCGGTTGGCACTGGGACGATCTGGCTGGTATGGCCGTGATCGGCCGTGACGATCAACAGCGTATCTGGATGCGCGCGGGCGAAGTCGATGCCGATCTTGATCGCGCGGTCGAACGCGATGGTCTCGCCGATCTGGGCGCACGGGTTGGCGGCGTGGTCCTGCTTGTCGATCGACGCGCCTTCAACCTGCAGGAAGAAACCGGGACCACTCGATCGGTTCAGCAGCTCGATCGCCTTCGTCGTCATCTCGGCGAGGGCCGGCTCGCCGGACGGGCGGTTGTCCTCCTTGCACGCCTGGGGCCGCCTGACATTCGCTGGAAAGGGCAGCGCTTCCTCACCGCTCCACTCGGTCGTCATGTTGCCGGCGGCGAACAGCCCGAGGAGCTTGCGTCCCGGAGCGGCCAGCGAGAGCCCGGACGCGGCGCCGGTCACCTGATAGCCGCGCGCCAACGCTTCCTGAATGGGCAGCCGGCCGTCCTCCATCTTCTGCTGCTCGAAGCGCGCGGCGCCGCCGCCCATCAGCACGTCGACGTCGTGGGCAATCAGCTGCTCGGCAATCGAGCCCGGGCCGCCGGCGCTCTTCTTATCCTGGGGACACGCGCTCATGTCGGCCGGGCCCTGGCAGGTACGACTCGCGACGTGGGATGCGAGAACGGCTGGCGTGGCATCGGTCAACTCGGCGGTCGTCACGTCGCCGGTCCGCATGCCGCGCTGCTGCGCGATTTCGAGGATGGTCTTCAGATCGCGGTCGGTCCGGGCCGTAGTCGAGATCCGCCCATTGCTGGTCTTGCTGCCGGTGGCCCATCCGGTGCCACTCGCCGCGGAGTCTGTCACATAGTCGGGGATCGCCGGGTCCAGCTCCTGAACGGCGTAGGTTGTGTACTCGCCCGTCAGCGGGAGCGAGTCCATGGCGAGGCGGCCCGCCGCGCCGACGGCGTAGTTGCGCGCCGCCGTAATCTCCGAATCGCCCATCCCGTCGCCGAGGAAGAGGATGATGTTGCGCGCTTGCCCGCCCGTCACCGCCTGACGCACCGCGTCGGTTCGATCGCCGTCGTCGGCCTGGGAGGCACGCGGTCGCGTCATTTGTGCAAGCGGCACACCAATGGTGGCAAGGACAGCCACTGCCCAGAAAACGCGCGACCTTCGCATGGTTCCTCCGTGTGCGTCCGGTTGTACTGTGCGGACATGACGGCCGTGTGACGGGCGGGCGGGGAACTGTGAATTTGGTTATCTGGTTATCTGGTTATTTGGTTATTTGGAGCGAATGCGGGCGCGAGCGCCCGTACTTCGTAATGCATGGCGAGCGGCTCGACCCGCGACAGCAGCCGGCGAGCCTCGGGCTCGAACACGGGCGTGGCGTAGTCAGGGCCCGCAAACCGCTGCACTGCCTCGAGGGAGTCGAAGAAGTTGATCACGACGAACTCGCTGTCCTGCGTCCCGTCGTGGCGGAGAACGTACCCACCCCGATAGCCCTCGATGCTCTTCAACCCCGGGAGCACCGTGTTCTTGAGAAGGCTCTCGTAGGCATCCGCGTTCTGGGCCGTCGTCCAGCCCCTCCAGTGGCGGGCAATCATGAAAACGCCGTTCCGACGACGATGGTCCACGGGCGCGCGAAGAATGCCACGGCGTACAAACAATACACCTGACGGATGATTCGGCTATGCTCACACTGGCGCCATCCGGATGAAGCTTACACGGCGGGGCTTTCTGGCGGGCGGTGTTGCAGCGACCGGAAGTGCATTTCTTGGTTGCCGCAGGAACGCGAGGCCCGTCGCGGGGGGCTTCGTCAACGACTCCTGGGCCCTCGGCCATCGCCTGCGCGACCACGCTCCTTTCGCGTCGCCACGAGAGACCCTCTCGGTCCCGGTGGTCATCGTGGGCGGTGGCATGGCAGGGCTTTCCGCCGCGTGGCGTCTGCGGAACCGCGGCCTCGGCGAGTTCGTCATCTTGGAAATGGAGGCGGAGGCCGGCGGCACGTCGCGCAGCGGCAGGAACGCGATTTCCGAGTTCCCCTGGGCCGCCCACTATGTGCCGGTGCCCAATAGAAATGCGAGCGTAGAGCGGGAGCTGTTCCGCGAGATCGGGCTCATCCTGCCCGACGGCCGCTGGAACGAAGCGCATATCTGCCGCGCCCCCGAGGAGCGCATCTTCATCGACGGCGCGTGGCAGGAAGGACTGCACACCGACGGCCTGGCCCGCTACGCGCCGGACGAGTTCAGCCGCTTTCACGATCTAATCGCCCGCTATCGCGATTCCGAGGTGTTCACGATTCCGATCGCCCTGGGCAGCGAACTCGCCGATCTGGATCTCATCTCGATGGCCGATTGGGCCGCCGAGCACGGCTTCACGTCGAAGCATCTGCGCTGGTACTTGGACTACGCGTGCCGCGATGATTACGGTGCGCCGATGGATCAGGTCTCCGCGTGGACCGGCATCCACTACTTCGCGTGTCGAGACGACGATCAGGATCGCGTGTTCACGTGGCCCGAGGGCAACGGGTGGATCGTCAAGCAGCTGATGGCGCGCGTGGGCAGCCATGTCCGCACCGGCGAGCCGGTGTACCGCATACACGCGCGCGGCCGCCGGCTCGAGGTGATGACGGAGCGCGCGGCCTACACGGCCGACGCCGTGATTTTCGCCGCGCCGACCTTTCTCGCCCCGCATGTCGTCGAGGGCATGGCGCCGCTCGATCCGCGCGTGTGGCAGTACTCGCCCTGGGTCACCGCGAACATCGTGCTGGACCGTCCGCCGAAGAGCCTGGGACGGGTGGCGTGGGACAATGTCTGCTTCGAATCACCGACATTGGGGTATGTTGTCGCGAACCACCAGAGCGGGCGGTTCGACGGGCCGATGGTGTGGACGTTCTACTGGGCGCTCTCGACGGGGACGCCCGCCGAGATGCGGACGCTCCTCCTCGCGAGGGACTGGGCGTACTGGCGGGACGCGATCCTGCACGATCTCGAGCTGATGCACCCAGATATCCGCGAGTGCGTCTCTCGAATCGACGTCATGCGCCTGGGACATGCGATGGCGCGCCCCGTGGTCGGATCGATCTTTCACGGCGAGCGGCGCCGCATCGCCGAGCAGACGGGATCGCTGGTGTTCGCGAACACCGATCTCTCGGGGTTTGCGATTTTCGAAGAAGCGCAGCATCGTGGCGTGCTGGCGGCGGACAAGGTCCTGACGTTCCTCGGTCGCGCATGATCGCTGCGCGGGGCGCTCCGGTCGGGAGGCGAAGGGGTCAACGGGTGAAAGAGTGACGGGGTGAAGGAGTGAAGGGATGTCTCCGATGACGACACACGCGACACCGGGCGTCTGGATCGCGCTGGGCGGGGCAGCCGTCCTGCTGCTGTATGTGATCCTGGGCCCGGGCTTCCATGGCGCGGCCGGCTTCGGTACCGGCGTGGTCGCCGGCCTGCTCGCGGTCTATGGCCTGCTCGCGTCGTACGGCCTGCTCGGGAAGGGGGGCACAATGTCCGGCGCGCCCGCGGCTGCGGGAGGGACAGGTACCCCCGTGGCTCCCGCGCGGTCCGACGCGGAGGCATTGAATGTCATCAACCTGCGCGTGCGCAGCTCGGGCCTGGCCTCCGATCTCGTCGAGCGCATCGAGCGCCTCATCGACCAGCTCGCCGATCTGCTGCCGACGCTCTCCGGCCAGTTCGCCGGGTTCGAGTTGACCTGGCAGATGCAGCAGATTGCCTCCGCGTATCTGCCAAAGCTGATCAATGCCTATGCGTCGCTGAGCGACGCCGATCGCTCCGCGCGGCGGGGCGAGTTCGAAACGAGCCTCGCTGAGCTCGAGGACGCCGCCACGCGGACGACGCGAGCGCTGCGCGAGCAGCACACGACGGAGTTCGAAAATATCTCCAAGTTTCTCAAGCTGCGGTTTTCCTGATCGCGCGTTCCCCAGAAAGGATCCGACACCATCATGGGCGACAACCCTTCGACCCCCGACTCCACGAACGCCGCGAACCCAACGAACCCCGTGAACCCAGACGTCAACGCCGAAGCCCTTGCGGTCATCGACCACGTGAAGACTTCCATGGCGAGCCCGCTGGCGGCCGTCGAGGTCGACAAGATCGGACGCAACGAGCAGCGGGATCTCGCCGACGCCATCGACGTGCTGGCGACCAAGGCGGTCGACCTGCGGGCGCTCAAGGGCGAACAGGGGAGCGTCGCGAAGACCTTAACCGACTTCCGCCAGAAGATGGACCAGCTGAACCCGCACATCGTGCAGCAGAGCACCGTGGCGCGCATCGTCTCGAAAGTCCCGATCGCCGGGCCGATGGTCGTGGACGCCTGGACCAACAGCCGCCTCCACGAGATCGGCACGCGCTACCAGTCGCTGCGCGACCAGGTCGATGCCGTCATGCGCAGCCTGTACGCGAACAAGGACGTCATTCTCCAGGACAATATCTCGCTGTCGACGCTGTACGAGCGCGTCCAGCGCGCGCACCAGGGCGTGCTCCACAGCATCCAGCTGGGCGAGCAGGTGAAGGTGAAGTTGGTCGCGATGCGAGACGGCACGGCCAATGCCTCTGAAAAGGAGACCTACGATCTCCTCATCAACAGGGTCAACGTCCGCATCCAGGACCTGCGCACGATGGAGCAGGTCGACCTTCAGGAAGCGGTCTCGATGAACATCACCGTGACCAACAACATGGATCTCGCCGACGCGATCGAGCGGACGGTCACGGTCGTCCGCCCGCTGATGGTGGTCGGTCTCGCCATCCAGGCGGCGCTCGCCAACCAGAAGAGGGCCATTGAGGCCGTCAAGTCGACGCAGGACTACGCGGGCCAGCTGCTTGTCGCCAACGCAGACGCCATCCAGCGGCAGACCCAGGAGATCGGCGACCTGACGCAGAACGCCTCGGTCGCGCTGACCAAGGTCGAAGAGGCGTACACCAAGGTCCTGTCCGCGATCGACCAGGCCGACGCGGTGCGGCGAAAGGGGTCCGAGGCGGCCGAGGCCGCGAGCGCGAAGCTGCAGCAGATGTCCGCGACCCTTCAGCCAAAGGTCGAGAAGCTCGAAACAGGCCGCAAGGCGCGGCTCGAGGTCTGAACCCATGAAGCCATCGGCTCCCGCGCTCAATCCGGATCAGCTGCGTGACATCATCCGCACGATGCCCGCGCCGCTGCCGCCGGCGGAGCGCCACCGGCACAGCGTCGCCGATCTCGCCGTCGGCGGCTTTTTTCAGTACGCCGCTGCCACGTACCGCGTGCAGAGCGCCAACGTCTGGCGCGTGGACGACTCGGCTTCGACCGAGCTCGAGTCGGTCAACCTCACGACGGGCGAGACCGCCTACTTCGAGTGGTGGAAGGAGCCGGATCT
>DASZFS010000463.1:0-1576 GCA_035939575.1 Vicinamibacterales bacterium | reverse complement strand
CTGGCGCGCCCAGAATGTTGAGCCGCTGCGCCGCCGCCGTCCACGAGATGACGGCACCCTCGGCGTGGAAAACGGTCTGGTCCACGATATACGGCACGTCAGTCCGTCTCCTCCCACGGCGCGACCGTGAGCTTGTTATCGTAGAACTGGTCCGTCGCCGACGGCCCGTCGAGATAGGCCTCGCTGTGCGCGATGCGTCGCAGCGCGAGCATGATGTGCTTGCCGCGCGAATTCGCATTGAGCGTCACGAGCGCCCGCTGGCCGCCGGGGGCCGCGACGATCTGATCGACGATGTTGTCGCCGCCGGCCTGCTGGACGAGGTCCATCCACAGCTGCGACGTCAGTAACGCTGCGCCGCGCCGGGCGGCGGATCGGTGATTAGCGTCGGCAGCGGGCGGCTGCGCCACATCGGTTCGGATGAACCGACCAGGATGGCGGCGGGCTGCGGTGGCGTTCCGGGCGGGAATCTTGGGCGACGTCAGCGCGTCGAGTCCCGCGTTGATCAGCGCATCGTCGAATTCGGAGCCCTCGGGATTTCGTCCCGCGAATTGCGTGCCGATCGCCTGCAGCGCACCGGCGGTCGTCGTGCCGCGATGGTTCATGCGGATGATCTGGAACGAGGTGGCGAAGTCCTGGGTGGTGCGGAATCCTCCGGTCGAGAACGAGTTGCTCCACACCACCTGTCCGGGCGAGCCGTCCGCAGCACTCGCGTCGAGCATCTCGATGTCGAGCAGGTAGTCGATGAAGAGGTCAAGCGGCAGCGCCATCTCGATGTACGTGTGACGCGTGCGCTGACCGTTGGCGGTCACGCAGGGTAGGCTCGAGGCGACGAGCTTCTGGACCGAGTTCTCCCACGGCGAGAGGATGCTCGCCGGCACGGGCTTGAGGTTCGCGGGGCTGAGCGGATAGGGGTGCGGCACCGAGGGCGTGCTCGCCACCTCCGCGAAAGACGAGGGCCGCGGCCGCACCTGGAGCTTTTTGTTGTAGGCCGCGTAGATCGAGCCGACATTGTTGTGTGCTCGCTGACGTAGATGACCGAGAGCGCCGCGTGCCACTGTCCGAACGTGTCGCCGCGCAGCACGTAAGGGCTGATCAGATCGTACAGCGCAAGATCGTATGGCAAGCGACACCTGTTCGCGGTGCTTCGCCGATTGAGTTCGCTCCGATCACGGCGTGTCGAACGTGCCGGCCTCGACAATCGCGCCGGTCTTTCTCGATCTTCCGTCGAAACAGAATTGCTGGAAGCTTAGAAGCAGGAGTGAATCTAGATTTTATTTTTTTGGAGCATGAAGAGGGCTTTTTCGAGGCGCGTCATTTCCGCGCGATTCACGCGTTAGTTGGCATACGGTCAACCTTCGCAGTGAGCATCTAGCGCAATCATCCGAACATCCGAACACTTTCACGTCTTTTCGCCGCCCCCACGCTTCAGTGTTCGGATGTTCGACTCGGGGGGCAAGAAACGCGCAAGCGCGTCCTCGAATTGCGCTGCCCTGTACCCGTGCCGCGTGAAATCTGCTCGCTTGGTCGGGTGAACGACGACAGGGCGGATCTCGAAGTCTTTCAGCAATGCCGCGAC
>DASZFS010000462.1:0-4293 GCA_035939575.1 Vicinamibacterales bacterium | reverse complement strand
GACGTTCGAAACGAACATGGTCAGGTGCGACCGCGCCGATCGGCATCGTCGTCATGAACCTCGTCACGAACCCGTTCCGCCGCTCCCAGCAGTTCGGCGGAGGCAAGTCGATGTACCAGCCGGCCACGACGGCGTCCCGTGCGTGCGCCTTCGCCCCGGGAGCCGCCCTCGTCGTGGTTGTGGTGATCACGCGACGCGCGGTGTAGCGGCCGACCTGGCGCCGCTCCCCCGTGTCGACTGAATCGACCGTGATGGTCACCTCTGGTCCGGTCTGGACAGGCTGCGGCCGTCGCCGCGCCGCGAGCCGGAACCAGCGCAGGCGCTCGGCCAGATCTTCGATCGGCAACCATGCGAATGTCCGAGCGTGCTCGTTCAGCACCAGCGTGCGCCGCTCGTCGCACCGCGTGATGGAGATCTGGCTCTGCCGGTTCACGGTCGGGAGCGTCCGCGGAGAATCGAAGATCTGCTCGCGCCGCTGCCACGCGCCCTTCAGCCTGAGGATCTCGGTCGTGACCGTTGAATCCCGGCGATCGAACGACCGCCGTATCTTGATCGACAGATCGGGAACATCCGGGACGACGAACTTTGGGGCGTCCGCGGCTTGGCCTGCGAGGCGAATGGACGCCGCTGCTCCGACGACGAGCACGATCAACCCGGAGATCCAGATCCGCGACATCGTTGTGCCGTCGAGGCTCTGGGCGAGAGCCTAACACGGGTCTGCCGCTGAAGCGCGCGCAACCTCGACAGTCGAGCGTCGAACGTCTGCGGCCGAGCTTGGAGCTCATCACAGCAACGTAACTTTGCGAACCTACTGCACCAGAGCGCGTGTTCATCCGATATATTGGACCGCGCCTCTCGGATAGATGGATCCCAAGACCGGAGTCATAGCAAGAGTCATAGCAAGAGTCATAGCAAGAATCAGAGGAGGAGTCATGACGAGAGAGATCTCGCGAGCTCACCTGAACATCGCGATCGCGATCGCAATCTTCGCGTTCGCGCCCGCGGCCGCCTCGGCTCAGAGTCCCGTGGCACCGATCGCGCCCGTTGCCAATCCCTGCTCCCGCCCGGCCGCCGGGAGTGTCGTGCGCAATCCGCCGAGTCTGTTCAGCACCAACGGAGTGCTGCAGGCCAATTTCTCATACCAGACTCGAACCGACGCTGACGGCAGAACGCTCTTCTGCTTCATGACCCCGGACGGCCTCGAGAACCCGACCCTCCAGGTCAGGCCAGGCGATCACCTGGTGGTCACTGTCACAAACAATGTCCCGGCATCGCCCGGGATGTCGATGGCCGTGACGGGGTCGGCATGCGGGGCGCCGACGATGACCAAGACCTCGCTGAACATTCACTATCACGGGACGAACACGTCGCCCACGTGCCACCAGGATGAGGTCATCCACACCATCATCAATTCCGGGGAGACGTTCCGGTACAACGTGGCGTTCCCGGCGGACGAGCCGCCCGGCCTGTACTGGTACCACCCGCACGTGCACGGCATTGCGGAACCCGCGGTCCAGGGCGGTGCGTCTGGAGCGATCATCGTCCAGGGCATTCAGGATCTTCAGCCAGCGGTGGCCGGACTGCGTCAGCGCGTGTTGATGATTCGGGATCAGAATGTCGCGGGCAACCCCACACCGGGCGGCGCCGTGCCATCGTGGGACCTCACGCTGAACTTCGTCCCCATCGCCTACCCGGCCCTCACGCCGGCCATCATCCAGATGCAGAACGGGGAGTCGCAGCTCTGGCGGGTCTCGAACTCCACGGCTGACAGCATTCTCGATCTGCAGGTGCAATTCGACGGCGTGCCGCAAGTCCTCCAGCTCGTCGGCCTCGACGGCGTGCCGACAGGCTCCCAGGACGGCACGCGGCAAGGCCAGATCGTGAGCACGACCGAGCTGCTGATTCCGACCGCGGGCCGCGCCGAGTTCATCGTGCCCGCGCCTCCGTCAACCGTGAAGAACGCCAGCCTCGTGACCCTCGCCATCAATACCGGCCCCATCGGCGACAACGACACGCAGCGCACGCTGGCGACGATTCAGACGTCTCGCACATCCGCCTCTGAGGTGGCCCGCGACCGCGGCAATGGTGACGCGATCAGCGCGACCGTCGGCTCGGCGTGGCCGCAGCGCTTTGAAGGGCTGAGGGAGGCGGTGCCGGCACGAAAGCGCACCTTGTACTTCTCAGAGGTGCTGTCCGATCCCACGAACCCGCTCAGCCCGACGAACTTCTTCATCACCGTCAATGGCGCCACGCCGACCGTCTTCGACGCCGCCAATCCCCCCGCGATCGTCACGACGCAGGGATCGGTCGAGGAGTGGACGATCGAGAATCGGGCCCAGGAGAATCACGAATTCCATATGCACCAGATTCATTTCCTGGTCCTCTCGCAGAACAATTTCAAGGCGAACGGCAGCGATCCCGTAGAGGAACACAACGGGCAGTTCATGGATATGATCCAGGTGCCGTTCTGGGATGGGGACACCAGCCATCCGTATCCCAGCGTGACGCTGCGCATGGATTTCCGTGGTCCCGATGTGGGTGACTTCGTCTATCACTGCCACATCCTCGGGCACGAGGACAACGGGATGATGGCGATTATTCGCGTCCTGCCGTCGCAGTCGGCCGGCTCGGCCCCCGCCGGCAAGGCAGCCGCGCCCCGAAGAACGAAGCCGAACAAGGCCGATCACGGCCGAACAGGGCCGAGCTAGGCCGAGCTGCGCCCGAGTTCGGGCCCCACTCAGGCGCACTCGTGCAGCGCGACTGCGTGGCCGTCGGTCGTCGCGCGGACGCGTGTCGGGCGCGCCAATTTTGGATTCGGTAGACAGTCTACCCTCATGAGGGTAGACTGTCGACTGTGAGCCCGCGCGCCGCCGCCGCCGCCCCGCGAACCGAGCTGCTCCAGGGCACGCTCGACATGCTGATTCTCCGGACGCTCCTCTTCGGGCCCGCCCACGGCCACCAGGTCGCGAAGCACATCCAACGGACGACCGACGACGTGCTGCGCCTCGAGCACGGCTCGCTGTATCCGGCGCTGCACCGGCTCGAGCGCAAGGGATGGTTGACCGCTCGGTGGGAAGCGCCCAGGGGGCAGAAGCGCGAGTTCAAGTTCTATCGCCTGACGCCCGCCGGGAAACAGCAGCTCGCCGCCGAGCAGTCGAAATGGCGGCGGTTGGCCGACGCCATCGCGCGCGTGATGACCTCACCCGTGGAAGGATGAGGGGAAGGATGAGGGGAAGCATGAGTGGAAGCATGACGAGAAGCAGACATGGCTCGCCGGCGTGGTGACGATTCAGAGATTGACCGCGAGATCCGCGGTCACCTGGAACTGGAGACGGAAGAGCAGCAGGCAGCCGGCCTGAGCCAACGCGCCGCGCGCGCCGCCGCCCGGCGCGCCTTCGGCAGCGAGGCCATGGTCAAGGAAGACGTTCGCGGCGTGTGGCGATCGCGGGCGATCGACGAGTTCGTCAACGATCTCCGCTACGGCCTCCGGCTGCTTCGCGCGAATCCGACCTTCGCCCTCGTCGCCATCGTCACGCTGGCCATCGGCATCGGCGCGACGACGGCCATCTTCTCCGTAGTCGACGCCGTCCTGCTCCGCCCGCTCCCATACCCGGACGCCGGGCGCCTCGTGATGCTCTGGGAAGACGTCCGCCTGCCGGCGTACCGCAGCGCGCGGAACACCCCGGCTCCGGGCAACTTCGCCGACTGGCGCGCACGCACGGACGCGTTTGCCGCCCTCGCAGCGATTGGCTATCGCAGCTGGAGCCTCACCGACGATGGCGATCCGGTCCGCGTCGAGGGCGAGGCGGTCTCCGCCGACTTTTTTTCGGTTCTTCAAGTTGAGCCCGCGCTCGGCCGCCCCTTCTCTGCGGACGACGATCGTCCCGGGGACGCGCGCGTCGTCGTTCTCGGCCACGCGTTGTGGGCGAGCCGCTTCGGATCGAATCCGGACGTCATCGGGCAGACCATCCATCTCAGCGACGAGCCTTACACCATCATCGGGGTCATGCCGAACGGATTCCGCTTTCCCGATCCGGACGACCAGCTCTGGGTGCCGCTCGCGCTGACCCCTGACCAGCTCGCGAATCACGGCAGCCATTTTCTCCGCATCGTCGCCAGAGTCCGCCCGGATGTGACCTTCGCGCGTGCGCAGGAAGAGCTCGACGCCGTCTCGCGACAGCTCACCGCCGAGCATCCCGACAGCAACGTCGGCGTTACCGCGCGCCTCGTCTCGCTCCGCGACGACATCGTCGGCGACGTCCGGCCCGCCCTGCTGGTCCTGCTCGGTGTCGT
>DASZFS010000461.1:0-23485 GCA_035939575.1 Vicinamibacterales bacterium | reverse complement strand
TCTGTCTCCTCCCCCTGGACCGCCTCACGGTCCTAGCGTCATGAACAGCCTGCGGCACGTGAGGTTCACGTTCGTCCATTGGTGGATCCCGACGATCGTGCTGCTGTCGGTCGGCGCAGCCATCCGGCGAACGACCTCACCGGGACGGCCGGGGCGCGAGGCGGCTCCGTAAATTGGCTTCGCCCGACCTGTTCCCGAGCACTTGATGAATGCTACTGAGTAGTCCTGTCCGAGCGCAGGCTGGGTGTGCGTCCCTATGATGTCGTCCGATTCTGCGCCGCGGGCTGAGCCGTTGTTGTTGTAGGCAGGCGTCTTGGGGAGCAGGAGGTTCGTGCGGTGTAAGATGCTGCCGATCTTCGGTGGCCGAAGCAGCAATGTTGTCCACACACGCAGTTGGAGGGCGGTGATGCCTTCGCGATCGCTCACCGTACCGCTGATCTCGACCGCACTCGTCTTCGTGATGCAACACAAGGATCCCGTGCCGCGCGAGTTGGGGTTCGTCAAGGACGGGTACTATCATCACATCGCCACGGGCGTCGAGTTCCCAGTGCCGAAGAACTGGTCGGTGCTTTCGGCGTCCGGATCATCAGAGGACGGTGAGCAGGTCTTTCTCGGCGATGACGCCACACCCGAGTCCTATGTCGCGATCTGGCTCAAGAAGGAGCGTCACACGCCCGCTGATGTCGACGCGATGCTGAACGCCGCGGCAGCGCTGAAACGTCAGCAGCGGGACGGCCGCGACACGCAGCGTTATACGTTCCGGCCCAACAGCATCCGGCACACGGTCATCGGTGGCCGGAAGGCGGTTCGCGCAACGGCCGACTTCGTCGTGGTCGGGAAGCCGCAGGTGGAGTATTTCACGTGGATCTTCACGGAGCGCACACGCGTGCAGTTCGACGTGCGAGGGGATGATCCCGACGCGTCACAGACGGAGATGCGCTTTCAGCAGATCGTCCGCGCCGCCAGGATTCCCTGAAATACCCCTCATGGACCCGACGTTCATGTGGCGATGCCGCATGCATGGCGGGAAGAGCACCGGTCCAAAGACCCCTGAGGGAATCGCGCGGATCCGCCAGGCGGTGACGGTGCACGGCTGGCACCATGGAAGAAAACGGTCATCCCAACTACTAGCCCGGAGTGTGTAAACATGCTTTCGAACAGTGACACGGCCAAGCGGGTCAGCGAATTGATGCTCGACATCTTCCGCCGGGTCGATGAGTCCGTCGCCATGGTCAGAGAAAGCTGCGGGGGAGAAGAAGCAGCGGCCTACTCGAAGGCTGTTGGGAAGGTGGCTGGCGCTGTCGTGATGGATGTCCTGGAGCCGCTTTACGAGAAAAATCCAAGCCTCAAGCCCCCGAACTGGGACAGATGAGGGACCTGGGCTGATCAGTGAGAGTGAGACAGCGAGCTCCGTACCTGGGTTGTACATCGTTCCGGACCGGATCGCGTTGCACGACAATCCGTTCCACCTCCCACGCATTCGGACGCTCGACCTCCGTTTGATTCCGCCGTTACCTTCTTCGTGGGAGAAAACGGAACAGGCAAGTCCACCGTGATCGAGGCGATCGCAGCCGTGTTCCTGAACTGTCTCGAGGCGGTCATCGAGAGGAACTCGAGTTCTGGCACGCCTTGGCCAAAAAGGGCCGCGGCGGCCGAATTAGTAAGTCCTTAGGTTTCGTCACCGCTGCTCACCTACCGCGCGAGGATCTCCTTGCCTGTGCCGCTATCGCCGGCGATCAGACGGTAGCAATCGGGGATGGGGGTTCAGTGTGGATCTGCCGTCGAACGCGCGAGTCTTTCCGGGATCGCGGCGGTTCGTGGGGTGTAGCGGCCCGTCGGAAGCCCTGCCGTACAACTTCTGCGTCCTGTTTTCGGGAACCCCGCTGCACAGCGTTGCACACCGCGGAGAATGCCCTGTACCCTGGCCGGATTTTGACGTACCCTCGCGTCGATGGCCGACCATTCCGCGATCGAGTGGACTGAAGCGACGTGGAATCCGACAACCGGCTGCGAGAAGGTCTCGCCCGGTTGTGATCGTTGTTACGCTGAACGGCTCGCACTGCGGTTCCCAAAAACATTTCCGAACGGCTTCGCTCTAACGCTTCGGCCGGCGGCACTCGACCTGCCCTTGAGGTGGCGACGGCCGCGCACGATCTTCGTCAACTCGATGTCAGATCTATTTCATAGCCGGGTGCCTGAGTCATATATTGCGCAGGTCTTTGATGTCATGGTTCGTACGCCACACCACACGTATCAGGTCCTTACCAAACGTGCCGAACGACTCGCACGCGTGGCGCGACGGCTGCCGTGGCCCCCAAACGACACGAATGACTCGACGTTGCCACACGTGGTCGTGCGTCGCCGGCCAGACCCCGATCCGCCCATCGATAGTGTCCTCGCGCCGTCCGTGATCGGACGCGCAACCCCGCGGGTTCGGCTTCGTTATACGAGTAGAAGTCTAACGGTGCTGTTCCGAAGGAAGCGGGGCGGGGCGAATCGAGGCGGGTCAGAAGCGACTAAGGAATATTACCAACACTACGTCATTTTGAAGCGACGCAAGTCGGGATTTTTCGAAATCGTCGGAAGACTACAACGGCGGGTCTTCGATCGTCACGTTGACTGGCTTCGCGTTTGAGCTCATCCGCTGCCCCCCTACCTTGTGTGACTCGTCAGGCGACATAGCAGGGCGGGGCGAGTCAGGCTTCGAGACGTCGATGATGGGAATCGCCCGGCCCTTTTCGGCCAGGACGCGGTAGAACTCCAGTTCCTCGTCGGTCAAGCGCTCCACTGGCACGACTGTCACGCTGCTGTTGAGGGTGTTGCCCAACGGCGGCGGCGGCGCCGGCGACCAGTAGACGCCCGCGTGCCGCAGGTATTCCAGAATATCCTTCAGCGCCTGCCGCTTGAGGCCGAGGAGCTGCAGCGCGGCTTCCGTCTGGCTCTTGGGCCACTCGCTCACCGGCTTGAGGTTCCCGTCCGCGTCGTACAACTCGGGCCAGTGCATGACGGCCAGCCGGCAGTATTCGTCCAGCGTGTTGTCGAGCGTCAGGTCGAGCCGCGCGCGCCGCGGCAGGAGCGCCCGCCCGTGAAGTGTTGTCGAGCGCTCGACTCGTTTGAGGTCTTCGCCATGCGCACGCCGATGGCCAGCGTCCTACCATTCCATTGCGTAACCAGTTCGTGCTCGCCGCAACTGCTGTTCTGATCAGAGGCGCGTACGTGCGCTGCCACATGCCCTTCGGCCGCGCGGGGGCGGTGCCTGTCAGTTTCTCGTGTCCCAGCCGATGGTGAACCTTCGCCAACCGTCGGGACGCCCGGGCGCGAGGCGTTTCGTGCTGCGACTCGTACGCGAGCCGATGGCACGCCCGACACCGGAAATAATTCCGGACCAAATGCAGCTTGATCGCGGACCGCCGGCAAGACGGACACACGAAGTAGGGTCACGCTCCGCGAGTAGTCACTTGGAGTGGTGCGCTCCGATTTGCCATAAGACGGCGCCTATTGGCGAGTTTGGCCTGGATCTGCCGCGGCCGACCGAGTCGTGGACGCCGCCGGTGACGATGTCCGGATCCTGCATCAGCTCATCGCCCGGCTGGACGAACTCAATCGGGCGCTCATCACTGTACCTGGATCACGATCCACGAGGAAGCCTACGAAGACCCTCACCTCGGCCCGCCTTTTTTCAGCACGACTATCCCACGCTGGATGACTTGCGGCGAGGTGTCCCAAGGTTGATTCTTGCCGACAACTTGCACGGCATCGATATTGACTTGAGGGCAACGGATCTTCCCCCGCGCGAGATCGCCTGCCCCAACGGATGATTCCGCGACTGCCTCATCAATACGGAATAAACGGTCCTGCCAGGAGGATCATCGCACGGCAGTCGCGAGGTCCGTCAGCGAGGTGACCACGCGCGCCGCTGGGAAACCAAGCTCTTCCGCCGGCTCTCCCACGGTCCGCTGAATCCAGAACGTAGTCAGGCCTGCTGAAGCCGCGCCGTTGACATCCCAATTGTTGGACGACACAAATCCGAGACTGCTCACATCCACCCGCAGATGCGTTCCGGCCAATTCGTACACTCGCGGGCTGGGCTTGAAGGCTCTGAGCTCGTCCGCGCTGATGGTGGCGTCGAGCAGCGAATCGATCCCCGCGCTTCTTGTGGCCGCGTCGAGCATCTTAGGTTCACCGTTCGAAAGAAGGGCGAGTCGCAATCCCAGCTTCTTCAACGTTTCCAACCCCGGCTTGACGTCGGAAAATGCCGCAAGCGTCAAGTACGCGTCCATGAGCCGTTGCCGCTTCGCCGACGTGAGATCCAGCTTCAGACTCTTCGAGGCGTACAGCAGACCGTCCTCAGTGAGCCGCCAGAAATTCTCATATCGCCCCATGAGACTGCGCAGCAAGCTGTATTGGAGTTGTTTCGCACGCCAGAGTTGAGCCAGCGCGGCTCCGTTTCCTGGGAATAGCGCCTCGCAGAGTGCCGTCACGGAAAACACATCGAAGAGCGTCCCATACGCGTCGAACGCCAGCGCCTTAATGTGCTGAATGGCGTGGTCTGGAGCGTCGACGGCAGGGCAGACGCCGACATTGCGCGGCAAGCCACGGTAGCGATGCCAGCAGCTTTCACGAATGATCTTCGATCGGTCTCCATCGTCTCTCCTCGCACCAGAGCCCGACAGGATCGCGTGGTTGGCCGTCCCACTCGGAGCCAAGCTCCAGACCTCTTGGCGCAGCCGCCTGTCATCGAACCGAGCCCGTCGGGTAACGCTCTTACACGCCGGCCAGGAAGGGCCAGTTGAACGCCTCCTTCGGCGGCGGTCACGAGCAACGAGACCCGCTCGCCGCGATACTCGAACACGATCTGAGCGAATCGACGTCCACCGTAGACGCACGCGTGGCGTTCGAGCACGTGCGCCGGACCAACAGCGGTATTGATGTCACTGGGTCGGAGCCTTTCGAGGACGCGATCGCTTCAGACAACGTGTGCAGGGTGTATAGCCTTCGGCGATGGCCTGCGTGCTCGATTCCCTTCGAACCGGACCATGGATGAACGCGCAGTCGGGATCGTGATACAGCTTGCCTTCCGCGGTGACGGCGACGAGCGGCGGGGGCGCTGCGGTCGCCGGGTCGCTATGACGGGATCGAAGTGGTACCGGTCGTCCCGATGATGCTGCTGCGAACCACCCTGCGACAAGCAGCACCGCCACGACCGCCGTCCACGAGAGCGCTCGCTTGGTCATCGCGCCTCCTGCGACGGTATGTACTCCGGATGCCGTTTCCAGCCGGTAAGCATCGACGCGAAGTTGTCCCACCCGTGCAGCGCGACCATCACCAAGTGCCCGGGGATGAATGCCAGCAGTCCGCACATCGCGAGAAAGTGCACCAGCCTCGCCCCGTGATAGCCGCCGAACACGAGGCCGAGCGTCGCGAATTGCGCCGGCTTGTACATCACGATCCCGGTGAGCAGCGACAGCGCCCCGAGACCGATGGCGGTGGTGTACGCAAGCTTCTGAAGCGGATTGTACTGACCCGTTGCAACCGGCTTCGGTCCGAACAAGAAATAGTGACAGGCCACAGGCCACACACCCGCGATGTCGCGTCTCGTGAACGCCACTGTGCGGTAATGACCGCTCGCGATCTGCGAGATCACATACAGCACGCCGCCCGCGGCGAAGATCCACATGAAGGTGAAGTGCCACTGCAATGCACCGCCGAGCCAGCCACCGATCGTGATCGCTGCCGGCACCGCTTCGATCAAATCGTGTTCGGGAATTTTGCTTCCGAAGCTCGGAAATGCGTTAAAGATCCTCAGACCGCTCAGCGTCATGACCGTGAGGGCGATCGCGTTGATCCAGTGGCACAAGCGAACCACCCACGGATGTTCGTACGCCGGACGCACTGTCGTGGGAGTTGGCACCACCTCACAGCCCTCCGTACCAGCTGTAGCCCTGGTCGCCCCAGTAGCTGCGCTTCGCCGGCAGGACGTCCGTGACGGTGATCGTCATCACGTACTTCGCTTGTTTGTATCCGAGCTTCGTCGGCAGCTGCAGGCGCAGCGGGGCGCCGTGCCCGCGATCGAGCGGCCGGTCGTACATCTCGTAGCAGAGCAGCGACTGCGGTTGTCGCGCGGTCGCCATATCCAGCGACTCGTAATAGTCGTCTGCGCAAGTCACCGTGATGAATCGCGCACGCGGATTGGCGCCGACGAGATTGAGAAAATCGCCGAGCCGTGACCCACCGAAGCGTCCAATGGCGTCCCATCCTTCGACGCACACGTGACGCGTGTTCTGCGTGACTTTGGGCAGCGCTCGAATCTGATCCAGCGAGTAGCGCCCGGCGCGCGTCACGGCGCCGCCAACTGTCAGCGCCCAGCGATCGAAATCGATCGACGGCTGAAGTACGTCGTACCCGTTATACGGAAACCGTTCGAACGGCACGACATCGGCGTCCGCGAACACGGGCGCCCGATGACCGCTGCGAAATACCGCGCCCGAGGCGGCGTCACTCCACGCGCCGCCGGCCTCGAGCAACCGCTCGCGACATGCGGGAACGGCAAAGCCACCGAGCAGCAGAAGAGGACTCAACTTCAGCAGTTCGCGGCGCGTCACTCCAGGATCCATAAGGCCTTTCATACGATCACCTCAATCGATGACGACAGCGCAATCGCCCGATGGAGTGTACAGTAGAGTGGACATCGCATCGCGCAGACCGCCGTTCGCATCGATCTGACGCGCCTCCAGCGCGCCTCCAAAAGTGCCGAGGTTAGATGCCGGTGCGGTTCAGTGACAGAACTTGTCGTCGCAGGCCTGATAGTCGAATCGCCCGGTAATCGTCAGGCTCGTCGCGTCCTTCAGCACCGCGGTCCCTTCCTTGGAGGGATCGAGTGTTACGTCCTGCACAATCCGACACGGTGTTGATAGAGACGGTGCCAGTGACGTTGGTGCGGACACTGGCTCCTGCCCGCTTCGCAAGAAGCACGTAGCATGCGTACGCCAGATGAAGGTCAGACTGCGCGAGCGCCTACGAGCAGGACGCCGCGATCATCTTCAACGACTTGACAGTGAACGCCGGCCCATCCTTCGCCATGGCGTCCTTGGCCATCGTATCCTTCCCCATCGCGTCCATCTTCCCGTGTGCGACTGCTCCAGTCACGGATACTTTGTGTCCTAGGTGCTTACTCAGATCAACCGACGCGCTCGTCAGGGTCATGGTCGTCGCGGCCATGGTGTCTTTGGCCATGGTGTCCTTCTTCATGGCGTCGTTGCCCATGTGGTCGTCGGCTGCGTGCGTCAGCATGAAGGTGCCCGCTGCCGTGCCCGCCGCGATGCAACCCGTGTACGTCGCGTCCTTCATCTCCATCTTGTCCATCTTGTCGCCCTTGGCCATCGTGCCGGACTGGGCACCGACCGCCACCGGCAGCGCCGCCGCGACCAACAGGGCGACGCTCCACATCATCCACTTCATCACTCCTCCTACTACGTCAGATTTGGCTCATGGACCGAGCAACCGTCCGGACGGTGAGCGCCGCCCGGACGGCCTGTGATTCGCCGAGGCTATTCCTGCGAAACGATCACGACGCCATCGGCTGCGCTCGCGATCGCGGTTGTGGCTACTTGATACGCCGACAGTGACGATTCCGCGCCTGCGCGTTGATCGAGGCTTGCGGATCCACGCCGACGATCTGACGGCTCTGTCGCTGCCGCAGAAACACGATCACCCGAACGTCGGCGGGCTTCCACGTCGTATTCCAGAGGCCACCGGCTGCCGTTGTGCCAGCTGACTCAGGACATCATCGGCCGGCGGACAACTCGAGCAGCCTTCGGATGTGAGGAGCTCGACAACGACGTGCTGCGCGGTGCGGATCCCGGTGCGGCTCGAGGTCGGACCAGCCCTCTGAACCCCCCCAGCGATGGTGATCTCTCCAGACGCGGCCCCCGTTCGGTTCGCACCACGTCATGTATCTATCACCGCAGCGCCGAGAAATATTCCTCGCGACGCGCGGACGCGCTCCTCTCCTGAGTGTGCCGGCGGACGGCGACCAAGCCGTCCGCCGGGCACAAGACAGAGTTACTTCTCCACGATGCCGATGCCGTTGATCGGCGCGGCGACAGCCGTCTGCGACGCCTGCGTGAGGTCGCCGTTGTCGTCGACGGTAAACTGCGTGACGCGCGACACGGCTCCGCTGCCGTCCACAACGGCCACGCGCTTCTCGCCGGCCGCAATGTCGGTTGGCGCCCCTGGCACAGTCGCCGCTACGGGGGCATCGAGCGTCACGTTCGAGCCGCTCGCGATCAGACGCGACAGGCTATGGCTCGGCGAGTTGGACGAGTAGAGGTACGGTCCGAGCAGCGCAAGCCAGCACGGCGAATGCTGACCGCCGCCGCCAACCGTGCCGGTCGCCGCGATGGCGATCACGGTGTCGTTCTTGATCAGGCTGACCTCGTCCGAGTGCGCGATCGTGACGTAGGCGTTCGCGCCGCGCGTCACCAGACCGAACGGCGTGTTGCTGCCGGTCGGGAGCGCGACCGCGCGCGCCGATCCGGACACCACGCCGCCCTGAAGCGCCACGGTCTCGACCGTGTTGCTCTTTTCGGCGATCACGAGCTCTTCGCCCGCGACTCCCACCTGCGCCGCGGAGCCGTCCGCCCGTAGCAGGCCCACGATCCCATCAGCCGCCAGATCCACGCCGTCGCCGCCCAGCCGATGCGACTCGATTGTCGTATCCCCAAGGATGTAGAGATGATCCTTGCCGAACGCCACGCTCACGGGCTGTGACGACGTGGTCAGGACTTCAGCGAGATCGAATCGATCGCGCTGGCGATTGAAGATCGACACCGACGACGAACCCCAGTTCACGACCGCGACGGTGCGGCCGAGCACCGCCACGCCGCCGGCATTGCCGCCGACGCCGCCTTGTCCTCCGGTTGGAATGGTCTGGACGAGTGTCCCGCGGGTATCGAAGACGAGCAGCTGATTTGTGGTCTGGTTCGAAGCTGTGACGATGAGCGCGCCACCGGCCTGCTGGGCTCGCGCCGTGCCGGCCGCCATGGTGAGCACCAGCAACATGACACTACACGTACCAATCCGTTTCATATTGACTCCTCTTTTCCGCACCGCACACCGCTGACCCCGTAGATATCACCGCTGGGCGGTCGAATATTCCAGGCGCGCGTGACAATCTCCGTCCCTCTGATCGCGTCGTCGCCGGTCTGTGTGCGGTCTAAATCCGCCCGGGCCGGTTGATCCGTTCGGCGATTGTCTTCAAACCGTCCACGCGCTCGGCGCAGGAAGAACAGATGGAGGGTGTCCTGGTCACTGCCAGACGCCAGGGGCGAACGTCAGCGGCACCGTCGTCACCGACGCGCGGGGGCGCTAGCCGGATCGTTTCGTGCCAGTCCCGTGGAGCTGCGCGCGCACGAGGCGTCCAGCCGCCAGCGCGACAGGGCATGCTGAGCAAGGCCCCCATTTCCACTACCTTCCTTTTCATCCGACGAACATCTGATCCGCGGTCGAGTCACGGCCGAGGCCGCTCGTCAGAGCTGTCGTCGATGTGTCCGCCTAGAGGCAGCGGCGTGGAAGGCCGGACGAGGTAGAGCAGCCTTCTCTGGGGCAAATTTGGCCATCCGTCCCAAAAACCTCCTAGAATTGCATCGAACTTTCGCCTCGTAAACGCTCGCGCGGGTGCCTGCGAATGCTGTCCCAGAATCGTGTAATTTCGGGACGGGAACCGGCTTCGGTGGCTGTGCTAGCGACATGGTGGAGGGTGCGACCGGATAGGCCAAGGTCGTGACGGAGTGGACCTGGAGACGCGGCGCGCCCAGCGGCTCATCAGCCCGGCGTCGGTTCGCGCGCTCCGTCATGCCCGAACGGCGGCGGCGGGTACGGCACGCTGCGACCGCGCCGGCTCGCTCCGACCGGCGGACCCGCGCTCGGTCCGTCCGGCTTGAAACAGCTGCGGATGATGGAGCCATATGCCGACCCACGCGCACACGAGGACGATGACGGCTGGCAGCGTCCCCAGGTAGTGGTGGTGGAAGTTGAAGACGACGATCGGCGCGTTGCTGGTCAGCGGATGATCGGCGAGGTGCGCCGCAATCGCCCCGCCGAAGTACGCCGACACGAGGAGCACTCCGGCGACGCGGGTGGTTCGGTAGAGAAACAGGATCGCGATCGCCAGCTCCATCGCGGCGATCAGAAACAGCTTCTCGTCGCTGTAGCCGAGAAAGGTCATGTAGCCAACGGCTTTCGCGGGGTGCAGGAACTTGACCCCGGAGCTGATCGCCAGGATCGTTCCGGTGAAGATAATCAGCCGTTTGCCGATCCGGCTCTGTCTAGTTGCATCAAGGGTGTCGCCCATCGTCGTTGCTCCTTGGCAGCGCGTCCGATGCGGTGTTCGCCGACGCGGCTCTCCTTCACAGACCGGATCGGACCGTCAGTTGTGACGCGTCCGGTCACCGCTCACCCGCTGCGACCGACAATGGCCGACGGACGGCGGCCACATACCAGGAACGGATCGCGTCGCTGACAAGTTCCGGATCGTCACACATCGGAAAATGATGGCCGCCGGGGACCACGACCTGGCTGGCATGCGGGAACAGCGCTTTCCAGCGCCGCTGAAACCCGAACGGATCGTTGTGCTCGCCAAAGATCGTCAGGACCGGCATCGTCGCGAGCGGACCGGTGAGGGCAGCGTGAATGCCCCGATACAGCGCGGCCGAGTGCAACGCGCTCCGCATGTAGTAGTGAAACGCCGCCCGCGCTCCGGCCGCCGAGCCCTTGCGGAACGCACGCCGACTCGCGGCGTCGAGGTGTCGGCCGGCGCCGAACGAGCTGGATCCGATCCAACCCATGAAGTCCGTCCAGGCATCCAGCTCACGGATGACGCGGCTCCCCATCAACGCGAGCATGTCGCGGAATGGCCGCGCGTCCGGCTCCCAGGCGAAGGTGTTCACGGCGACGAACGCTTCCAGACGCTCCGGCATCATGGCTACGGCGCCGAGACCCGAACTGCCGCCGAGATCGTGGGCCACGATTGTGAAGCGCCGCAAATCGAGGGCCCGAATGACACCGATCGCGGCGTCGGCTGCACGTTCGAGGGTCGTCCTGAACGCTGGCACGCATTCGCTCCGGCCGTTGCCGGGCGCGTCGAAACAGATGCACCTGAAATCAGCCGAGAGGTCGCTGATCACATCGCGCCAGAGGAAGGACCAAGCGCCGGTGTGCACGAACAGCAGTGTGGGTCCGGTCCCGACGTCAGTGACGGCCAGACAGATGCCGTCCGCCTTGATGAGGACTGTCTGGAACGGCCAGATGGTCTCCGGAAGCCACTCAGGGCGAGGAAGGGGGCTCGTTTCGAATCCGGCCATAGCGTCTCCGGAGAGAAGACCGGATACGGCACCGAATTGTGACGCGCGGGCCGTGCGTCGCGAGGCAGACGAGGCCCCGCACGCCGAGCTGACGCCAGGGCGGTCGTGAGGCGCGTGTCAGAACGGCGCGCCGGGCAGATCCGGCAGGTGCGACAGCTTCTCCGGATTCGACATGATGAAGATGTTCCGGATCGAGCCGGCATCCACTTCGATCGTGAAGACGCTGTGGACGCGACCGTACCGGTAGGCGACGATCGCGGGCTGGCCGTTGACGTCGGTGAACCGCCGAACGAGGTCGGGCGGCAACAGCTTGCGTGGCGCGCGGAGAATGAAGCGCGCCACACGCGCCGGGCCGAGGATGGGCTGCAGAATCGCTGTCGTCTTGCCGCCGCCATCGGCGTACAGGACGACATCCTGGTGCAGGAGCGCGACGAGACCGTCGAGATCGCCGCGCGCGGATGCCTGCAGAAACTCCTTCAGCAGGTTCGCGCGCTGTTCGGGGGAAGGCGTGAACCGCGGACGGTTCTCCGCCATGTGCCGCCGGGCGCGCCGGAGGATCTGGCGGCATGCGACTGCAGACTGGTTCAGGATGCTGGCGATCTCGCCATACTCGTACTCGAACACCTCGCGGAGCAGAAACACAGCGCGCTCGGCCGGAGTCAGGCGTTCCAGCAACAGCAGAAATGCGATCGAGATCGACTCATCCGACGCGCCTGGACGTTCGCTCGGCTCGTCGGCGATGACCGGCTCGGGCAGCCATGTGCCGACATAGACTTCGCGCTGCACTCGGGCAGACTGGAGATGATTGATGCATAGCCGGCTCACCGTCGTGACGAGAAATGCCCGGGGCGACCGCACCGGTGTCGACGTCTGCTGCCAGCGGATGTACGCATCCTGCACCAAGTCCTCTGCCTCGGCCATGCTGCCTAGCATCCGGTAAGCGATCGACAGCAGCAGCCGACGGTACTGGTTGAACGCATTCGTCTTCTCGTCGGGGTGCGCTGTGGCAGCACCATCGCGCGGCGAACCGTCACCGGCACGATCCCCCGCCTGCTGGTCCGGTGCGTCGCGATCTCGTTCGTTCACAATCCTGCTCCGACCGACGTTGGCTCGCGCTTATCAGGCTTCTGCAATATAAGACCGAAATACGAACGATTTTGTGACAGCCCTGCCCGGGTCAGCGCGATGTCCAAATTCGCCTTGACCTCTGTCCGTCCGTTTGGTTTCACGCACGGCATCGGCGAGCGACATTTCGCCGGCGTTCACGCTAGCTGCGAGCGCAGGTGTTTTGTGGCGAAAGCTCTGAGCCTGTTTGACTTTGCGCTCAGAAGTGCCCGCCGCTTCGACGTCTTTGTGCGGACGCGTTCGGCTTTACCTGACCGCTTGGTGGACGACGCGTCCACCGAGCGCTTCGCCCGCTGGTCTGGCGTGGCATCACCACCAGCGCGACGGCCGGCCGCCGCCCTATCGTGTTTGGACTGTTTCGAGAGAGATCGTCGACGAGCGCAAAGTCGTGCGCGTTGTGGACATTCGGCGTGGCGCGCGGCAAAGGCCGGCACCCGCTGACCTCAAGGGCGAATAGCGCTACCGTCCGGTGTGTCGCTTCGAGATCTTTGGGACGGACGCCTTGACTGAGCGGGAACGCGGATGTGGGCGAAACGATCGGCGCAGAACAGGTAGTCCTCGCCACTCTCGTCGACGACGCGAAGATCGCCGTCCCTCTCGGCGTCCCTGTCCGAAAGCACGACGTAGATCTTGTTGCGCTCGAGAGATGCATCGTAGCCGTCGTTCTGGACGCAGACCGCGAACTGACGGGCAGTCGAGACGGGCTTGCGCGATCCAGTCGAGGTACTTCTTGGGCTTAAGCCCTTTCTTGGCGATACCGTGTGCTTCATACGAGTGCGGCGAGATCCGGAACTCTAGAATCAGGTGTGCGGACCAGGCTATGGGCGCCAATAGAATAGTTCTCCATCTTGCACAGAGACCGCAACATATGCCCCGCCAGGGCACTCGTGGTAGACGTGGCGATGCGTAACCAGGGGCGAGGGAGGAACGTCGTTCGGCCACCAACGAACCGAAAACGGAACGGGTTTGAGTCCGTCCCGTTGGACTTGTTTGCAGAGCCTAGCGAGATCCGGAGTATCCGCTGGACTGAACGAAAACGCTAGCATCCCTTGATTCGTGTCGAGATCGTGAATTTCGTGAATATTGCGAGAACTCTTCGGGAGCCAATCAGGAATCCAGCCTCGTCTTACGGCGCCAGCCTGACGCGCGGCTGCCGCATCCGGGTAGAGCACTTCCGGACGTTCCCTGCAGGAGGCCAGCATTGCTCCCAGTACGAAGACCAAGATGCCTGTCGTCAGCTGTCGCGGTGCTTCAGTGCCGGATGGTTGAATCGACGATCGCAGAGATCGAAGATGCCTGCTCAGCCTGGGCACACGACCTCCCGTCGCGAGCTTAGCACCAACGTCGGCATGGTCTCCGAGCGGCATGGTCCCGCAGAATTGACGTGCGGGAACTCGCCCGCTGGGTGCGGTGAGTAGAGCTTCCCACGAAAGTGGGGGGACAAAAGGGGGACAGAACCGTCGGATCGAATTGTCCCCCTCTCATGTTCTCTCCTTGGTCAGCTGACGTCATCCGATGCCCTCGCCTGCGCGCGGCCGCTCAACCGAGTAAGTCATTCAGTCGAAGACGGTACCCCTCCTATGGTCGTTCCCAGGCGGACGGCGCTCTGTGCCGTCCGTCTCGCTCGTCAATTGAGGAGCGGCGAATGCCACGGGCACCCAGGAACGACGATCCTGATGACGCTTGGAGTTCCAGACCCGATCGTGCGGAAAGTCACAGGACACCGCTCACGCGAGCTCGAGCGCTACCAGCACGTGACGCCGGAGCTGCGCGCGTTAACGGTGAACATGATTGCGACCGAGCTATTTCGAGGGAAGCGGGCCAGGAAGGAACGAGAAAGTGGCACACCTACCGGCACAGTGCGGGGCAGGGGTGTCACGGAAAAACTCGAGGGGCGCCAACGTGTTCGAACTAAGCGAGATGTTGGCGGGCCGTGTGGGACGAGTTTCGCAACTGGTGTGCAACAACAGCCGCATGAGTGATCGTGGGTCATACAGCCGCAACCACCACGGGCTCAATACGATGCCGGATTCAATCGGTAAGCGGGCTATAGGGAAGAGGCGAGTGTGTATCGAACGCCCGCCACCCTGGGGATCAACGTGCGTACCTCTGGTGACGCCAAGATCGCAGCCCAGGTTTAGTCGATCCGGAGGGCGTCGGCTGGTTGAATCGATGCTGCTCGGCTCGCGGGAATCGCAGCCGCCGCGAGCGTGACGCCCAACAGCACCAGACTGATCGCCACCAGTACGACGGGATCGCTCAGGTTGCCGATGGACCACCGGGCCAGCACCGTGTTCGAGACCAGACTCAACGCCAGGCCGGCGAGCAGGCCGACTCCGACTGCCAGAATCGCGGACCGCAGCGCCAAGCGCACGATTCGCGCATGGCCGGCGCCAAGTGCCATCCGGATGCCGAACTCTTTCAACCTGCGCGACACTGAGTATGACACAACGCTGTACAAGCCGACCACGGCGAGCAGCAAGGCACATACGGCGAATCCGAGCAAGAGGAGCGTCACGAAGCGCTCGCGTGCCCATCCCGCGGCGGCCAGCGCATCGTCCGCCGTGCGGATGTTGTTCACGGGCTGATTGGCATCGACGGCGCGGACGGTCTCGCGAATCGACCGCGTCATCGCGAGGGGGTTGCGCGTCGTCCGTGCGATCACGGTGAGCGAGTCGCTCAGCATCAACGTGTACGGCACGTAGATCGAGGGGGCCGTCGGTTCATGGAGACCCACGTTCGGCGTGTCCCCGACGATGCCGACAATGTCGAACCACCCGTCGCTGCCAGGTGCCGCAAGCGTGAATTGGCTCGTTGACTTAACGTACTCAGGAATCCGCAGCCGCTGTCCGACGGCAGGCTGATCCGGCCAGAGCCGCCGCGCCATCGTTTCGTTGACGACGGCCACGTGTGCCGCTCGGGCGTTTTCGGATTCTGACCACACGCGGCCCTGGACCACGGGGATCTTCACCGTCGCAAAGTATTGGGGGCCGATTCGTTGGAGGACCGGCGCGTCGCTCTGCGCCATGTCCCGCCCGGGAATCTCGATGGGCGAACGTCCCCCCGATCGCGGCGGTACGCCGCTGAACGTGCTGAGTGCCACGGATTCGACTTGAGGCGTGCGTGTGAGCGCCTCCCGTAGATGCTCATAGAAGGCGGCGCGATCCGCCCAGACGGTATGGCTGTTCTCCGGCAGATTCACGAGGGCGACGATCAGGTTGTGCGGATCGTAGCCAAGCGGCGTCTGGTACAGCCCGATCAGCGCGCGGATGGCCGCGCCGGTGCCGGCTAACAGCAGCACCGTCAGGGCCAACTGACCGGCCAGGAGGAGATGGTGCACACGGCGGCCTTCTGCGCCGCCGCCGGTTGTTCTGGCGCTCCCGTGCATGAGTGGCGTCACCCGGAGACGGGAAAACGAGAAGGCCGGCGACAGTCCGGCCAGCAGGGCGGACAGCATCGCCAGGCCGACGCTGAAGGCGAGCACGGGCACGCTCACGGGCACGTCCACCAGATTCCCCGCTGGCAGTGAATTGGGCGGGAGCAACCGCAGCATGGCCGGGATGCCCCAATACCCCGCCGCGACACCGAGCGCGGCACTGCTGAGCGCGAGGAGCAGCGATTCAATCAAGAGTTGGGAGAGGAGACGACGTCGGGTGGCGCCGATCGCGGACCGCACGGCGAATTCATGCTCCCGGGAGGCGCCGCGCGCCAGCAGCAAAATCGACACGTTCGCGCACGCCAGCAGGAGCAGCAGCAGGGCCGCCGCGAAAATGAGGAGCAGGGTCGGCACGAAATCGGCGCCTCTGAGCCCGTCCACCTGACTTCGCACTTGCGCGCGGACGTCTTGAGGGAAGCGATGAGGTGTCTCTCTAGCAAACTGTTCGAAGAGGGGTTGGAGCTGCGCGTCCGTGGCTCCGGCGCTGAGACCAGGCTTGAGCCGCGCCTGAACAGCCCACGCGAAATTGGGGTCGAACGTCAGATGAATCGGAACAATGATGTCAAGGCCCGTCGGAAAATACCGACGCGGTAGCACGCCGATCACCGTGTACGTTTCGTGATTCAACTGCAGTGTCTGACCCACGGCGTCCGCGCGTCCGCCAAAATGGCTCTGCCAGAACCGATACATGAGGACGACGACGCGCTGCGGTTGTTCGCCCGGCGGGCCGTCCGCCTCCGTGAAGACCCGCCCGAGGAGCGGTGGGATACCGAGCACCGTCAGCCCGTTCGCCGACAAATACTGGGTATTGACCGCCTCCGGCAGATCACGCCCCGTCAGCGTCATGGGCCAAATATCTGTCGCGATCACGCCGGCGAGCACGTCGCTCTGCTGCAAATCGACGAGTTGCCGGGCATTGAGGAACAGGCCGCGTCGCGTGCCCTTGTCGATCAGGCCCAGGGTGACGATCCGGTCCGCGTCGACGTAGGGGAAGGGATTCAACAAGACGGCGTACACCACGCTGAACAGCCCGGTGGCCCCACCGATCCCGACCGCCAGCGACAGCACCGCCGTGGCGGTGAAGCCGGGACTCTTGCGGAACGTGCGCAACGCAAACCGAACGTCCCACAGCACCTCGTCGAGCCATCGCCAGCCCCACGCCTCCCGGGCGCGCTCACGCAACAGCAACGGGTTGCCCAGCGCGCGCCCGGCGGCCGCACGGTCGCCGATCTCCGGCGCTTTCATGTCCAGATGAAACCGCAGTTCCTCTTCGAGATCGCGATCGAGGGATCTTCGCCGCAGAAACGCATTCATCCTTCGCCAGAGTTCGCGCACAGTTCATCCTTCCGTAAACCTGCACGGGCTATTCATGTCTCAGCGCGACCACGGGATCCACGCGCATGGCGCGGCGGGCGGGAATCCAACACCCCAGGATGGCGGACACGATCAACACGCCAGAAGCTCCGAAGAGCGTGATCGGATCCGTTGGTGAGACGTTGACGAGTTGGGACTTGAGAACGGGCGTCACGGCGAGCGCCGCTGGGAGACCAACGAGCAGACCGATGCCCACAGGCAGCATCCCCTGCTTCATGACGAGCGCGAGGATGTCGCGAGCGGTCGCGCCCATCGCGGTCCTGATCCCGATTTCCTGCGTGCGTTGACTCAGGAAATGCGCGACGACCGCATACAGGCCCACCGACGCGAGGAGGAGCGCGATCGCCGCAAACACTAGAAACAGCACGCCGTTGACGGAATTCGAGCGGTAGTTGTTTTTCAGGAGCTCGTCCAATGGGGACGTGATGGCGTCATTGCCCGGACCGGCCAGGAGGTCGGCATCGATCGACTCAATATCTCGTCGAAACGCCGTCGCGAGATGCTGTGGCGGGATGTGTGTTCGCGCGAGGACCCACAGGACCGTATCGGGCTCTTGCTGAAACGGCCGGTACACCACCGGATCAAACCGTTGTCCGGTTCGGTCATCCTGCACGATGTTCGAGACCACGCCTACCACCGTCAACCATGACCCCGGTGTGGATCCTCTGAGCAGGCGAAGCCGTTTGCCGATGGCGTCCTCGCCAGGCCACGACAGGCTGGCGAAGCGCTGGTTGACGATGGCGACGGGCACGCTCGAGGCGCCATCGGCCTCCGCAAATGCTCGACCTCGGTGCACGGTCGCCCCCAGGGTCTGGAAGTAGTCCGCGCTGATCGTCACGGTTGCGACGATTGAGTGACCTGGGTCATTGGCGGACGACACACCACCGTCAAGCTCGTACGCGCGCCTCGACGGCTGAAAGACAGCACCCGCAGGAAGAGCCGTGGCCATCGCGACCGATTCCACGTCCGGTAAGGCCTTCAGGCGCACGCTGAGTGCCTGGACCACCGCAATCTGGGCCTGCGCATTGGGATACCTACCTTTGGGCACGCCCACGAGCCCGGTGAGCACGTTCGCGGTCTTCACACCCAGATCCGAGGTGGCGATCGTCAGCACGCTGCGAATCATGACACCCGCACCGGTGAGCAGGACGACCGCCAGCGCTATTTCTCCGACGACGAGGAACGCAGACAACTGCTTGCCACGTCGTCCACCAACGGCGCCGCGGCCACCGTCCTTCAGGATCGCATTGATGTCGAGTCGCGACAGCCGCGCAGCCGGCGCCACGCCGAACAGCAGTCCGGTCATGAGCGAGACGCCAATCAGGTAGACGAGCACTCGTTGGTCGATGGCGTAGTCCCATCGAGCGTATGAGTACGGATCCGTCACCACGAGGTTGTAGGCGCGGACGCTCCAGCCAGCAATGACGCCTCCGATCAGGCCGCCGACGGATGACAACAGGACGCTTTCGACGAGAAGTTGCCGCACGATTCGCCAACGGCCGGCACCGAGGGCGATGCGCACGGTCATCTCCCGTGATCGACCGATCGCCTTCGCGAGCATGAGATTCGCGAGGTTGGCACACGCGATCAGCAGCACAAACGCCACCGCGGCCCACATCGACTCGTAGAGCACGACTGCATTCGGGCCGACCCAGGCCTGCTGGAACGTCTTGACGGAAGGCGTAACGCCTCGGTTGGTCAACGGATACGTGCGCTCGAGTCGGCGTCCAATGTCCTCCATCTCCGCGCGGGCGCGCTGCACCGTGACGCCATCAGCCAATCGACCGAAGGCGAACATGAAATTGCGGCTCTGTCGGTCGTCCAGGTGGGGGAATAACATCCCGGCCGTGGGGACCAGCGGCAGCCAGAGGTCCACGCGGTATAAAGGAAACCTGAAATCAGGCGGCATGACACCGATGACCGTCGTGGGGGTGCTCGTGAGCATATCGACGCTGCCCCACGAGGCGGGCGTGCTGTTGATCCGGACCGTCTGACCGATAATGCCGGGATCCTTGCCGTACCGACGCTCCCACAGGTGGTAACTCAGGATCATGACCGGCGCGGCGCCGGGTATTTCGTCGGACGATGCGAAATCCCGTCCGAGGACGGGTTTCTGATCCAGCACCCGAAAGGCATTCGCACTCAGCTGCGTCGCGTCGTACATCTCACTGGGGCCTCGCTGGTCGTCCACACGAGTCCGATTTCCGCCCATGAAGACGACGGCCATCTGTCCGTCGAAGGAGCGAGCCTGCTCGCGCCAATCCTGAACATCCGGGTACGACACGCCCCGCGAGGTGCCCAGGTACAGAATGCGATTCGTCGCGTCGATATGCGGCGTTCCGCGGAACACGATCCCGTTGATCAACGTGAACACCGCGGTGTTGACGCCGATCCCGACGGCCAACATCGTGACGGCCACCGCCGTGAAGCCGGGATTCTGCCGGAACTGGCGTAGCGCATAGCGCACGTCCCACACCACGTCATCGAGCCAGCGCCAGCCCCACGCTTCTTGGGCGTGCTCGCGCGCAAGAAGGGTGCTACCCAGTGCACGCCTCGCGGCCAGCTGATCGCCGGTCTCTCGCGTCTTCATCTCAAGATGAAACCGCAGTTCCTCGTTGAGGTCCCGCTCGAGCGACGGTCGTCGCAGGCGCGCGTTCATTCGTCGCCAGAGTTCGCGCACGGTTATCCCTCCGGATCCAGCACGCGCTCAATGGCCTTGGTCATGCTCCGAAACTCTTCCATTTCGGCCCCAAGCTGTTTTCGTCCTTCACGGGTCAGCGTATAGAAGCGGGCCCGCCGCTTGAGTCCCGTCGTGCCCCACTCCGCAGTGACCCATCCCTTGCGGAGCAGACGCTGCAGCGCGGGATAGAGTGATCCCTCTTCGACGGATAGCACGTCGTCCGAGGCATTCTGGATGCGTTGTGCGATCCCATAGCCGTGCATTGACCCGCGGATGAGGGTTCGCAAGATCAGCATTTCCAGGGTCCCTGGGACGAGCTCTGGCATAGCCTATCTTTACATAGATAGACTATGGTGAGCAATCCGTGGCGGTGTCGGAACTTGGAGAATCGGAGGATGACCTGTTGCTTGACCTGCGCGATTCGCGACGGACAAGCGGGCCTGCGTCATTCGTGCCGCAAGGCCACCGCGGGGTCGACCCCGCAAGGCCCGGCGCGAGGGTACGTGGCACGCGAGCGGCGCGACCACGATCAACACCGCAGGCGCGGTCGCCAACGTCACGGGATCGTACGGCGAGACGCCGACGAGTTGTGATTGCAGAATGCGATTCACGGCAAGCGACACCGTGAGACCCACGATTAGCCCGAGCGCCACGGGCACCATGCCTTCCCGGAAGATCAGGCGCGGGATGTCGTGCGACGCCGCGCCGATGGCCATGCGCACGCCAGTTTCCTGCGTGCGTTGACTCACCGAGTGCGCGATGGGCATCGCGATTCGCGGTCCAGCCAGGTTGCTGGGGGCGATAATCGACTTCATGCCGAGCGATGTCGGCCGCGATTCCGCTGTGCCTGCGATCCATCCCTTTCGTATCGGCGGTCCCAAAGGCCGTAGCTCAGGATCGCGACCGCTGCAGCACCTGGCGTTTCATCAGAGGGCCCAAAATCCCGACCGATGATCGGTCGCTGGCCAATCAACTGAAAGGTATTCGCACTGACTTGGCTCCCGAAATAATTCTCGGGAACGCCGCTCCCGTCGCTCAGACTCATCCGCAGACCGTTGGTAATGGCCATTCCGTCGAACGACTTCGCCTGAGCACGCCAGTTCTGAAAATCAGGATAGGAGGAAGGATATTGGGGTGCCCGAGTGTGGATGTACAAGAGGCGACCATCCCGATCGAACGGGGCTCCCTTGAAGACGATGGCGTTTATCAAGGTGAAGACCGTGGCATTGACGCTAATGCCGAGCGCCAGTGTAAGGACGGCGATCGCGGTAAAACCGGGGCTGCGCCGCAGGGCTCGAAACGCGTACCGAGCGTCCTGGAGGAGCGACTCCGGGAATGGCCACCCATGCTGGTCGCGGTAGGTCTCCTTCACCTGATCGACACCCCCAAACTCGCGTCGTGCCGCGAGGCGGGCGTCAACCGGCGACATCCCGCGACGGACGTGTTCAGCCGCGAGCCTGTCGAGATGCACTTGGATCTCCTCTGCGAGGTCGGCATCGCGCCGCCCACCACGAAACGCCCCCCGCAGCCGGGATAGCCAGACGCGGAGCGATGTCACGGCTCGTGCTCCAACAGCCGATTCACCATGGCCACTGCACGCGCCCAGCTCTTGGTTTCAGCCGCAAGCTGTTTGCGGCCGGCGCGGGTGATTGAGTAGAAACGCGCCCGGCGGTTGTTCTCGCTTGTACCCCACTCGCTAGTGATCCGTCCCTGTTGCTCGAGCCGGAGCAGCGCGGGATAGATCGTGCCCTGGTTCAAGGCCAGCGAGCCTTGCGCGACCTGCTCAATTCGCCGCGCGAGACCGTAGCCGTGGAGCGGCCCCATCGCGTCGAGTGTCTTGAGCACCATCAGGTCGAGCGTGCCGTACGGAATCTCGGCGTCGGGGGGCGTCATCCTACGGGTGCTCTGTTGAAAGACAACAGGAGCCTACATCGTCGCCCCGTGGCGCGTCAACACGGCCGCTCAACAACATCCGCGCCGAGTTCGACGGCGACCGCGCGAAGTTGAAGTGGTCCGTGAGCCTTGATGGGAAGAAGGCGGAGTCGGAGACGTACAAGATTCTGGCGGTGCTGGAGAAGTAGTAAGTGTCGCTCCTCTGAGCCCCGTTTGCCCTACACTGTGGGCCAACCGGGAAGGGAGAACCCCCTTGAGAACTCTCGCCATTTGTCTCGTCGTCCTGACGACGACTGCCCACGCTCAGGACGACGCGAAACCACGCCTCATGCCCCTCTTCTCGAATGTCGAGCGTGGGCCAGCCTTCATGCTCGAATGCCGGAACACATTTGCGGTGCCCATTCCTGCCACCGAGTTACTGCTGCACCTCACGTATCGCGTCGATGGTGTCGACCGGCACGAAACGGGCGGGATGGCCGGTTCTTTCCTTGGCGGTGAGCCGATTCTTGAACCCGGCCAAACATGGAAAATCATGCTCGGCTTCCGCCAAGGCGCGTACGGCACCATGAGTCCCGACTTCGGCGCAATCCTCCGCTCACCACGGACGCTACCGCTCACCGCCGGCCGGCACACCGTCGCGATCCGGTGTGCGGATATCTGGTCGGACGACGTGGAGTTCTACTGGGAGAGCGTAACAGTTCCTGATTCAGGATCTGGCCGTTCGGCAGCAAGTCGTTGAGGACGCCCTGTTGGTCGAGCTGGCGCAGGCGGTTGTGGAGCTGCACGCCGCTGATGTCGCCCTGGGCGTTCGTGATGTTCTGCATGATGCGTTCGCCCGCCGCCGCGCGCAGCGTGTCGTACGCCTCGGGGGACACCGACGCTTTCAGGTTCGCGAGGAGCGACGGCGTGTCCTGGGCGGCGCCGAGCGCGGTGGTTCGATACGTCCGGTACGCTTTGGGGCTCAGCAGGTTGCGAGGACCACTATCGAAGCGCAGCCTGCGGGTTCGGCTTCGTTCTCCGAATCGCGGTTCTAACGGTTCTGTTCCGAACGAAACGGGGCGGGGCGAGTCGAGGCGAGTGAGAAGCGACTAAGGAATATTACCAAAACGTCATTTTGAAGCGACGCAAGGCGGGACTTTCGAAATCGTCGGCGGATATGAACGCGATCGTTGTGGATTAGGATTTGGACCGATACTTGGCGGAGGTTCGGACCAATCACGGGCGGCGAGGCCGGCGCCAATGGCGGCACTGGCGGACGGGCCAATGGAGCGGTGCCGAAGCGCGTATCCATCTCATTTCGCGAGTGTGAGCAATCCGTCGTTTCGTCAGCTACTGTGGGCGCGCGTATCGCCGGGCGCACGCTGCCACCGCACGAAGCTTTCGCGATCATACGCGCCAATGAGTATTTCGTCGGTCGCGGCGGCGATGTCCCTAAATCTCCGATCATGCGGCGCCACGTGGCCCCGATCAAAGAAGGTCGCCGCCGAGCCCCGCCCCAGGAACCCGATGTGCGGAGGCCTGAATGACGTCACCCCGTTGAATGTCCTTTCGATCGCCTCTCGGTCAGCGGGTGGAGTAGTCAACACGTAGTACAAGCTTTGCCCATCGATCAACTTC
>DASZFS010000460.1:0-19695 GCA_035939575.1 Vicinamibacterales bacterium | reverse complement strand
ATGTCACCAGGGATCTGCCGGTCGAGTTTCGGTACGTCAAGGACATCTACAGCGGCGACAAGCGGATGGAGCTGAACGTCGTCCCGGCGTTTTCGGTGAGGGTGACGCCGGCGCTCGCGGTCATTCCCGCGCCTTCTGGATCGGGCGGGCGATCGATCGAGCGCGAGATCCACGTGTCGGTGACCAACGGCACCAAGGGCGCGGCGCAAGCGGCCGTTCATCTGGAAGCGCCGGCCGGATGGTCGGTCACGCCGGCCAGCGCGGAGGTCAGCTTCGCGCATGAGGACGAATCGGTGTCGGCGCGCTTCCAGGTGACGGCGCCCGCGCAGGTCAGGATCGGCAGCTACGCGCTGCGCGCGTCCGTGACCTCGGGCGCTGCCGCCGCCGCGCCGTTCTCCAGCGGCTATCAGGAAATCGAGTACCCCCATGTGCAGCGCCGGCAGATCATCAAGCCCGCGCAGACGGAGCTCAAGGTCGTGGACGTCCACACGACGGCGGGCATCCGCGTCGGCTACATCGCAGGGGTCGGGGACCAGGTGCCGCCGGCGATCGAGCAGCTCGGCGCGACGTTGACGTTCATCGATCAGGACGAGCTCGCGTGGGGCAATCTGTCGAAGTACGACGTCATCGTCACCGGCGTTCGCGCCTACGAGCGGCGCGCCGACCTGCGCGCCTACAACCGGCGGCTGCTGGAGTATGTGGAGGGGGGCGGCACGGTCATCGTGCAATACAACAAGTTCGAGTTCAATCAAGGGCAGTACGGTCCGTATCCGGCGCGCGTGAGCGGCAACCGCGTGTCCGACGAGACCGTCCCGGTCAAGATCCTGGTGCCGAATCATCCGGTATTCAACTTCCCGAACAAGATCGGCGAGGCGGCGTGGGACGGGTGGGTGCAGGAGCGCGGCCTCTACTTTCTCGGCGAGAAGGACGCGAAGTATGTGGATCTGATCTCGATGGTCGATTCGTTCCCCGACAACCCCGGCGAGAAACTGGGCTCGCTGGTCGAGGGTCGGGTTGGCCGGGGACGCTGGATTTATCTCGGGCTCGGCCTGTGGCGCCAGTTGCCCGCCGGCACGGACGGCGCATATCAGCTGCTGGCGAATCTGATCAGTCTGCCCAAAGCGCCGGCGAACGCCGGGAAATAGGCCCGCTTTCCGAACCAGACATCCAGCCGCGGTCAGGCGCCGTAGCTATCCCCAGAAGGGAGTCACGCATGCGAAAGCAGGTGTTTGGCGTGGGTGTGATTGCGGCGGTTCTCGTCGCGGTGTCGTCGGCCGGCGTCCTGGGTCAGGCGGGCATGACGGAAAAATCGCTCTACGATCGGCTGGGCGGCAAGAAGGCGATTACGGCGGTGGTGGACGCGTTCGTCGGGCGCGTCGCGGCGGATACGCGCATCAACAGCTTCTTCGCGGCCACGGCGTCGGATCCCAGGCGGTTGAAGACGTTCAAGGGCAACCTGGTGGATCAGATCTGCGAGGCGTCTGGCGGGCCGTGCAAGTACCGCGGCAAGGGCATGAAGACGGCCCACATGGGCATGGGCATCAGCAGCGCACATTTTGACGCGCTCGTGGAGGATCTCGCCGGCGCCCTGGACACGTTCAAGGTCGGATCGCACGAGAAGGATCAGCTGCTCGGCGCGCTCGGTCCGATGAAGGGCGACATCGTCGAGAAGAAGTAATCGGCATTGACCATTGAGCATTGAGGATTGCGGATTGCGGATTGATTCCTCAAGTCCTCAATCCTCAACCCTCAACCCTCATTGGATAGTGATGTTCCCTTTGAGGGCCGCAGCGTCGGGGCGCTCGTGATCGTGGTAGCCGCACACCCGCGGGGTGTTCAGATTCTCGGTTTGACGGCTTTGACCCGGCTCCAGGTGTCCGACCGAGTTGATTTCGGGGCAGTCCGTGTGTTCGGGATGCGGGTCCGAGTACATCTCGTGCGACACGGTGTCCTCGTTCACGAATGTCACTTGTGTGCCGCGCGGCACGGTGATGTTCTGCGGGCAGACGGCGCTGTTCGCGATCGTTATCGTCGTCGAGGTCGTCGGCGCGGTACACGCGCCCGGTGGCGACGGCGATGTCGTGCTATTCGAGCTGCCGCCGCACGCCCACACGGCCGCCACGATCCCTGCGGCGAGCGCCCAGCGGGCTACCGACGGACCATGATTTGCGGCCATCTCAGGACTCCAGCCGGTACTTGGCCAGGTAATAGGACAGCGCCCGCTGGCTGATGCCCATCAGCTCGGCGGCATCCTTCTTCACCCCGCCCGCGTGCTCGAGCGCGCGCCGGATAGTCTCGCGCTCCACCCACTCGATGTTCTGACGCAGCCGCAGCGAGGGCAGGCCGCTGGTCTGCTGCGTCACCGCGCCCAGCACGGAGACCGACCCGGCCGTGATGGTCGGCCCCGTTGCGAGCACCACCGCCCGCTCGATCGCGTTTTCCAGCTCGCGCACGTTGCCGGGCCAGTCGTACTGCTGCAGGCCGGACAGGACGTCGTCGTCCATCCGGTCGACGCGGCGGCCGATGCGCTGCGCGTGCTTGGCCACGAAGTGCTCGACGAGCGCCGGGATGTCGTCGCGCCGCTCGCGCAGCGGGGGAATCTCGATCGGGATGACGTTCAGCCGATAGAACAGGTCTTCCTGGAACTTGCCGTCGGCGACCATCTGGCGCAGGTCCCGGTTGGTCGCGGCGATGACGCGAAGGTCGACCTTCTCCGTGCGCTCCGAGCCGAGCGGCTCGATCTCGCGCTCCTGCAGCACACGCAGCAGCTTCGATTGCAGCGTCGGGTTCATCGTCCCGATCTCGTCCAGGAAGATCGTCCCGCCATCGGCGAGCGCGAACTTGCCCTTCTTGGTCGTGGTGGCGCCCGTGAACGCGCCGCGCACGTGGCCGAAGAGCTCGGATTCGAGCAGCGTCTCGGGAATGGCGGCGCAGTTCACCTTGATGAGCGGCATGTCGCGCTGCGCACTGCGATCGTGGATCGCGCGCGCGATCAGCTCCTTGCCGGTGCCCGTCTCGCCCGTGATGAGGACGGTGCTCTTCGTATCGGCGACGCGCTCGGCACGATGGATGACTTCCTGCATGGCGCGGCTGCGGCCGATGATGCCGTAGTGATCGAACTGCGCGTCGCGCTCGCTCACCAGGTACCGGTAGTCGATCCGGAGCCGCTGGTGATCGAGCGCCCGCCGCACGACCACCAGCAGCTCGTCGATCTCGAACGGCTTCTGCAGGTAGTCGAGCGCGCCGAGCTTCATCGCCTCGATTGCGCTCTCGACGGTTGCGTGCGCGGTCATCATCACGATTTGCGCCCGGTCGTCATCCGATCCCCGCGCCCTCGCTGCCGGCCCATCCGACCCACGCGCCGCCGCGCGCTCGGCCGATCCCGCGCCCACGTACTCGCGGATCACATCCAGGCCGCTCAACTCCGGCATGACGTTGTCCACGAGCAGCACGTCGAACGTCCGCTCGCCGAGCAGCCGCTGGCCGTGGCGGGCGGATGTGGTCTCCGTGACCGTGTGGCCCGAGTCGCGCAGCGCGCGCCCGAGCGTCTTGAGGATCTTCTCCTCGTCGTCGATGAGCAGAATGGAGCCGCGGTGCGTCATGGGGAAGTGTCGGGCCCGACTGGCGCGCTTTCGGTGTTGACCGGCAGGTCGATGCGCACATCCGTGCCGTACCCCAGCGTGCTCGTGACGGCAATCGTTCCGCCCAGGCCCTCGATGATGTTCTTCGCAATGGGCAGGCCGAGTCCAGTCCCCCCGCGTTTGGTTGTGAAGTAGGGGTCGAACACCCGCGCGATCGCGTCCGGGGCGATGCCGACGCCGCGATCGCGGATCTCGATCGTCACCCGATCGCCGGTGGCCCGGCTGGCGCAGACGACGGCGGGCGCGGCGCACGCGCCGTTTGCGGCGTGCCGCGCGTTGACGAGCATGTTGACCAGCGCGATGCGAAGCCGCTCCGCGTCGGTCCTGACGGGGCCGAGCGCCGGATCGAGCTGGAGCATGACATCCGTACCCGGGGCGGACGCCTGCGCGGCGGCCGCCGCGTCGCGGCAGAGCGCGTTGATGTCGGCGGCCGCGAGGTCGAACTGGATGGGCCGCGCGAAGTCGAGCACCTCGTTGACGATCCGGTTCAGCCGCGCCACCTCTCCGTCGATGTCGTGGACCGCCTCGCTGACGGTGTGCTGATCGACGTCGGGCTGGCGCAGCGCGTGCAGCGACGCCTTGATGATCATCAGCGGGTTGCGCACTTCGTGCGCGATGACGGTGGACAGCCGTCCGAGCGATGCCAGGCGTTCGCGCTGGAAGATCTCGCGCTGAAACCTGGCGACCGAATCGGTCAGCGTGTTGAACGTGCTGGCCAGCAGCCGCGCGTCTTCGTCGTCCCAGCGGTTGCGGTGGCGGAGCGCGATTTTCCGCGTCAGGTCGCCCGTTGCCGCCACCTCGCGCATCACATCGGTGATCGCCGCGAGCGGACGCGCGATGGTGCGCGCCACTCCGAAACTGAGGCCTGTCGCCAGCAGCACCGCGACGGCCGCGGTGACGAGGAGCCCGGTATGGATGCCCTGCAGCGACTTGAGCTGCTCGGTTCGCGAGCGGAGGATGAGCGCGACGGGACCGGGCGCCAGCGGCGGGGCGTCCTTCGTGAACTCGAGGGGCCGGGGCAGCGCCATGTACTCCTCGCCCCCGAGCTGGACGTGCGAGATGGTGTTCGTCCGCAGCAGCTCGCCGAGCGTGTCGTAGCCATCGCGCGGCAGCGTCGACGCCAGCACCTGTCCGTCCATGCCGAACGCGACGTCGCTGCCCGTAATCCGCTTCAGCTGCGCGGCCAGGGCATCGTCCAGCAGGAAGCCCGCGCTGAGGGTGCCGAGCACTTCGTGGCGCGGCGCCTCGAGCGCGACCGGCACGGTGATGATCTGGAGAATCCCGTTCGGCTGGGGCAGCAGGCTCACGCTGTCGCGGCCCGCCAGGGCCTCACGAATCGCCGGCTGGTGGGCGGCGATCTCAGCGGTGCGCGGCGCGCCGCCCGCCGCGTACAGCACCTCGCCCTTCTTGTTCGTGACCAGGACCAGGTTCGCATGCAGCTGCGCCTGGTAGCCCTCGGCGATCTCCTTGAGCGTCGGCGGATCGTTGGTGTCCATGCCGGCCTTGAGCGTCGGTAGATCTGCGATCAGCCGAGCCATCAGCGTGAATGTCTGCGCGCGCTCGGACCGCAGCTGATCGACCTGCGCCGCGGTGGTGACGATCTCGCGCTCCAGCGTCCGTTCGGCCTCCTCGGTCACACGTTGGTTGACGAGATAGATCGCCACGCCGATGCAGAGCATCGCGAGCAGCGCGCTCGCGAGGAAGATGCGGCTCCGGAGCGACGAAAGGATCGTCATCGCAGCGTGAAGTCGAGCTCGGCAACGCCGCCGTCGGGCACGGTGACCGGCGTCGGCTCCGACGCGGTCCCTTCGTTCCACGCAACGACGTTGTAGGTGCCCGGCGGAACGTTCTCGATGCCATACCGCCCGTCGGCGTTGGTCAGCGCAAAAAACGGATGGCTGAACACGAGAATGAACGCGTTCATGTGCGAGTGGATGTCGCAGAAGACGCGGACGATGCCCGGCTTGTCGAAGCGGACAGGCTTCGACCGCCCGGCCGCGTAACGACCGAGATCGAACCGCGCGGTCTTCGAGAGCGAGAACACGTTGTGGTAGAAGGCGTCGGAGTTCGGAAAGTCGACCGTCGTGCCCGTCATGATCGCCAGGACGTGCGGCACGAACGTCTCGTTGCGCTGGTCCATCACCGCGCGGCTGTTCTCGACCATCTCGAACGCGCCGCGCGGGGCGGACTCGAGATAGACGACCGACCGCAGAAGGTCGGGGAGGTCGCGCGGCGCGGGCGTGCCCAGATCGGTCACGCCGGGCCGCCGGTCAACCGCCAATGGGACGCGGCGAAGGTCCACGTGCCCGCGGATGGACCCAGCGCGTGCCGCGCCCAGCCCGCCGCGGCTCGCGCCCGGTGCTGCCGGCACGTTGGACGAGATCGACGCCAGGGACGCTATCGAGTCCAGGGACGTGATCGACGCCACGGGCACGAACGCCAGCGTGGCGAGAATCCGAATCGTCCCGAGCTTCCTCCGGCGATTCAGAACCACAACACGACCTGCGTTGCGACGAGATTGCCCTGTGCGGGGAGGCGCCCGCCATCGCGGGCGTCGTGCTGGTACGACGCCTTCAGCAGAAGATTGCGCTGAATCGAGTAACCGCCTCCCACCTCGAGGCGCGTGACCGGCGCATCCCACGGCGTGGGACCCTGCGAGCCGATGACCGTGCCGAAGCCGAGATGATCGACGCGGCCCGCCGCGTAGAACGCCGGATTGATCTTGTACCGGCCCTCGACCGATGCCGACACCGCCATCAGCGGGTCACGAAAACCGGGCTCGGCTGCGAAGGGCAGGCGCCACGCGCTGACGATCGTCTCGGCGCGCAGCAGGATGTAGTCGCGCGAGTACTCGACGTCGCCGCCCCAGGCGGTTTGCGTGAAGTTGCCGCCGGCAGCCGCATATCCGGCTGCGGCCACCGCGCTGTCGCTCACGAACGCGCCGCGCGCGGCCGACCCGCCGATCACCAGCGCCGCCGTCGGGCGCCATTCCAGTCGCCCGGCAACCTGTTTGCCGCCGTTGTCGTCGCGCACGAGCGGGTTCGAGAGCGTGCCGTTGGTCACCGAGGCGGTGACGGTCAACACGCGGCCTTCGAGCAGCGACGCGTGCACCTGGGCCCCGGTGTCCCAGCGGAATGCGTTCACGAGCGGGACGCCGTGATCGGACGCCGGGTTGCCCACCGAGTAGTGCTCCAGCCAGCCGAGACCCTTCCTCTGCAGCAGCTCGTCGACTGTCGCCGGGAGCGCGTCGGGCCGAATCGACGTGAAGTACTGGTACGCGAGCGGGTAGCCGATGAGCGGGTTGTCCGATGCATAGCTGCGCCGCGCGAACGCCCCGAACGTCGGCGGCACGCGTCCCACCTGGACGTCGACGTCGCGCGTCGTCCAGGGCCGGAAACGGAGGTACAGCGCGTACGGCCGGATGCTGTCCAGATTCTCGGTCTGCAGGTCACCAAGAACGGAGAAGTGGTCGCCCATCTTCACCGCGGCGATCAGGTTCAGCCGCAGGACGCGGAAAGCCGAGTGATCGTAATCGGTGTAGTTGAAGAATCCCGTGTCCCGTGACCCGAACGAGGCGGATACGTCGCCTGCGATGGTGACGCGGCCGTCAGCCAGCGCTATTGGATCCGGCGACAGCCAAGACGAAAACGAGGAAGAAGACGAGGAAGAAGACGACGACGAAGACGACGACGACGACGAAGGCGAAGACGAGGGGGTTTGCGCCAGGGCCAGACGGGGCGCGAGCACGCAGCACACTGCCGCGACCGCGAGATCGCGGCCGAACCCCGAGAGGCGTGCCGCGCTCCAAGCCTGCATGGCAACTGCCAAATTATAATCCCCGGGGTGAAGCGACACTTGGCGTGGGCGGTCGTCGTCTTCGCGTGCGCGGCGGGCCGCGCACGAGCGGCCGATGCAACCGACCGCGTCACGCGCACGATCGCGCTGGGGCCGGAGCGCGGCGTCCGCGTCGAGGCGACGGTCGCCGATGTGACCATCATCGGATCCAACCGCTCGGACATCGCGGTGGAGATCGTCCGCCACGCGCCCACGGCCGGCGACTTCTCGAGGTATCCGGCCGTCATCGAGGACACACCCGACGGCATCCGCATCGGCGCCCTGCAGCAGGACGACGGACGGGACGCGCGTCTGAAGACGGAGATCGTCGTCCGCGCGCCCGCCGCGGCGGCGTTTCAAGCCGTGCGGGTTTTCGAGGGCCGCGTCCGGGTCTCGGGGCTGACCCACGCGTGCGACGTTGACGTCCGCCGCGGGCCGATCGAGGCCACCGGCCTTGCGGGTCGTGTCCGGCTCGAAGCCGGCATCGGGAGCGTGGATGTCCGGAGCTCGGCGCTCACGCCGGGGGGCATGATGCGCCTGCGCGTATTCAACGGTCCGCTGCGCGTTCGCTTTGCGCGCGCTCCGGAGAGCGCCCGAATCCTCGCCCTGACGTTCAACGGCGCGATTACCTCCGACATTCCGCTGACGACCGGGGAGAGGTTCGGACCGCGGTTTGGCGAGGCGACGATCGGCGCGGGTGATCCTGTGATGTCCCTGGATGTGGTGACGGGCGATATCTCCATTACCGTCGAGAGGCGCTAGCGAACCAGCGGATGAGCATTGTGCCAGGCTGCAGTCGGGCCAGCGAGGCATCGGGATACGGAGACAGCAACGTCGCCGACTCAATTCCGGCGTCAGTGGTCCGCCAGCCTCGGAGGACGGCGACCCGGCGTCCACCGTAGAGCTGTGCGAGCCTCGCTCTGTCGTACTCGCCGGCGGTGCCAAATGCGTCCAGCGGCTCGAGTTGCTCGATCGGCGCCCACCGGAAGCCCTCCAGCCGGCTATCGTCGATCGGCTGGACGGTCGTGCAGACCTCGAAACGCCCGATTTGCGGATGGCGCGGGGTGAACAGGGCCGTCAGCGCCGGGTCGCACGCCAACACGGCTGCCAGGAGAAAGTTCGATATCATTGAGAGGGCAACCTGCACTCCTGAGCCCATGGCGTATATCATCTGCGAGCCCTGTGTTGGAACCAAGGATACGGCCTGCGTGGACGTGTGCCCCGTTGACTGTATTCACCCGCGCAAGGATGAAGCCGCGTTCGCAACGGCCGAGATGCTCTATATTCATCCCGACGAGTGCATCGACTGCGGCGCCTGCGTGCCGGCGTGCCCGGTCGACGCGATTTTCGCGCTCGACGAGACGCCCTATAAGTGGAGTGAGTTCATTGAGAAGAACCGGGAATTCTTCGAGTGAGGACCTTTCCATTGAGGATTGAGGATTGGACCAGTAACCAGTAACGAGTAACCGGTAACCAGTAACCAGCGACTAGCATCCGCCGACTGATCATATATATGGGCCTTATCGATCATCGCTTCGAGGACAACTTCATCACGACGAGCATCGATCGCGTGCTCAACTGGGCCCGCGAATCGTCTATCTGGCCGATGGGTTTCGGCCTTGCCTGCTGCGCCATCGAGATGATGGCGGCGTCGGCGTCGCGTTACGACATCGCGCGCTTCGGCGCGGAGGTGTTCCGCGCCTCGCCGCGGCAGAGCGACTTGATGATCGTCGCCGGCACGGTCACCAAGAAGATGGCGCCGGTGCTGCGGCGTCTCTACGACCAGATGCCGGAGCCCAAATGGGTCATTTCGATGGGGAGCTGCTCGAACGCGGGCGGCCCGTTCCCGACGTACAGCGTTCTCCAGGGCGTCGACAAGGTTGTCCCGGTGGACGTGTACGTGTCCGGTTGTCCGCCACGTCCTGAAGCGCTTCTCTACGGCTTGATGCGCCTCCAGGACAAGATCCGTAAGGAAGGCACGGTGCTCCGCAAGGATCGCGTCATCCCGCTCGGCGGGTCCGAGCCGATCATCGTTGGAGAAAGGTCGTAGGGCGAGGCGTCCTGCCGAGCGACATCATGCAGCCGATCATCAACTTCCTCAAGACAATCTTCCTCGTGGACCTGCTGAAGGGCCTGTGGGTGACCCTCAAGTACACGCCGCAGCCAGCGTTCACATTCCAGTATCCGGCCGAACGGCGGCCGACCGCGCCCCGCTTCCGCGGCGTCCTCCGGCTCCAGACCGAGCCCGGCACCGGCGCCCAGACCTGCATTGTCTGTGACCAGTGCGCCAAGGCGTGTCCGGACGATCTCATCGCCCTCGGCGGCCACCGCGAGCCGGGGATCAAGATCAAAGTGCTGGACTACTTCGACTTCAATCTGTCACGGTGCAGCTTCTGCGGCTTGTGCGCCGAGGTCTGCCCGACCAAGCCGATCAAGGCACTGATCATGAGCGAGGATTACGAGCTGGGAAGCTACAGCCGCGAGACGCAGATCATGCGCGTAGACCAGATGTACGACGGCGTGGCGATTGAACAATACACGCATTGAATTTCCTTTTCCGTAACCGTCTATCCTCGAAAGAGCCTGCAGGCCCAGTAGTTGACCCGGCGCGATTCTTGAAGGGATGAGGTCCCCTCACCAGACGTTGAGAACCAGGACCAGGACGAGGAAAACGAAACGAAATCTCAGGGCCAAGCACTAACGACTGTTCATTACTCCAGGGGCCCCTGCCTACTGGAGCACTCTAGGGGCCTCTGCCCCCCGGAGCACTCCAGGGGCCCTGCTCCTGGACAAGGACACTCGGGCTAAGGAACAACGGACTAGACCAGGCTGGAGGCTTCATGAAGCGCGCCGTCCGGGTTGTCGCCACGTCGGCGGTTGTTGCTGCGGCGTCTCTTGTCATCCGAGCGGATGTCACGCCGCTCTCACAGGCGTCGGAAATCCAGCTCCAGCTCGGCGACCTTTTGTTCTCGGAGGGGCGCTATCTCGATTCGCTCGACGCGTATCGAAATGCGCTGAAGACGGCGGCAGTTGACGCGGAGCGGCGGCCACGCGTGGGCGTGATTGCCTCGGCGCTGCGCGTTGCGGAGTTCGACATCGCCAGGCAGGAGGCCGAGAAGCTCTACCAAGCCGACCCGACCGGCCCGGAAGCCCTGGCGCTCTACGGTGACGCATTGTGGGCCGCCGGCCTCTTTCAGGACGCCGAGACAAAATATGGCGCTGCGTTGGCCGCCGCCCCGGACCTGGCCCGCGGTCACCATGGCATGGCGCGCGCCCTCGCAGCCCGGACCAGACTGGACGAGGCCATGGGCGAGGCCCAGGCGGCGCTCCGGCTATCGCCGCGCGACCTCGAGATTCATCACACGGTCGGATCGATCTACGAGCGGATGCACAAGTACGAGGAGGCCGCCGGCGCCTACTCGAACTACGTGAACCTCCTGCCCAACAAGGATCACAGCGAGAAGGCGGACTGGTCGCGCGCGGAGATCCGCTTCCTGCGCTCGTTCGGCCAGCGCGTCCCCTTCGAGACCGAAGCCGGAGCCGAGGATCGGCTGTACACGGTGGACTTCCGCCTGGTGAACGAAAAGGTCGTGGTGCGCGCCAAGGTCAACGACGCGTCCGCGCAGGACTTCGTGATCGACACCGGCTCGGAGAACACCGTGATCACGCGTCAGACGGCCCAGCGGCTGGGCATCACGCCGGTCACCTACACGCTCAGCGCCGGCGTGGGCCGCGTCGGGCTGCGAGGGCTGCAGCTCGCGCGCATGGACTCCATCGAGATCGGGTCGCTGAAGCTGCGCAACGTGCCGTGCCTCATCAAGAACCCGCCCTTGCGCGATCTGCCTGTCAAGGAGACCGAGGCGCTGTCGCCGCTGGCGCTTGGCTACTCGATGGTCATCGACTACAAGACGCACAAGCTCACGTTCGGCAAGAAGCTGCCGGACGAGGCCAAGGATTTCGAGCTGCCCCTGCGGCTGTATCGTCTCGCGACCGTGAGCGGGACAATCAACGGCGGGCACAAAGCGAATTTCGTCATCGACACCGGGGGCGAGGTCATCTCCATCAGCCAGGCGACCGCGACGTCGCTGAACCGGCCGCAGAGCGGCCGGCGGATTGCGCTGAAGGTGTACGGCACGTCCGGCTGGGACGAAGATGCCTTCCTCATGCCTGGCGTCGACCTCGCATTCGACGCGATCCAGTACAAGAACTTTCCGGTCGTCGTGCTGAACCTCAACGCCCCGAGCGCCCTCCTTGGCTTCCAGCTCGGGGGTATCGTCGGCCACAAGTTCCTGAGCAAGTATCGGGTGGCCATCGATCTGGACCGGTCGGTTTTGCGGCTCAAGAACGTTTCCTGAACGAAGCACTGAGGGTGCCGGGCGTATCACTGAAGGTGCTGGGGTATCGCCGAAGGTGCTGGGTATCTCGGAAGGTGCTGGAGCCGTAACACGGTCCGCGCGAAGCCGCAGCACCCTCAGCGAAGCCGTAGCACCCTCGGGTTACGATGAGTCATGGATCTGGCTCCGAAGCGTGCGTCGGACTCCGCGACCGAGATGGTGCAGGTTGTCCTTCCGAACGATGCCAACCCGCTGGGTTTCATTCTTGGCGGCACCGTGATGCATCTCATCGACATCGCTGGCGCGATTGCGTGCCATCGCCATACGAGAACACTCCTCGTCACGGCCGCGGTCGACGATCTGCAGTTTCTCCATTCGATCAAAGTGGGCGACCTCATCATCCTCAAGGCGCGGGTCACCTGCGCCTTCACGACTTCGCTCGAAGTACAGGTTGATGTGTTTTCTGAGGAGACACTGACTGGCAAGCGGCAGTTGACAAGCCGCGCGTTTCTCACGTTCGTCGCGATCGACCGGAGCGGCGAGCGCGTCCGCGTGCCGCCACTGCTCGTCGAAAGCGACGAAGAGCGGCACGTCTGCGACGAGGCGCGGGCGCGGCGGGCGCAGAGGCTGCAGCGGAAGGGCGTCGCGCCCTCGGCGTAGACGTCAGAACGGGCTGAAGACTCATGGGCGCGTGCAGTTGCCTACGCCCTCGAGTCCTGACGAGCTTTTTGCCACGGCCGGACAATCCTGGACAATCTTGATCTTCAGGGCGAGGCAACTGCAGGCGGCCATGAGTCTTCAGCCCGCCTCAGAGTGCTCAGCCCGTTTATGAGACGGGTTCTAGAAGTCGTAGCCAATCCACACGGCGAAGCGCGGCTTGCGGAACCAGGCGCTGCCGCCCTGACTGGCAAAGACGACGTCCTCCCAGGCCTTGTTGAACGTGGTCCGCCAGGACCAGTCAAAGTGGATCGGGAAGCCAATCGCGAACGTCTCCAGCCCGACGCCGTACGATGCGCGGGCGTCCTTCAGCCGGAACCCGCTGATCGTTTGAGGCGCGCCGTATGTCAGTTGCGGCTGCCCATCGGGGCCGGGAATGAAGTTCCCCGCCGAATCAGCCAGGTAGCCCGTCACCGGCCGGCAGACCTCGCTGCGGTTCGTTGCGAACGAGTAGCCGCCGCCGGTGCAGGTGTCGGACGAGGGCTGGTTGTTGAACCAGGCACCGCCGACCCCCGCGAAGAAGACGCCGCGGACGCCGCCGACGACGCCAATCGGCGTGAGCGCGGCCTCGATGAGCGGGAAACGCAGCTCCGCGTTGGCGTACACCGTGTTCTGACCTGCGAACTGCAGGTAGTCGTAGCCGCGCAGGTCGCCGTTGCCGCCGAAATACAGGAAGTCAGGGAAGTCGCCGATGCTCTTGAACGCGCGGATGCGCGTGGCGAGCAGACCCGTGCCGCCGATGCGGAGGTAATGACGGAATTCGGCGTCGAAGGTCTGCCGCGACAGCAGCCCGCCGACCTTCGGCGAGATGTCGTAGGCGATGCGCATCGTGTTGCCGGCGAGCGGCCCGAACTCACGGAAGATCGTCGTCTCCTGGATGAACTCCGCGCCGATGGGCGCCATCGTGCCGTTGCGGAAGACGGGTTGACCGAATGTCTGCTGCTGGTATTGCTCGGCGATCGCTTGCAGCGTCGGATCGTTGTATTCCTCCTTGAGCTGGAAAAGGCCAGCCGACACCTGGATGCGGCGGTAGCGGTCGAGCGGGTAGATGCCGAGGGCGGTTCCGCCGCGGACCGTGCGCGTCGCGACAGCCAGGCTGCGATCGATGAGCGGTGAGTACGCCGGGTCGTAGAAGACGCCGCCGACCGAGCCGTAGAAGAACTGCGTCTGCGAGTATCCCTGCAGCGCGTACTGGAAGCGGCGGCCCAGGTTGACGTAGGACACGGCGAGGGTGCGGTACTGAGAGATCGACGCCGCAAACAGGTTGACCTGCTTGTCGCCGAGCACGTCGCCGAAGCTCACCGCCGTGCCGCCGAAGATGTCGCCGTTGCTCGTCACGCCGACGTTGATCGGGGGGCGGCCTTCCAGGAACATCTTCTCGAAGGCGCCCTTCTGCCGGACGTTGCCCTGGACCAGCGAGTGCTGCAGCGGCGCCTGAAAGTCGATGATCGGTCCGGGCGCGCCGAAGTCGGCGGTTGAGGCCGTGTGCAGCGGCTCCTTCCGCTCGAGCGTCCGGATGGTGTACTCGCCCTTGAAGTAGCTGACGAACGCGATGCGGTTGGTCTTGTTGTCGTTCAGGACGACCGGCGACCAGTTGCCGCCGACGGCGTCGGTGTACTGCCGCAGCTCGCCGCTCGTCAGGTCCAGCGTCCAGATATTGAAGATGTTGCCGTTGCGCGCCACTTCGGGTTCGAGCGGCACAGCCGGGTCGGTCGCGGTCGACGCGAACACGATCGTGTGATCGTCCACGAAGGACACGCCTGTCTCGTCCTGCGTGCCGAACGTGATCTGCGTCTTGGTCTTCGTCGCGAGATCCAGCCGGAAGAGCTTGTCGTTGCCGCTCACGCGCGCGGTATAGATGATGAACTTGCCGTCGGGTGAATAGCGCGGCGCGCGATCGCCGAACGGGTCGTTCGTCAGGTTGACGACCTCCTTCGATTCGAGGTCGATCGTGAAGATGTCGCCGACCGCGCCGCGCAGCGCGTCGAACGTGACGAATCGGCCGTCGGGCGAGAAGCTCGGCGACTCGGGCTCGTCCACCGACTTCATCGGAATCTTCATCTCGATCTTGCGCGTCAGCACGTTCTGCACGACGAGCGTCCGCTCTTTGTCGGTGCGCACGAAGTAGGCGAGGCGATCTCCCTTGGGCGACCACCCCATCCAGGGGTTGGCCGCCTGGTCGACGCCCATCTGCACGATGTGGTCGAAGCCCATGTCCTTGTCGAAGCCGCTGGTCAGATTGCGGACCACCGAGCCGTCCTTCGAGGACACGAGAATGATGTCCAGCTCCTGGTCTTTCCGGTTCGCGGTCACGACGGCGATGAGATCGCCCGACGGGGACGGAGCAATCGACAGCGCCTGCGCGAAGTTCGTTTTCTCCTGATTCGGTGAGAGATCGCGCCCGTAGTCGGCCGGCCGCTCCTTGTCGCGGAACGGCTTGAAGCGATCCTTCAAGTAGCGCTCGAACGCCTCGTCGAATTCCTCTTTCTTCAGCTTCAGCGCTTCCTCGTAGGCGTCCTCGCCTCCGCCGATGACGCTCTTGCGCAGCGCGAACATGAACTGGCGGATGCCTTCCTTGCCGTACTTCGCCTCGATGAACTCGAACACGGCGTGACCGAGGTTGTAGATCAGCCGCGACGGTCCCGCGGTGCCATAGCCTTCGAGCTGGCTCATCTTCGGCACGATGTCGGCGATTGCGGCGTCGCGCACCACCATCAGGTCGAGCGGCTCCCACTGGCCGCGCTCGTAGTCCGCGCCGCCTTCGTTCACCCACAGCGGGACGCTGCGCCGGATGAGGGTCTGCGGAATGATGTCGAACTGGAACTGATGCGTGAGCTCATGGACGATGAGGCCGTACAGGCGATCGGGCGGGTCGTCGATGGGCGCGACGATCCGCTGGCGGAACGGCTCGGCGAACGCGCCGACGCCTTCCGGCGCCCCGCCTGGTTCCACGTTCTCCTGCTCGAACTCGCTGTGCGTCTTGAAGATGATCAGCTGCACCTTGAAGGAGAGGTCGTGCTTCAGGTCCGCGCTGATCTGCTGGTACGCGCTCTCCGCGTAGCTCGCGATGCGCTCCAGATGCGGCTGCACTTCCGGGTAGAAATAGATCTCGAAGTGATCCGTGGTGTAGATCTGCCACTTGAACGTGTCGTAGTGGACGTTGTTCTTGCCGAAGTAGGGAATGAACTGCGTCTGCGCGGCGGCCACCGAGGCGTGCGCCGCAAGAAGCATGGCGGCGATCAGGAGCCGGGCCGATGAGCGGAAGGAAGGCAGCGGCACGCGCGGGCGCATAGGCGGATCCTCTGAGTCGGCCGGCCGTCCGCCGTCGGCAGAGCTGCAGACTGGCGGCCGCCGGCTCGTGACTGCTTGAAGCGGTTACAACTCGCTGCGATCTTACTGTTGACGCGGAGGGGCCTGCAAACCCTGTGCTCGGATCTGGGCCGTATTTTTCGCAGGGACTGTCCTCTCAGGACGGCGGCCCCCGACCCCTCCGGGATACACTTGGAATAAAGCATGGCCCGCCAGGGTTTACGGGTGGTGCCGCCGGCGTTCGAGGCCGAGGCACTGGCGTCACTTGACAGCCTGTACCGCACGGCACTGCGGCTGACCCGCGTGCCCGCGGACGCCGAGGATCTGGTCCAGGAGACCTACCTGAAGGCGTTCCGGGCGGCCGACAGCTTCACGCCGGGCACGAACTTGAGGGCTTGGTTGTTCACGATTCTCCATAATACGGCGCGCAACCAGGTTCGGGACCGTGCACGCGACGCGGTCTCGATCGACAGCGAGGTCGTCGAGCGCGCGTTGCAGGCGCCGATTCGCGCTGGCTCGCCCGAAACGCCCGAGACACTTCTGCTGAGGGAGACGCTGGCGCCGGAGCTCCAGGCCGCCATCGACGGGCTGCCCGATGTCTTCCGCCAGGCGGTGTGGTTACGGGACGTGGAAGAATTTTCGTACGCTGAAATCGCCGAGATGTTGTCGGTTCCTGTCGGCACGGTGATGTCGCGCATCTCGCGCGGCCGCAACCTCCTGTTCGAACGCTTGAACCCTCTCCGGGCCGCCCATGTCTAATTGCCGCTCGATCGATCCGCTCGTGACGCCCTACGTCGACGAACAGTTGCCGGACGCCGATCGCGACGAGGTGGAGCGTCACGTGCGCGCCTGTCCTCCGTGCCGTTCGCGCGTTGAAGCCGAGCGCGCCGTGCACGAGTTGATTCACGCGCGCAAAGCTGATCTCTCGCGGCTCTGTGCGCCCGATGCTCTGCGCGGGCGCTGCACCGCCCACGCGCGGCTTCAGGGACCCGCCACAGACGCGCAGTCGGGTGGAGTTGGCGAACGCGTCACATGGCGGACGCGGATTGCGCCCCTCGCGCTGGCCGCCTCGCTCGTGCTGATCGTGGGCGCCGCGTTCGTCTACCAGCTCACGGCGGCATCACCCAGCGTGATGGCCGCCGAGCTGGCCGCCGACCATGTGAAGTGCTTCGCGCTCAACGGCGTGCTGCATACACACGAGGCGGCAGCAACGGTCGAGGGCTCGATGCTGCGCGTATTCGACTGGCGCACGCACGTCCCGACGGACGGTGCGCTGGCGGGCCTCGAGCTCGTGGGATCGCGGCCGTGCGTGTACGGCGAAGGCAAGATCGCCCACATCATGTATCGCCACAACGGCGAGCCGGTGTCGCTCTTCATGCTGCCGGGAATCCAGCGCCCGCCGGAGGTCGTGCGCGCGCTGGGTCACGAAGCCGCCATCTGGTGCGATCGTGACCGCACGTTCGTGCTGGTCGCTCGAGAGCCCAGGCGGGACGTCGAGCAAATGGCGTCGCTCGTTCAGGCATCGATGCGGTAGAGTCTGGTTGTCCGCCTCGGCTCGCTCAACGATGTGGCGAGCTATGGCGGACCCGTCTGAGGGTCTGTCGATGACGACGAAGACACGTTGGGGAATCGCCATCGTCAGCGCGTTTGCGCTGGCGCTGCTGACACTGCATGCCGACCTGCCGTTTCCGGAGCTGGGACTGACCGCGTCGGATCAGAACCCGGCAGGCATCGAGACGAGCGCATGCCCCGCGAACGCCAAGGCTGCAAACCTTGACTTCACGCTCAAGGACCTGTCGAACAACGACGTGAAGCTGTCGTCGTTCAAGGGCAAGGTGATCCTCCTCGATTTCTGGGCGACCTGGTGCGGGCCGTGCAAGATCGAGATCCCGTGGTTCATCGAGTTCCAGAACAAGTACGGCAAGGCCGGGCTGCAGGTCATCGGGATCTCAGTGGACGACACACTGCCCAAGTTGAAGCCGTATGTCGCGGCCATGAAAATGAACTACGTGGTTCTGCAGGGCCTCGACCATGACGACGTACAGGATGCGTACGGGCCGATGTTCGGCATCCCCGTGACGGCGATCATCTCGCGTGACGGCAAGGTCTGCCTGAAGCACGCCGGCCTCGCGTCGAAGCCCTCCTTCGAGAACATGATCAAAGGTCTCCTCGGCGTGTAGCACATGGTATGATCTGGCCATGAAGGGCTTCACGCACGCGCGTCTTGCTTGCGGGTGCCGTCTCGCGTTCCGCGAGGGCGTCGAGGGCAGTCCGGTCACGGTGGTCGTGGACGAGAAGTCGCCTGTGTGCGCGCTGTCGCTCCACGTGCGCGGCCTGCCGCTGTACGACTACCGCGAAGCGCTGCGCCCGTCGACCCGCCTCGGCCCGCGCGAAGAGGAAGAGTTCGAGGAAGAAGGCTGAATCGAGCGGAGCCGCCGGGTTTCGTCCTGCAGCATCTCAAGACAATCCAACACGTACCGTTCGATCACCTCGAGTTCTTCGTCCGTGTATTGCGAGGCGAGCTTGACTGACGCGCGGGCGATCCCTTCGAAGAGCGGCGCCACTCGCTCGTGCGCCCCAGCCGCGGGCGTGACCACCACGCGCCGCCGGTCACGCGGGTCGCGCTCGCGCGCGGCGAGGCCAGCCGCCTCGAGGCGATCGATCACGCCGGTAATGGCGCCGGTCGTGAGGCCCATGACTGTCGCGAGCTCGCCGGCGGTGACCGGGTGATCGGCGTCGGCGATGAAGCCCAGGCACTTGTGATCGGTGGGCGCGACGCCGAGAGCATCCGCGACAGCCTGGTGAAACAGGATCGTTCGTGTGCTGAGCTCGCGGCCGAGCTGCATGCCGATGCGGTCGAGGAGTGCGGCGCGGCCGGAACGGGTCATGTGTGTTTGACAATTATCTCACATACTAATAATCTTAGTCACTAAGTTAAAGTCCGGCTCATGCCGTTCGGTAGAATGCTGCTCGCGCGCTCTTCCTTATGACTGTCAGCTCCGAGTCTGACCTGTCCCGGCTCAGGATCGACCGCGGCGCGGCGCCGCGGCGGCGGTGGGCGCCGTGGGCGATCGTGTTGATCCTGCTGGCCGTGGCCGCCGCAGCGTATCCGTCGGCCCGGGCGTACGTCGCCGAACGCCGCGCGCCCGAGGTGGACGTCGTGCGCGCCACCCAGGTCGTCGCATCCCCGAGCGGGTCGACCGCGCTCCCCGTGCTCGTGGCCACCGGCTACGTCGTGGCCCGGCACAGCAGCGACGTGGGCGTGAAGACAGGCGGCCGGATTGCCGTCCTGGCCTTCGAAGAGGGCACTCGGGTCCGCAAGGGGGCGGTCATGGCGCAGATCGAGCACGCCGATACGGACGCGCAGCTCGAGGCGGCGCGCCGCGCCGTGGCGGAGTCGGAAGCGGCGCTGGCGCAGAGCATCGCGGCGCGGGACGAGGATGTGCGCAACCTCGAGCGCCAGCGCGCGTTGGCCAGGGACGGCATCGCGACGACGGCGGCGCTGACAGCCGCTGATTCGGCGGCCGCGGTCTCGACCGCGCGCGTCGCGTCCGCGGACGCCGCGATCGCCTCCGCCCGGGCGCGCGTGCGCGTCAGCGAAGAAGCGCTCGAGAATACCAATGTCCGCGCGCCGTTCGACGGCGTCGTCATCAAGAAGCGGGCGGAAGTCGGCGAGACGGTGTCGCCCTTCGGCGTGCAGGGCCAGTCGTCGCGCGAGGGCGGTGCCATCGCGACGATCGCGGATATGCACGAGCTCGAAGTGCAGACCGAGGTGAGCGAGAACAACGTCGCGAAGCTCACGCCCGGCATGCCGGCCGAGGTGAAGCTGCAGGCGTATCCGGACCAGGCGTTCAAGGGCC
>DASZFS010000459.1:0-12871 GCA_035939575.1 Vicinamibacterales bacterium | reverse complement strand
CCGTCGCGACGAACCTTCTCGGCCCGTTTCGCCTGACCAAGACGGTGCTGGGCGCGTTGTCTGCGTCGGCGCGCGACGGCCGCGGTGCTGCGGTGGTGAACATCTCGAGCGATGCGGCTGTCACTCCGTACCCGGCATGGGGCGCCTACGGCGCAACCAAGGCCGCGCTGCGCCACTTGAGCGCCATCTGGGACGCTGAGCTGCAGGCGCAGGGGGTGCGCGTCATTTCTGTGGATCCGGGCGACATGGACACGCCACTCCACGCGCAGGCGATCCCGGACGCGGACAGGTCCACGCTGAAGCGCCCCGAGCTCGCCGCGCTCGACGTCATCGAGGTTATTGCGGCTGCGCTGCCCGTATGATTGCCGCCACTGAGCCGCGACAGCGCCCGCCGGACGCAAGGCTTCTCGTCGTCGATGCGCTGGGACGCATGCGGCATACCGCGCGCCGCGACTTCGTCAACCTGCTGCGTGCCGGCGACGTCGTGATTGCGAACGACGCGGCGACGCTTCCCGCGAGCCTCGTAGGGCATCACCTGCCGACTCGAGGCGCAATTGAAGTCCGACTCGCCGGCCGCCGGTCGCTGGACGACGTCGAATCGTTTTCGGCGGTCGTATTCGGCGCCGGCGATTTTCACACACCGACCGAGCGCCGGCCCGCGCCGCCGCTGTTATCGCCCGGGGATCGCCTGGCGTTGGGACCGCTGCGCGCGACCGTGACGGAGATGCTCGGTCACCCACGGCTGGCACTGCTGCACTTCGACGGCTCGGCCGACGACATCTGGGCGGGCATCGCGCGTCACGGCCGGCCCATCCAGTACGCCCACATGTCGACGCCCCTGTCGCTGTGGGATGTCTGGACCGTGATCGCAGGTCCGCCAGTCGCCTTCGAACCACCCTCAGCCGGCTTCGTCCTCGACTGGGAGGCACTCGCCACACTGCGACGGCGTGGCGTCGAGTTCGCCACGATCACGCATGCGGCAGGCATTTCGTCCACGGGTGACCCCGAGCTTGACGGCCACCTGCCCTTCGACGAGCCCTACGACATTCCCACGGCGACCGCCTGCACTATCAACCGCGCGCTCGCAGATGGCCGCCGCATCGTCGCCATCGGCACGACCGTCGTGCGCGCCCTCGAACACGCAGCATCGATCCGCGGGGCAACCGTCACGGCCGGCCCGGGCGTCGCGACCCAGCGGATCAATGAAACGAGCCAGCTTCAGATCGTCGACGCGATTATCTCCGGCGTGCACGAGCCGGCGACGAGCCACTTTCAGCTGCTGCGCGCCTTCGCCGACCGCACGACGCTGGAGACCGCCGACGCGGCGATGACGGCGGGCGGCTACCGGACGCACGAGTTCGGGGATTCGGTGTGGTTTGAGCGAAGATAGTGGGCAGATGGGCCACGCGCATTCCGGTCACCCGCACCCGCACTCCCATGCCCATGCTCATTCGCACGTGCCGCCGAATGTCTCGGGGAGGACCATGGGCGCCGCTGTCGCGCTGACCCTCGCGTTTGTCCTGGTCGAGGCTGCCTGCGGGTGGTACGCCCACAGCCTCGCGTTGCTCTCCGATGCGGGACACAACACGGCTGATGCGGCGGCCCTGGGGTTCAGCTGGTACGCGCTCTGTATCGCCGATAAGCCGTCGCACGAGGGCATGACCTTTGGCTATCACCGCGTCGGCATCTTCGCCGCTCTCGCGAATGCGGTCTCCCTGCTATTCATCGCGGTCTTCATCGCGTGGGAAGCCGTCGCCCGGATCCGGCAACCCGAGCTCGCCAACGGCCCGGTCATGATCGTCGTCGCGGTGGCCGCCCTGGTCGTGAATCTCCTGATCGGCGTGTGGCTGCACAAAGGCTCGAAGGACGATCTCAATATCCGGAGCGCGTACCTGCACATGCTCGGCGACGCCGTCTCCGCGTTTGGCGTCGTGATCGCCGGCGTACTGGTCGTGACGATGCGCGGTCCGCTGGCGGATCCCGTAGTGTCGCTGCTGATCGCCGGGCTGATTCTGTACAGCAGCTACGGGGTGCTCCGTGAGAGCGCCACGGTGCTGCTCGAGGGCACACCGACCGGGATAGAGATGCCCGCCCTCATTGCGGTCATCAAGAACGTGGGCGGCGTCCTCGACGTGCACGATTTGCACGTCTGGATGGTGGGCCCGGGTGTCATTGCCTGCAGTTGCCACATCCTCGTGGCCGAGCAGAGTGTCCGGGAAGGACAACAGGTGCTGCGCGCAGTCGTGCACGACATTGAGCATCGCTTTCACATTACCCACACGACTGTGCAGGTGGAAGTCGAAGGCTGCGACGCGACAGACATGTATTGCATCGGACAGCGCTCGCGCGACGTCGCCCACCGCTGAGCAGGGTGACCACGCCGACCGCGTTGGCATCGTCGTTGCTACGTGTGGGGGCATGGCTCGTGGGCCGCACACACTCGATCGACGACCGGGGACGCTTCCCGACATACGCACCGCCACGGGAAGCATCACCTTCGCGATGGTTCCACGCGGTGCCCCGCACGGCGAGCGCCTGATCATTCGGTGTGACTCCGAAGGAGACGTTTGGATCTCGATCCAGCCGCCAGCCGCACCGACCGGTGTTCCCTCCGTGTGACGCTTGCTCCCGGTCGGGGACGCGGATAGCTTTCGTTGCGTGCCACGCCGACGCAGAACTCGAGACATTCCCGCCATTCGCGCAGGGCACGCGCCTTGCACAAGCCACGCCGCCGATGCTGCGACGACAGCGCCAGGTGAGAGGCTCGCGTGGGCGATGGTGTGCGCGCACGGCGCTGCTGTCGACTGTCCTCTGCATGTCGGCGTGCATCAAGAGTCAGCCAACCACGGATACCGGTGACCCGGGCTTCCCGTTCGGCCCCAGCGCAGTCGGCGTGCAGACAATCGCATACGTTCAAGACATCAAGCCGATCTTTGACCGCGATTGCGCGTCATGCCATAGCGGGAGCCGCATCGCGGGCGGCTACTCGGTCAGCACCTACGCCGACGTCGTGGCCGGCCAGCGCCCCGGCGACGCCTCGAGCTCAGTGGTCGTCGACTGCTCGCCGGGTGGGAGCATGTATCGCTATTTCACCGGCGACGCGGTGACCGAAGCGACGATGGTGTTCCGGTGGATGATTGTCTACAACGCGCTGCAGAGCCGGTAGGAGACGATTGAGCCGCCGATCCCCGCTGCCCCTGCTGGTCGCCGCCGCTGCCGTGACATCCTGGCTGGTGGCGTCGCGAAACTGGGCACAGAACAACGAAATGAACGTCCAGTTCCACGGGTTTCAGGATACGCGTGGCGTCACGGTCCTCAGCCCGACGGTCGATCTCACGCAGGACTTCACCGAGCGCACCAGCCTCCGGATCAACTACGGCCTCGACGCGATTTCGGCCGCGTCCGATTCCTGCGTCCGCTGCCACCGCAACGGCATCAACAGCCATCGAAACGTGTTCGGGCTGTCGGCGACGCGGGCGTACGGCGATCTGAAATGGACCGTGGGCGGTGCCTACAGCACGGAGAATTTCTATCGCTCGACGACCGGCCTGACGTCAGTCTCGCGAGACCTCGCGAGCGGCAACACGACGGTTGCGGGCGGCTTCTCGTTCTCGCTGAATCAACCGATGCTGCACCCGCTCCCCGACCGCGCGCGGCAGTATCAGAGCAACGCATTTGCCTCTGTCACACAGACGCTCTCGAAGACCACGATCGTGCAGGCGGGCTACGAGGTCGGCCACATCGCTGGATATCAGGACAACCCGTTCCTGCGGGCGGATCTCAATGGCGAGCTGGTGCTCGGCCAGGTGCCTGATTCGCGCACGCGTCACACGCTCTCAGCGCGTCTGCGACAGGCCCTCCCCGCGGACGCCTATCTCGAGGCCGACTATCGGCACTACTTCGACGATTGGCAGGTGACGTCCAACACGCTCGACCTCGGCGTGTCCCGCCACTTTGGATCCGTCGTGCTGATGAACCTGGGGTACCGCCGGTACGACCAGAGCGGCGCGTTCTTCTGGGCGCCGCAGTACACCGGCGTCCCGCAGTACTACACAGCGGATTTCCGGCTCGAGCCGTTCACCTCGAACAACTTCTCCGGCCGCATCGCGTTCACGCCCAACGGAGAGTGGCTCTGGTTTCCGGCGGGAACCGGATTGACCGTGCAGTACGAGCGCTATCAGGCGGACAATGGATTCCGCGCGGCCATCTTCTCGACGGGGCTTCGCGTGCCGCTGAAGGTTCTCCACCGCCATTGAGGGGCTGATGTCCATCTATCGGTTCATGTCTGCCGGCGTCCTCGCAGTGGTCGCGGTTGCCTCGGGACAGGCGGCGGCGGCGCCGCCCAACACGGCGCCGGACGTCGCGTTGCAGACGGCGACCGGCGAGACGGTTCAGTTGGCGACCTACAGAGGCAAGGTCGTGCTCATCGACTTCTGGGCGAGCTGGTGCGTTCCCTGCAAGACATCGTTTCCCGCGCTCGACGTGATCTATCGGGAATACCAGCCGCGCGGCCTCGAAGTGCTGGCCGTCAACCTCGACGAACGGCGCCGTGACGCCGAGACGTTTCTCGACGACCACCCGCATCGGATGATGGTGCTGTTCGACCCCAAAGCCGCCGCGCCGGTGGCGTTCCGCGTCAAGGGAATGCCCACGTCGTTTCTCATCGACAGGGACGGCAAGATCAGGTTCACGCACATGGGCTACTCAGGCAACGTCGACCGGAGTTACCGGAACGAGATCGCGCAACTGCTTGCGGAGCGGTGAATGCCATGACTGACCTGCCTGCTCGCACACTCGTCTTCGCGTTCGCCGCTGCGGCCGCGATGCTCGCCGCTGGATGCGCCACCGTTCAACCCTGGCAACGGGGACGCCTCGCCGACCCCTGCATGATCTTCGACGCCGACGCGAGCCAGGTCGCTTACATGACGCACTGGCAGGAGGCGCGCGAAGCTTCGTCGGGAGGCTACGGCGTGCAGAGCGGCGGCTGTGGGTGCAAGTAGTCGAGTCCTCTTCATCACCCTGCTCGGAAGCGCGGTCGTGGCCGGCCAGGCGCCGCGTGAGACGCACCACTACCGCTACGTCATGGGCACGTCGGTCCAGGTGCAGGCCTTCGGCGGAGACGAGGCCACGCGCGGCGGGGCGATCGACGAAGCGTTCGCGGCATTCGCCGAGGTCGATCGGTTGATGAGCAATTATCGCGATGATAGCGAGCTGGCGCTCATCAACCGCCGGGCCGCGCTGGAGGGTGTGGCCGTCAGCGACCCCATGTTCAGCGTCCTCGACGCGGCGCGCCGCATCAGTTCAGCGTCAGACGGCGCGTTCGACGTCACCGTCGGCCCATTGGTGCGGTTGTGGGGCTTTCACGACAAGACGCCGCACGTCCCGACCAGCGGCGAGCTCGCGACCGTGCGGCCGCTCGTCGACTACCGGAACCTTCTCCTGAACTCGGAGGACCGCACGGTTCGCTTCGCCCGTTCGGGCGTCGAGATCGATCTCGGCGGCATCGCGAAAGGCTTCGCCGTCGAGATCGCCGCGGACGTGCTCCGGCGCCGCGGGCTCAGCGGCTTCATCGACGCCGGCGGCAATCAATACCTGCTGGGAACACCCCCGGGCAAGCGCACGTGGACGGTCGGCATCAAGAACCCCGACGCAAGCGACCGGGTGATGGGCGTCGTGGAGACAGGGGAAACCTCCGTGTCCACATCGTCAGACGACTCCAACTACCTTGTCGCCAACGGGCGGCAGTACGGACACATTCTGGACCCGCGAACACTCCGGCCCTCAACATCCGCGCTCAGCGTCACGATCCTCTCGCGCGACGGTACCCTCGCGGACGCGATGTCGAAGGCGGCGTTCATCCTCGGTCCGAAGGCCGGCCTCGCGTTCGTCGACTCGTTTCCCGGCGCGGCCTGCGTCATCGCATATCGGCAGTCCGACGGCACGGTCGGTGTCGCCGTCTCCAAGCGGATCGCCGGCTCGTACCGGCCAACGCCGCGGTCGTGACGCGGTCGATGGCGACGACAACTGACGCCGTCACACCGCGCACCACGCTGGCCATCAATGCGGGATCCTCGACAGTCAAATGCGCGCTTTTCACGTTCGAACCGGCGCCGCGGCCGCTGGCGCGTGAAACGATCGAAGGCGCCGGCTCGTCATGCGTGCCGCAACTGCTCGGGTGGGTTGACGCGCACACGCCGGACGCGCCGCCGGTCGCGATCGGCCATCGCATCGTCCACGGTGGTTCGGTGTATCGCGATCCTCACGTGATCACGAAAGCGCTCGTCGACGATCTCCGGCAGATGGTCCCCTTCGCGCCCAACCACCTTCCCGATGAGATCGCACTCATCGAGGCACTTGGTGAACACCGCCCCCATGTACCCCAGTTTGCGTGCTTCGACACGGCGTTCCACCACGACCTGCCAGACGTCGCGCGGCGGCTGCCGATTCCCGCCGAGTACGACGCGCGAGGCGTCCGCCGCTACGGTTTCCACGGCCTGTCGTACGCGTTTCTGATGCAGGAATTGGAGCGGCTCGCGGGGCCCGGGGCCGCGAGCGGCAAGATCGTCCTGGCACATCTCGGCAACGGATCGAGCCTGGCCGCCGTCGACGGCCGGCGCAGCGTCGATACGACCATGGCGTTCACGCCCATGGGCGGCGTCCTGATGAGCACCCGATCCGGCGACCTCGATCCTGGCGTCGTGACGTACCTGGCCCGGAGCGAGCGATTGACGCCGGACGAGGTCGAAGAGATGCTCAGCCACAGAGCGGGCCTCCTGGGGATCTCAGGCTCGACGGGCGACATGCGGACGTTGCTCGATCGTGAGACCATCGATCCGGCGTGCCGGCTGGCTGTTGCGGCGTACGCGTATTCGGTCAGGAAGGCAATCGGCGCGCTGGCCGCTGTGCTCGGCGGACTGGACACAATCGTCTTCTCGGGCGGCATCGGCGAGCACGCGCCGAGCGTCCGTGCCCGCATCTGCGACGGCCTGGCGTTTCTCGGCGTGCACGTGGATTCGAGCCGCAATGCATCGAATGCTTTGCTGATCTCGCCGCCGGCCGCCCGGGTCGACGTGCGGGTGATCCCGACCGATGAAGAATTGATGATCGCGCGGGCAGCCTGCGGGTTGTTCGCGCCAGGGTGACACGATTGACGCTCCCATCCCCGCCTCTATCCCAACTGCTCGAACAGATGGATGCCTATTGGAGGGCGGCCAACTACCTGGCCGTCGGCCAGATCTATCTCCGCGACAACCCGCTCCTTCGCACGCCGCTTCAACCGGCCGACATCAAGCCCCGCCTGCTCGGGCACTGGGGGACGACGCCCGGACAGAACTTCATTTACGTCCATCTGAACCGGGTGATCAACGAGCGCGACTTGAACATGATCTACGTGTCGGGCCCCGGACACGGCGGACCGGCGCTCGTCGCCAATACGTACCTGGAGGGGACCTACAGCGAAATTTATCCTGCGGTCACGCAGGATGAGGCGGGGCTCAAGATTCTCTTCAAGCAGTTCTCGTTCCCAGGCGGCATCCCGAGCCACGTCGCGCCCGAGACGCCGGGCAGCATTCACGAAGGGGGCGAGCTCGGCTACTCGCTGAGCCACGCGTTCGGTGCGGTATTCGACAACCCCCATCTCGTCGTCGCCTGCGTCGTTGGCGATGGCGAGGCGGAAACCGGACCGCTTGCCACCGCGTGGCACTCGAACAAGTTCCTCAATCCGATCACCGACGGCGCCGTGCTGCCGATTCTGCATCTGAACGGCTACAAGATCGCGAATCCCACAGTGCTCGCGCGGATCCCCCGCGAAGAGCTCGACCAGCTGCTGCGTGGCTGCGGATGGGCGCCGCACTACGTCGAGGGCGATGAGCCGGCGGTAATGCACGCGCTGATGGCGCGCACGCTCGATGCCGTCGTCGACGAGATTCTGGAGATTCAGCGGAGCGCGAGAGAGGGCGACGGCGCGACGGGGAACGGCATCGGCCCGGCACGACGCCCGCGCCGGCCGCGGTGGCCAATGTTGGTCCTGATCACGCCCAAGGGGTGGACTGGCCCCAAGGTCGTCAACGGGCAACCCGTGGAGGGGACCTTTCGGGCGCACCAGGTGCCGTTGACCGATCCTGCAACCAATCCGGAGCATCTGGCGATGCTGCAGGCCTGGATGCGCAGTTATCGGCCCGAGGAACTGTTTGATGCCGGGGGAACGCTCCGGTCCGATCTGGCAGCGCTCGCGCCGGCGGGCGCGCGCCGCATGGGAGCCAATCCCCACGCCAACGGCGGGCTGCTGCTCTGCGATCTCCGGCTGCCCGACTTCCGTGACTACGCCATCGCGGTTCACGCGCCCGGCGCGGTCGACGCCGAGGATACCCGCGTCGTCGGGCGGTTCCTGCGTGACGTGATCGTCGCGAACGAGGAGCGGCGCAACTTCCGGCTGTTTGGTCCCGACGAGACGGTCTCGAACCGGCTGGACGCCGTGTTCGCGGCGACCAACCGGCAATGGGAGGCTGAGATCAGCGCCGGCGACGAGTGGTTGGCGCCGCAGGGCCGCGTGCTCGAAGTCCTCAGCGAGCACCAATGCCAGGGATGGCTGGAAGGCTACCTCCTCACCGGACGGCACGGGCTCTTCAACACATACGAAGCGTTCGCGCACATCATCGATTCGATGTTCAACCAGCACGCGAAATGGCTGAAGGTCACGCGCGGGCTCCCCTGGCGGCGGCCGATCGCTTCGCTCAACTATCTCCTCGCCAGCCATGTGTGGCGTCAGGACCATAACGGCTTTACACACCAGGATCCCGGATTCATCGACCACGCCGTAAACAAGAAGGCGGAGGTCGTCCGTGTGTACCTCCCGCCGGACGCGAATTGCCTGCTGAGCGTGATGGACCACTGTCTCAGAAGCCGGCATTACGTAAACATCGTCGTGGCCGGCAAGCATGACGCGCCGCAATGGCTCGACATGGACGCAGCCGTCCGTCACTGTGCGGCAGGCATTGGTCTCTGGGAATGGGCCAGCAACGACAGGAGCACCGAGCCCGACCTCGTGATGGCGGCTGCGGGCGATGTTCCAACCCTCGAGATCCTTGCGGCGGTCTCGATTCTGCGGCACCATCTGCCGGCGCTCAAAATCCGCGTCATCAATGTCGTCGACCTCATGAAGCTTCAGCCGGCCAGCGAGCACCCGCACGGCTTGAGCGACACCGATTTCGATCAGCTCTTCACCAGGGACAAGCCGATCATCTTTGCCTATCACGGCTATCCATGGCTGATCCATCGGTTGACGTACCGGCGGACCAACCACGCCAACCTGCACGTCCGTGGATACAAGGAGGAGGGCACGATCACGACGCCCTTCGACATGGCCGTCCTGAACGACCTGGATCGCTTTCACCTCGCGAGCGACGCGGTCGATCGCCTGCCGCAACTCGGCTCGCGCGCCGCGTACCTCAAGCAGACCCTCGCGGATCGGCTCGTTGAGCACGGGTTGTACATCCGCCGCTACGGGGAGGACATGCCCGCCATCCGTGACTGGCGATGGCCCTTTCCATTGCGGATTGAGGATTGAGATTGAGGATGTGAGCTCATCGGAGTAGTGCATCGTGAGCACGTCACGCCGCGTCCGGCGGAACCGGTATGGTCGCGCGTACGGTCGTCCCCCGGTTGCTCGATTCGATGACGAGCGTGCCGCCGATCTGCTGGAGGCGCTCGCGCATGCCAGCGACACCAACGCCGAGCGCGCCTCCCCCGGCCGGCAGCTGCGCCATCAGCTCGGAGGGCAGGCCCCTGCCGCGATCCTTGATCTCGAGCGTTAGATGGTCCGCGTCGACGCGCAGACGGATCCGTGCGCTCGGACTGCGCGCGTGACGGTGAATGTTGATCAACGCCTCCTGCACGACACGGAACAGCGTCGTCTCGATTTCCCGCGGCATGCGCTCGAGCGCCGCCGGGAGGTCGAGCTCGATCTTGATTCCGCTCCGGTCGGTGAATCCGGTCGCGTACCAGCGCAACGCCGCCAGCAGCCCTGCCTCATCGAGAAACGGTGGATGCAGGAGGTACGACAGCGTGCGAATGCCCGTCATCGCTCGTTCGGCCAGCTCCATGCTTTCTTCGAACGCCGCCCTGTCCGCAGTGGAGAGGCCCGTGACCGTCCGGCTCAGGCGGGCCAGGTGCATCTTGAGGGCGGCGAGGTCCTGCGCCGTCGTTTCGTGCAGGAGCTGGGCAATGCGGCGGCGCTCGTCGTCCTGGGCGCGCAAGAGGCGACCCGTCAGCCCGCGCAGCTCCTGAAACGCGTCGTTGCGCTCGCGCTCCGCCGTGGTGCGCGCGGAAATGTCTTCGTTGACGATCACCGCTCCGGTGATGCGGTCGTCCGCGTCACGGATCGGGACGGCGGAGTTCTGGATGACCTTCCGGACGTGGTCGAATGCCTCGATGTCGACGACCTCGTTGACCGAGGTCTCGCCCTTCAACCGGGCACGGACCGATGCCCACTCTTCCGGGGCGATCGGCTTTCCCGTGTCGTGCCACCACGCCCGGCTCCTCGCATACCGGTCGGGGCCGGACTGTATCACGTCGCCCCAGATCCGTTGTGAGGCTGGATTGTTGAGCACGATGTCTCCAGCACCATCCATCACCGCGACACCCACCGGGAGCGCATCGAGCACGAGCCGGACAAGACGCTCGCTCCGCGCCAACTCCGCTTCGGCCCGCTTGCGATCGGTCATGTCGCAGGCGATCTCCAGGACGCAGTCCTCACCGAGGAGCTGGATGCGATCCAACCAGAGGAGCAGGTCCAGGATGGCGCCCGACCTGGTTCGTGCCTTCACTTCCACGTCCGAGGCCTTGCAGGCGTCGAGCCGGTTGATCAGCATCTGGCGCTCGGCCGGCTCGGCGTACAGGCCGAGGCTGAGCGCGGTCTGTCCGAGCGCTTCCGCGCGCGAATATCCGAACAGGCTGAGGAACCGGTCGTTCACGTACAGGAGGCGGTTATCGGCGAAGCGTGTAATCGCCATGCTGGCCGGGCCGGCGTAGAACACCGTCGAGAATCGGCGCTCGCTCTCACGCAGCTCCTGCTCGGTCTCATGTCGCTCGACAGCGATGCTCGCCAGATGCGCCGCGCGGCCGACGAGCCCGAGCGGCGCATCGCCTGGAGCCTCGCGCTCGTGATTGAACACGGCGAACGTGCCGAGCACACGGCCATCCTTGGAAAAGAACGGCGTGGACAAGACCGACGCGATGCCTGAAGCCCGGGCTGCCTCGTGCCACCCCGCAAAGAGCGGGCTTGCGAGCACGTCGGTGACGATGACCTGTTCGCGGCGGGTCACGGCCGCACCGCACGCGCTCGCCGTCGGCGTTACCCGGAACGTGCGGGTCGTCTCGCGCCAGGCCTCGGGGACGTGCGGCGCAGCGGCCAACGAGAGGTGCGTCCCCTCGCGATCCAGGAGAAACACCGACGACGTCAGCCCGGATTGTTCGTCGATGACCCGGCACAGCGCGTCGAGCACGTCGCCAAGCGGCGCGCCTGTCGCGATGAGCTCGAGCACATGATGCTCTCCGGTCAGAAGAGTCCTGTTCAGGGCGACATCGGCAACGGGCCGTCCGGACATCGTGCTACCTCGGCTTCAGCAGGGTCTGGCTATTTCACACCATATACCCCTCCGCAGGGGATCAATAGGAATGCTCCTTTAAGGCGTCCTAGGTAGTTTTCGCGCCGGAAATGCGCGCTCCGCCCGATGGCGGCGCGGCCCGTCGATGACCTCAAGATCGTTGAAACACGTGCGGGACCTTTATCGCGACCTGCTGGACAGCCTCGGCGCCATCGTCTGGGAGAGCGAGCCCGAAGTCGGCCAATTCGTGGGACTGGACGCCGTTCACGCTGACGACCGCCGGCGTGTGCAAGCCGCGTGCGCTCGTGCAATCGAGACCTGCGCAGGCAATCGACTCGACTATCGCGTCGTTTCAGTCGACGGTCGCGCGCGTGTGATCCGCAACGCGTTTCGGGTGGTCGGCGAGAACGGCCGCGCACGCAGGCTCGTCGGCGCCCTGCTGGACGTCACCGAGTGGGCGGACGCGGGGCCCGGGCGCGAAGACATCTATCAGGCGACGTTCGACGAGGCGTTGATCGGTCTCGCGCAGACGAGCCTGGACGGCCGCTACCTGCTCGTGAACCGGCGCCTCTCCGAGCTGCTCGGCTACACCGCTGACGAGCTGACGAGCGTCGACTTCATGACCCTCTCGCATCCTGATGAGGTGGAGCAGGACACGCGCGCGAAGGACCGCCTCATCGCGGGCGGCATCGATCGGTATACGAGAGAGAAACGGTATCGGCGAAAGGACGGGAGCTTCGTCTGGACAAACTTGACCGTCAGCCTCCACCGAGACGCCCGGGGCGAGCCGAGCTACTTCATCGCGACCATTGAGGACATCACCGAACGCAAGCGCGCCGAGGAGGAGGCGCGACAGCTCCACAAGATGGAAGCCATCGGGAGGCTCGCCGGCAGCATCGCACACGACTTCAACAACCTCCTGACGGCGATGGTCGGCTACGCGGACCTCGCGCTCATTCAACTTCGCCGCGACGATCCGGTTTCCCGGGACATCCAGGAGATCCGCGTGGCCGGCAAGAGCGCCGCGTCGCTGACGCGGCAGCTGCTCGCCTTCAGCCGCAAGCAGATACTGCAGCCGGAGGTGCTCGATCTGAACGTGATCGTCTCGCGTCTGCATGGGCTGCTGAGGCGATTGATCGGCGAGCACATCCGCCTGGAGTGGCGGCTGACCAGACCGCTCGATCGCGTGAGCGCGGACCCGGGGCAGGTCGAACAGGTCGTCTTGAACCTGGCGCTCAACGCCCGCGATGCGATGCCGAGGGGCGGCA
>DASZFS010000458.1:0-3976 GCA_035939575.1 Vicinamibacterales bacterium | reverse complement strand
ACTGGAGAGCGGAGCGATCGGCCGTGATGTCATGCGCCACGAATTGGCCGAAGAACGGCCAGCCGGCCGCTTCCGTTCCGAGAGACGCCTCATCGTCCTCTGCATCGCCGCAGTCGCAGAGCCCGCCGGCTCGGCCAAGGGTGTACAAGAACGCTTCGTCTGCTGTGAATGCGGGAAGATCGGGGAATAGTCGAGCGTACGAGCTTGATGTGACCGCGGCGTCAGCGGCGCGGGCCCGTGCCGGCGAGAGACAGTGTGTGTGCTCCATGTCGCAATCCTAGCGCCGCCACGTGGCGGTCGCCCTCCCCGTACGGGCGGGCCCGAAAGTCGAATACCTCGCATCGCGACGATGTTTGGCGTTCGGTCGGTTGCGAGAACCGGCGCAAATCACGGCGATCAGCCCTGCCTCATCAACGCTCTGCGCTAGGACTGCCCATTCGGTCGCTCGCCTTGAAATAGCTTCTTGCGTGGGCGACGATCTCTCCCCCGGTCGGATGATCCGCTGTCTCGACGCCTACAATCTTGGATACAAGGTGTCGGTGATTCTCATGCACGAACTTGACGAATTCGTGCTTCGCTGAGGCGGGCCCGACGATGAGGACAGAGTCCACGCCATCGAGTGCCCGTGCGACCTGGTCGAAGAAATGATTCACATCATCCGGGTGCTCTCGCGGCTCCCCACGCCCCTTCGGATGACGGTGAATATGGTGTTGCGGCGAGAGGATCGTGGACTCGTCTGCCACCTCCGGGTGGACGTGAAAGATGCGCGCTTCCTTGTGGTCGATCCAGACGACCGCGTGCGTCATGATCTGATCCTGTCTGCAAAACCATCGTGGAACTGAAGGATGACCCCTGCTACATGGTCGGCGGTCTCGACGACGCTGCGACCTCAAGGCGCTGTGCGTGCTTCAGACAATAGGGGGTCCAAGGCATGGCCTCGAGCCGTTGCTCCTCGATCGGTCCACCGTCAACGATGCACCTGCCGAACGTGCCATCGGCCACGCGGTCCAGCGCGTCGCGCACCTGTTGCAGCACATCCGAATTGTGTTCGGCTTCGGTAAATGCCTCTGACGCCACCTCGTCCGCGACGCTCGCGTCGCCAACGTCATGCGCCGAGTCGATGAATTCTCCCCGGCCCTGGTCGGCTTCCTGGCCAATCCGGGCGGACAGAGTGTTTTCCAGGTCGAGGAGGCGCCGCTTGTAGTACTGAATGTTCATGATGTGTTCCCCCACAACGTGGCCAATTACTTAGCCGGCACCGCGTCGGATACGAGCGCTAAGGCAGCCTTTGCGCAATCCTCGTCGTTCTGCACCGTGGGCGCCCCACTCAGCCCGATCGCGCCGACAACTTCTCCGTTCACCTTAATGGGAAATCCTCCACCCCACGCGGCGACACGCGCAAGCGTGGGGATGCCGGCCAAAAGCGACGGGTCGCCCTTGATAAAGTCGAAAAAGTCTTGCGTGGAGACGCCGAACAGGGCGGTGTACGCCTTCCTCTGCGCAATCTCAATGGTAGGGATCGAGGCCCCATCCATCCGGCTGAAGGCCTTGAGATTGCCGCCGTCATCGAGAATTGCCACGTTCTCGGTAACGCCCACCTCTGTGGCTTTCGCCACCGCGGCATTCACCATTTTCTGTGCAAGCTCAGAAGAGATGCTGTGTTTCTTCACCACGTCAGCCATTGTTCACCGCCCTTTTGTGATTCGATCTGCTTAGCGCCACTGCGTCAGTTCGAGGAACGCCGATGTTGAATACCGCCACTACGTGGCCATCCTCGGCGACGACGCTGTTTCGCTCGCTCTCGGATTGAACAGCGATGTTTATTCCCTTTGGGTCGCTACCCAGCGGTCTTGCCGTCGTCGTCACGCGTTCAAGAACAGAGTCGCCTGTTCAACGAAGAGCTCCGGGTACATGTGGTGCGCGCCGTGATTGGAGTCGGGGTGGACGATCAGCTGCGCATTCGGCATGTTCTGCTGCATGATGAAAGGGTTCACCATCGGCATGATCACGTCGTTACTACCGTTCACGACGAGTGTTGGCTGCTTGATCGTCTTCAGATAGTCGTAGGACCCCTTTTGCTGGACGCCCCACTTGCCCATCGCTTCGACTTCGGCGGGCGAAACCTTGTCGTTCACCTCGGGATCGCGGCCCTCCTGCGGCGTCGGGATTGGACCGGGGCTGACAACGTTCGAGCGGATATGACGACCCTTGAGATCCGTGGTCCAGGTTCGGACGAAGGCTCGGATAGCCGCCTTCGTCGCGGCATAGACACCGAAGGATGGTGTGCCTTTGACGCCCGCGACAGAGCCGGTGCGAATGATGAAGCCTCCATCATTCAAGAGCGGTAAGCCCTTTTGCACGGTGAACAAGGCGCCTTTACATTGATGCCGAATAGCCTGTCATAGTGCTCCTCGGAGACTTGACCGAAGGGAACGAATTCGCCCAGGCCGGCGTTGGCGAAGATAACGTCGATTCGCTTTTTCATCTTGCTGACGGTCTCGTAGAGACGATCCAGGTCGGCCAGTTGTGCGACGTCTCCCTGATTGCCCGTCACAATGCTGCCGAATTAAGAAGAATCGGAAGAGCCGATAGTCGCGAAGCCGCCTCCTGAAGGACGCTCATGCGAAACACGCGGGTCCTCATCGACGCGGCTCGCGGCTAACGCGCCCGCAAGGCTGCCTCCGTTTGTGCCGCGGGCAACAGTCGCGACCACAGGACGCCATCCACGTCGACGCCGGCGGATTCGGCCAGCGACCCCGCGCTGACGGGCACGAACCCGACCTTCTCGAGGATCTCGCGGATCTCGGCGTCCGATTCCGGGTCGTCCGCCGCATAACCAGCGCCCCAGTATGCGGGCCGGGCCAGCCCCCGATCGAACAGGTTCCAGTCGATGTGCGAGAACGCCCGCACGACGCGCGAGTCGGGGAGCAGATTCGCCATCCACTGGCCTTCCGTCAGATCGGAGGAAAGCCCGGCGCGCTCGTAGTGGCCAGGCAACCAGGCGTTGTCCACATCCACGACGAGTTTGCCTCGAAGCAGCGGCCGAAGCCTCTCGGCCAGCTCGCGCGATGCGTCATGCCGGACCGCGAAGAACACGATGTCCATCTCGGCCGCCGCGGTGAAGGAGACGACGGCTGTCTCGCCGTCGCGTGTCTGGTGTTCCGTGCGGGACGAGACGACGGTGGCATATCCCGCACGCCGAAGCACCTCGGCCAGTGAGAGCGCCACCGGTCCGGCTCCGACGATTCCGATCGAACGCGACGTGGTGAGCATGATGATCTCCTCGGTCTTCACAGTTTCGGATGCAGTGCTCATGGTTCTGTGCCTTCCACGTGCGGATTCGTGCCGTCCCCCGGAACTTCGTCCGTCCCCCCAAGAGCTGTCAGAACACTCTTATCCGACATTCCAGCCACCGCGTGACTCTGCTTGAAACTCCTATCTTCCAGCCGCACTCCAGTTCACCGGCAGACCCATACCCACCGAATCGTCCGTGGAGAATTACAAAGTCGCCCTCTGCAACGAGCAGTCCTGATTCATATTTCAGGGTGGTGGGAATGCTCTTGATTAGATTGAAGAGTCCTTCGCGACCCGGCTCGATGTGCGCGCTGTGCTGAATGTACTTCGGAGACCAGAACGTCTCGGGCCGTCGCGTAGTCACGCTTATTGAACAGAGTGTCGAATGCTTCGAGCACGATATCCTTGTTCCTCTGCTGCGTTGTCTTTTCCATAAAGCCAGGCTCCGGATCTCTCACGCAGACGTGAACATCGGATTGCCGCTGGCAGTTGCGGAGGCGGGCACTTCCTCCTGCATGACATCCCAATGCTCAACCACTTTGCCGTCCTCGACGCGGAAGATATCGACGGCGACCATTGGCTTTGGTCCCCAACCGGTGTACCGCCCGTGAACCATGACGAGGTCGCCATCCGCGACCGCCATGCCAGGTTCGTAGGTCAGGCCAGTGAGGGTCGGAATCAT
>DASZFS010000457.1:0-6169 GCA_035939575.1 Vicinamibacterales bacterium | reverse complement strand
GCACTGATGTCCTTGATGGGGAGATCGGTCTCCTCGAGCAGTCGCCGCGCCTCGTCGACCCGGACGCGACGCACGAGATCTGCAGGAGACTCGTCGAAGTGGGTGCGGCACCAGCGGCTGAGTGTGCGCGGGCTCATTCCGGTTGCATCCGCGAGCCGCTCCACCGGTAGGGGCTCATCGAGGTGCTCAAGGACGAACGTGTCGATGTCATTCCGCTTGGAAGGAATCCGTTCTTGGCGGCGGAGTGTGGAGCTGAACTGCGCCTGACTCCCCGATCGTCGCAGAAACAGCACCAACGCCTTCGCAACAGCCATGGCGACCGCATGGCCATGATCAGCTTCGACGAGCGCGAGCGTGAGGTCGATTCCTGCAGTGATGCCCGCCGACGTCCACAGGCGACCCTCGTGCACGAAGATGCCCTCATCCACGACGTTGGCCGCCGGAAAGCGCGTACGCAGTTCATCGAGAAAGCGCCAATGTGTCGTCGCACGCCGCCCGTCGAGTATGCCGGCTTCCCCGAGGACGAAGGCGCCCGTGCAGATGCTGACGAGCGTCGGGATCCGTCGATGATGCTGGCGAAGCCATCGCACGAGGCGCTTCTCTGCTTCGGGTAGTGGTGTCGCGGGCGACCCGCCGGCAATGACCGCGACATCCGGCAGACGGCGCACCTTCGACGGCAACGGTTGAACGCCCGCGACGACGAGACCGTGTCGTGTCCGCAGCTCGGGTCCGCCTGGACCGACGAGCTCAATCTCGTACGCGGTCCGCCCGAGAACGTCGTTGGCGTACCGCAGAACCTCCCACGGTCCGGCTAGATCGAGCAGCTCCGCATCGGGCGCGACAAAGAACCAGACCCGTTTCCGTGAGCGACGCACAATAGAAATATATCCGCCGTGGCCTGAAATGCAAGATTATTGTCATTTGAGCCTGGGGCCGCGCACGGTCCAAGAGCGCTCACGAACCATCGTCGATCTGCGCGGTTTCAGCGACCGTAATGGATCGATCGATTTTAGGGCGTCGTTGACACCACGCTTCCGAGTGCTCCGTTGGGGAGGCACAATACGGCTCCGACGCACGTCGTTGAATCTAGAGAGACGTGTAGCCAGCGACGCGCCGACCAGATCTTGTCAATGGTCAAATACTGGACAAGCGCCAGAGAGGCGCGTGACTGTGGGATACTCACCGACCGTCGCGACGATTCCTCCTCGTGGAGCGATGTCGCTCGGCGCTGAACGCCGGTTGCGAGGATATGCGATGCCGGTCATGAGTTGCCCAGGGAGACCGATCGGTCCTTAGCGGACACTGGGCGCGGTGCGCTGGAAGCGCCGGCTGTCGCGAGTCGTGAACGCTGCGGTGACGCGAAACGGCTGGCGCATCAGTGTTCGCTGCCTCGGAGCATGCTTCTACTTTCCAGGCACGTTCGAATGTACGGCGGACAGTGCCGGAGCAGAATTTGCCCGGAGGCCTCGCGGTCGCCCAGAAAGCGGATGGCCTCACGATCTGCGAGGAGCAGGTCCGCAAGGTCGAGCGCGACTGGGTCGCCCTCAGGCAATATGTCGAGCGACTGACGCAGCTCGTTGATATTCTCTGCGTCGAGTCGGCCGCTGACGGTCAGCACGGTCATCGCGCCGTCAGTCGCGCGCTGTATCTTGAGCATCGACCGGTTGCGCCGGACGCAAGTTTCGGTCCAGTCGAAAGCCTGAATTGGCGTGCTCGTCGAACCCTTGCGTGTGCGAGAGTCTCGCCAATGGTGAAAACCCGGACAACGCCACGTCAGGAGTGTTTCGGCTCTTTTGTACGAAAACGGCTCTTGTTGATCTTTAGCATGCGAATCCTGGCCTCGAGTGTCGACCGCGGAATCCCAAGTCGTGCCGCTGCCCCCGTAGGCCCAAACACCCGTCCGTCGGTGGCGCGCAGGGCGTCCTCGACGAGCGCCTTCTCGTGCGCAGCCAACGCGCCTGACAGGCCGAGGCGACTCTTGACGGGTGGCGTCATGGGTAACCAACTCTCATCGACCGTCAATTCGTCCGTGTCCGACACGATGACGGAGCGTTCGATGACGTTTTGCAGTTCACGAACGTTTCCAGGCCAGGGATACGACTGGAGACGGTCCAGTGTTCGTTTGGCCACGCGCCGAAAAGCCTTGCCTGTTCTACGGGCGTATCGGCCGATGAAGTACTCCACGAGGACGGGGATGTCTTCCCGCCGCTCTCGTAACGCGGGCATGTGGACTGGAAACACGTTCAGTCGATAAAATAGGTCTTGGCGGAAGATGCCATCTGCGACGGCGGCCGACAGATCACGATTCGTGGCGGCAATGACCCGCACATCAACCTGAATGCGGTCCCGTCCTCCCACTCGCTCAAATTCGCGTTCCTGTAGCACCCGTAGCAGCGCCACTTGAATGTCAGGCGAAAGCTCACCGACCTCGTCGAGAAAGATCGTGCCGCCATGCGCCAACTCGAATCGCCCGAGGTGTCGCTGAATGGCACCGGTAAATGCGCCTTTCTCATGGCCGAACAGTTCAGAGGCAATGAGGTCGCGGGGGATGGCCGCGCAGTTCACGGCCACGAACCCTCGCGAGACACGAGGTGACCGTCGGTGAATGGCGCGTGCGACGAGTTCTTTGCCGGTGCCGGTTTCGCCGGAGATGAGCACCGTCGAATCGCTGCTGGCGACCTTGGATACCTGAGACAGGACTGCGGTGAGCGCAGGCGAGCCGCCGACAATCTCTTCGAACATCGATGTCTTGTCGATTTCCTCTCGAAGCGCCACGTTCTCCTGCTGGAGCTTGTGCTCGTCCCGCTTGCGGTCCTCAATATCGGTCGCCGCGATGTACCAGCGCACGATCTGTCCCTGGTCGTCTTGGAGCGCGTTGTAACGAACCAAAAACCAGCGATAGGCTCCGTCGCTGCCACGCAGGCGCATTTCCAACTCGTACGCGGTGCCGCTTCTCAACGAAGGGTCGATATCTGTTTGGACCCTGTCCGCGTCGTCCGGATGCACCTCAGCTCGATGGCTTCTCTGACGCCACTCGTCGAGGCTGACGCCGTAATAGGTGAGCGCCACTCGGTTCGCGTACAGCCGCTCGCGCTGGGGCCCTACGACAAGGATCATTTGTGGCGCGAGGTCCAACACCTGCCGGAGCTCACTCTCGCTCTTCCGCAGTGCCTTCGTGAGTTCCTCCTGCTCGGTGACATCGATTCCCGTTCCGATGAACTCCCGGACCATCTCACCGTTTGTCGCTGGCGTGCCAACGCACCGTATGTGACGAATCGATCCGTCTGACCGAATGATCCGCTTCGTGAAGTCAAATCCCCGACGCTCCGCCAGCATGGTTTGAATGCCCTGCGCCACAAATTCCCGATCTTCAGGATGGACGAGCGCCATGTATTCCGCGAGGCTCGGCGGCGGGCGGTGCGGATCCATGCCATGGATCGTCAACAACTCAGGAGACCAATGCTGGAAACCGGCGGCGTTGAATACCCAGCTTCCGGCGTGCGCAAGCCGCTGCGCCTCCGCCAGGTAGAACTCGGCTTGCTTGCGCTCCTCAATATCGAGGTTGATACCCATGAAACAGAGCAGCGTTCCATCGCTTGCGCGGAACGGCTCAACGCGACTCAGGAACCAGCGGTACACGCCGCTCGCGTCCCGCACCCGAAAGGCTGTCTGACCCGCACCTGTTCTGAGAATCGTTTCGCCGACCTGTCGCGACGACTCATGGTCGTCTGGATGGAGCAGTTGGAGATGGGTGTCCCAGGCGACGCCCGTCTCCACGCCGAAGCGCAGCGGATGGTCGCTCGCGAGACCCAGGTAGTCCGCATACCGGTGATTGACGAACGTGAGCGTTCCGGACGGCAGAGAGTACCAGGTGAACGCCGGAACCGTATTGAGGGTGATTTGCAACTGTGTCGCGAGCGATTGATCCATATGGTCTGTCCTGGTCGATTGTCTCGCATTTGACCATTGACCAAATGCTGGCAGTGAGGCCGCAAGCAAATCTATTTAGATTCAATATGTTGCGGGCGGATCAGCAATTGCCACTGTAGACGCCATCAGGAATGCTGCCGGGCAATGACCGGGGCGACCCAGAACGGCAATCGACGAAGGAGGAGACTGGCATGGCACCTGCGCACACACGCGCGGCGGCGGTAACCGGCGCGGGTAGCGGACTCGGGCGAGATATCGCGCTCGGTCTCGCCGCCAAGCACTATCGGGTCTTCGGCACCGCGATGAACGCGGACGAGGTCGCCGCCCTCGCTCGGGCGTCTGGCGGCGCCGTCACCTTGGCCCGCTGCGACATTACCGACGACGATGCGGTGAAGGCATGGGCTCGGGACGTGGGATCGCAGACTGACGGCGGCCTCGATCTTCTCATCAACAACGCCGGAATCCTGACGCCAGGACCCTTGGAGGTGCTGTCGCTCCACGCCATCCGGCGCGAATTCGACGTCAACGTCTTCGGCTCGCTGTCCGTGATCAATGCGTTTCTGCCGGCGCTTCGGCAGGCGCGCGGGCGCATCGTGCAGATCAGCACCTGGACGGCCAGCATGCCGATGCCGTTCAACGGACCATCGGGCGCATCGAAAGCGGCGGTCGAGGTGTTCGCGACCGTGTACCGCGCCGAACTGAAGCGGTTCGGCGTCGACGTCGTCGTCGCCGTGCCAGGCAATATGAGAACGGGCGGTCCCGCGAAGACGGCGGCGGCCCTTAAGAAAGTCGCCGATGACATGACGCCTGAACAGCGCGAACTGTACGGACAGACCTTCGGATCCTTCGCGAACGCCATGAACAGCATGCAGGCCAGCGGGCTCGACTCTGTGTCTGCGGCTCAGACAGTGATCGAACTCGCGGAACAAGTGCCTGCGCCGAGCCGTGGACCCGTGGGCGACGATGCCAAAGAAATGCTGCGGGCCGTTCGTGAGAAGTCGGACGCCGAGCAGGACGCGCTTCGCCTCCAGCTCGCTGGTCTGGCCTAAGGAGTTATTCGTGATCGAACTCGTCGATGCGAAAGATAGCCGCGCGGTTCGCAATAAGAACAGCGTTCTTGGCTTCTACGACCTGGTGATCAACAAGAAGCGCTCGCAGGAGAGCGTGGCGCAATTCGTCATGCCCTCGTACGTCCAGCACAATCCAATCATCGCCGACGGCGCGGTTGCATTGGGGCAGTTTTTTGGCAAGGTCACGAGGGAACGCGCACTCGCCAGAGTCGAGGTCCATCGGATCATCGCCGTCGGCGACTACGTCTGGGCACACGTCCATTTCTTCAATTTGTTCAACGACGATCCGCAGGACACGGGAGTCGCCGGCGTCGACATTTACAAGATGGACGCTGACGGAAAGGCCGTCGAACACTGGGATGTCCTGCAGGTCGTCGGTGACCCGAAAAACTCGGCGCCATGGCTCGCGCCGAACATCCCCCAAGCCAATGCCCATGGCATGTTCTGAAACCAGAGAACATCCTCGGCGCGGTTGAAACAATGACACCACGCACGTTGATCACGTGCGCAACCGAGATGAGGAATCAGTATGACAATTGGAATCATCGGTGCCGGCAACATCGGACAGGCCATTGCAAAGCACCTGGCCAGTGCAGGAATTCCGGCCTCAATCGCAAACAATCGCGGACCGGGTTCTCTGTCGTCGGTTGTGCAGAAGCTTGGCGCGGGGATCACGGCGGCGGAGATGAAAGTGGCCGCCAAGGCCGACATCGTGTTTCTCGCGGTACCGTGGTCAGCGTACGAGGATGCGGTCGCCGGTCTTGCGCCTTGGGGCGACCGCATCGTGATCGACGCCATGAATGCGGCCTCGATAGGGCCCGACGGCCTTCGACCATTCGATCTTGGCGGCCGAGCGTCCAGCCAAATCGTGGCCGAGCGACTCACGGGCGCTCGAGTGGTCAAGGCATTTAACACGTTGCCGGCCGCAGCGCTCGCGAGCGACCCCAAGGCTGATGGCGGCAGGCGGGTGCTCTTTGTCTCTGGAGATGACGTGTCGGCACGGCAAGAAGTCGCGCACCTCATCGATCGGCTCGGATTTGTGGCCATCGACCTCGGAGACTTCGAGATGGGACGTCGACTCCAACAATTCCCTGGCGGGCCGCTCGCAGGGATCAACATGGTGCAGTTCCCGTGACCAGCATGGGGCAAACAATAGACGACTCGGCGTT
>DASZFS010000456.1:0-3997 GCA_035939575.1 Vicinamibacterales bacterium | reverse complement strand
ATCCGGATCGGGATTCGCGTCGTAGACCGGCTTGGTCGCCGCCATCACTCCGCCGACCGGATCGACGTCACCCGTCGGTGAATAGGACCCGCCGATGAAGTTCGCCACGCTTGCAATAAACTGATTCGCGTCGCTCTCGCTGGCGATGTCGGCCCCCTCCGGCGGCGTGACATCGCCTTTCACGCGCCAGAACTTGTGAATCTGGTTGTAGATCTGGTCGGGCGTGAACAAGCCCAAACTGAAGCAACCGTGGACCTCGCGGCTGATGCAGAGGGTTCTGGCGGCAACTGCCACGACGTATTCTTCGAACGCGTCGCACGGTTTCGTAAAGTCGTAAGCCGTTGGGTCACCCTTCATCAGACTAAGGGGCCAGGCGCACGCGTTCACGCGAAATACAGGGTCCGTTCCTGATCCGGCGCCGTCTCTGCGCACCTTGAGCACCATCTGATTCGCGATCGGATCGGCGACCATCCTCGCGAACGCGGCCCGAATGCCCGCTTTCGCAACGTCGTGCAGCTGCTTGATGTACAAATCGTAAAACGGCGATGCCACATCTTTCTCGCCCGCAATCCGTACGTATGCCTTCGATTTGAGGACATTGAACCGCTGCAGGTTCGCCCACTCGTACCCTTCGAGCTGAGGGATCTTGGTCGTGCTTTTGAACCTATCCAGGATTGAGTCGAGCGGAGTGCCCACCACGTTGTAGGCGCTCAACTGGACGTATTCGCCTCCGAGGAGCCAGAGAAGCAGCAACTGCTGTCGCCCCATGCCCAGGTCACCGGTCGGATCGCCGCCGTCAGGGTTCGTCGGAAGATCGAGGTCCAGGTTGGCAGCATCAAATCCCTCCTTCTTGAATGGGAAGAACGTGATGTCATCGAACTTCACCGGCGTGCCGCTGACGTCGATTGGAATCGGCGCGCGTGTCTTGGAGTCGATGAACTGGTTGGATAGCGCCTGGGCCACGCAATCTGCCAGTCGAAACCCGGTCTTGCCACTGAAGAACGCCGTAGGCATGAAGACTTCGAAATCGTGGTCACTCAGGCCGGGCTGGTAGGCGCTCGTGCATGCTGGGTTACTCATAGGGTTCGCCGGATCCGACAGACGCCAGAGGCACGCGCCGCTTCCCTGCTCGAGAATTGCCAACGCTCCCTTAATCTCGGAGTGAGACGCCTGGCACAGGGCGTTGGTCGAATTCGGATCACCGCTGATGGCCAAATTGAGCCCGGCCGTAATACCAATCTGCAGCGCCGTGCGCTCATTTCTGAGCAAGTTGGTGTTATCGGTCGTGCCGGACGTGCCCGCCGGCGCCGGGGCGCTCACGGTCACCGTGCTGTACTTCGTCTGGACGCCGAGGTCGCAGCACAGGTTGTCGAGCGAATACACGTCGAACCCGCCGGCACGAGTGGCGGGGTTCGTGGTCGCGCCGACGTAAAGGACGCGGTGAATCGGATCGAACGTCACAGCTCGGTACTGCGAGTTACCGTTGGGGTACCTCCCGGCCGGAGTCTGCCAGACGATCCGCGCGTCAAGACCTGTGGTCGCGTTCGTGTTCTGGGTGAACGGATTCGGTCCGGACAGATCGATCATGAACACGGTCCACGCCCCGTTGGGGGGCGTCGCGGGTCCGCCGGCGAACAAGCGGCGCTTGTCGGCATCGAAGTCCATCTGGAAGATGGATCCCGCCAGCGGAATCGCGCTCACCAGCGTGGGCTGCGCCAGATTGGTGACGTCGACGACCGCCACGCCGCCTGTGCCGCCGACAAAGGCGAGGTTCACGATCTCGTTTTGGTCGATCTGACCGTTGCCGTTCAGGTCGAGCGGAACGGCCTCGACGTACTTGAGGCTGATGGCGTCATGGAGAGGCAGACTGATACCTGACAGTTGCACCAGGCTGGCGTCGTAAATGTCCAGGATCGCGCCGTTCCGATCGATGGCCAGGAGCCGTCCATCGGCCACCGTGACATCGGTGTAGCCGCTGGTGGAACCTGGCGCGCTCGGCTCCCGATAATCCCTTGTACCTGCCGGGTCCTGAGGATTCGAATCGAGTGGCAGTGAGGGGATGTGGTTGCCGATGTCCACCTGCATCAGGCCGACATTCTCGACCGCGATGTAGGCGGTCAAATCGGAACCCTTGGGGAGCACCGCCACGCCGCGAGCGAAGCCAACATCGGTCTGTACCGCCCCGGGGGGAGAGACAATGCCAGAAGCCGTGAGTCCCGTAAATCCCAGCGCGAAGGCCGGATCCAATCCCTGGTCGATGTTCTTCGTTGCCGATGGGCTGACCGTGAGGAGCTTCGAGCCAAGGAAACACGGCTGCGCCGGATTCGTCACATCGTAGAACCTGACCGCCGAGCCGATGCCGATCGTGTTGGAGGTCACGACCGCAAGATCACCCGAGAAGCCCGTTGCTCCGCTGCACGGGTTGATGCCGTACGTGCCAGCGAATTGCGACCCCCCTTTCGTCGGCAGATTCTGCACGCCAGTCACAACGGTTACGCGGCCATCGTCTCCGACGACAATCTTGCTGAGCAGCACAGGTGCCGACTGCGTCGTCAGGTCGAGGATCACGAGCGACTTGCTGTTCACGCCGGTATCGCCGGTGATGCCGAAGCCGAGCGTTTGAGCAGGTGTGCTTTGGGTGGCGGGTTTCTGCACCAGCGTCAGCTCGTCGAGGACGTTCATCGCGTCATTCGCGGTAAAAGTCGGCCCGAGCGTCCGTGGCGTGAAGGTCGTGATCTTCTCTGTGGCTGAGGCGAGTGGGTTGCCCGAGCCGTCGGCCAGTCCGCTGAGAGTCAGCGTGTAATTTGAAGCGGCTTGCAACGAGGCGTTGGGCACGAAGGTCACGACCTGGTTGTTGTCGGACAGCCGGACCTGGCCCGGCACGGCGTTGCCCGTGCTGTCGAAGAGCTTCATCCCGTTCTGGGCGCTCGCCGCGTCGATGCCCTTCGAGAAGGTGAAGCTCAGGACCCCGTTTAAATCGAAGTTGTTCATCAGCGGCGGGGTTCCGGTGAGAATCGGCGGCGTCGAATCTCCAGGGACGGCGATGGTGCCCAGGTTGAAGGGCTGGTTTCGCGGTGGGACCGGGACGTTGATCGTCTGGATGACATGCCCGGTCACTGGGTTCGAAATCGTAATCGCCACGCTTGGAATCGTCAGGACTTCCAGGACTCCGAGGACCGGGACATCGTTCGCGTCGAGCGTGAAGCCCTTGAGCACCACCTGGTACGACTCGGTGGCCGCATTGCCGTCGAAGGTGTACGTGAAACCTCCGAACTGGATGGCGCTCGGCGGGATCTGTACTTCGCTTTTCAACGTTGTCCCGTCGTAAACATCCAGAAAAACCTGATCGCATTCGAACGGGCCGACCGGGTTTTGTTTATCGTCGCTATCCGCAAGAGACCCGCACGGATCGATCGTCGCCATTTCTGCGCGCGCGACCAGGTTGCCCGATCCCGTGGGTGACTGCATCGTGAACGCGACCGTGCGCTCAGCGCCGCTGGCATTGATCACGGAGACGTCATAGGTGTCTCCGGCGCCTCCGGCCACAGGGATCGTCACCGCGGCGCTGGTCACAGGAAACGCGGTCGACGTTGGAGGGGTCACCGACACGTCGCTGATGTCGACTTCGGTGATGATTGCGCTCAACGTGTCGGCGTTGAGGCCGATGCTCACCGATCCCGGCGTCGTGGCATTCACATCGAACACTGGGACGGACTGGGGCTGACCTCCGCTCACCACATTGACCTGGTACGAATCGTCCGGGCTGCCAGAGACGACGAACCGAAACTGCGCGACGTTGTGTGGAAAGTAATAGTTCTGACCGAGCGCTTCGTTCCGGACGACGATTTCGCGATCGGCGGGCGTGAACTGATCGGCGGCAATCACAATACTCTGGCTGTTGGGCTGAACCGTCACGCGGCCCGAGAGCGAGGGCAGGCACACATCGACCGGCGACGGCGTCGCGAGCAGCGAGTAGGGCGCATCGGCAAAAGCCGAA
>DASZFS010000455.1:0-3248 GCA_035939575.1 Vicinamibacterales bacterium | reverse complement strand
GACCGCCGCGGCAAACGTCAGGGTAGCGGGTCTGTTGCCGGCGACAGGGAGCCAGCGGACAACGCGCGGCAGGGCGGCCGCCTGTCCCGGAGCCGCGACCATGCGAACGAGGAGGAAGACCGACCCTGCGCCCGCCGCCTCGAGCACCGCAACGCCCACCGCGAGCGGCACGAGCGACAGCCATCGAGCGCGGTCCGCACGATCGAGCAGCGACAGGGCGCGTCGAATGGCGCCAATCACGGGTCCGACACGGTAACATGGGCGGCGCACATGAGACGGTTGGCGACTCCGGCGACTCTGGCGATCTGGGCGCTCCTCGCGGTCCCCGCAGCGACCCAGCCCCCGCGGTACGACATTCTCATCCGCGGGGGCCGCGTGCTGGACGGCAGCGGCAATCCCTGGCGCGCCGCGGACATCGGCATTCGCGCGGGCCGCATTGTGGACGTGGGCCGCCTGACCACCGCGGCCACACGCGTCATCGACGCCACTGGGCTGACCGTTTCGCCCGGGTTTATCGACGTGCACTCCCATGCCGGCAACGGGCTCGCGGGTGCCCTGAAGGACGCCCGGCAGCTGCTGGCGCAAGGCATCACCACGGCCATCCTCAACCCCGACGGCGGCGGACCCACCGATCTCCGCACGCAGCGCGCGGGCTTCGAACAGCGGGGCGTCGGTGCCAACGTCGCGCTGTACGTCCCCCACGGATCCATCCGCCGCGACGTGATCGGCATGGCGGACCGTGACCCGACAGCCGCCGAGCTGACGCGCATGGAGACGATCGCGCGGCGCGGCATGGAAGCCGGCGGCATCGGCCTGTCATCGGGGCTCTACTACGCGCCCGGAAGCTACGCCAAGACCGACGAAGTGATTGCCCTCGCAAAGATCGTCGGCGAGATGGGCGGCGTCTACGAGAGCCACATCCGCGACGAGGCTGACTACAGCGTCGGCGTCGTCGCTGCGGTCGAGGAGGTCATCCGCATCGCCGAGGAAGGGCACATCCCGGGCGTCGTCGCGCACATGAAGGCGCTCGGCCCGGCGAGCTGGGGCCTGTCGATGGCGCTTGTGGAGCGCATCACGCAGGCGCGCGAGCGGGGCGTCGAGGTCTACGCGGATCAGTACCCTTACGAGGCCAGCGGCACGAGCATTGTCGGGGCGCTGGTGCCGAGATGGGCGGAGGTGGGCGGCCGGACAGAGCTGCTGCGGCGCATCCAGGGGCCGGATCACGATCGACTCGCGTTGGACATGCGACGGAATCTGAATCGGCGCGGCGGTGCCGCGACGCTGGTCATTTCCATGTACCGCCCGGATCCGCCGCTCGAGGGACAGTCGCTCGCGGCGGTCGCCAGGAGCATGAACCAGCCGCCGGAAGAAGCGGCGATGGCGCTGCTGGTCAAGTCTCTCGAGGCCGGACCCGACGGGGGCGACGCGAGCCTCGTGTCGTTCAACATGTCCGAGCGCGACATCGAGCTCATCATGCGCCAGCCGTTCACGATGACGTGCACCGATGGGGATCTCGTACCGTTCGGCCAGGGCAAACCGCATCCGCGCGGCAACGGCGCGTTTGCGCGCAAGCTGCGTGAGTACGTCCACGACCGCGGCGTCATTGACCTGCCGTTCGCCGTCCGCTCGATGACCAGCCTGCCGGCGTCGGTGTACGGCATGAAAGACCGTGGTGTGCTCCGGCCAGGGGCCTGGGCCGACATCCTGATCTTCGACCCCGCCGCCGTGCGCGATACCGCCACGTATCAGGAGCCGCATCAGCTCGCCGAAGGCATCGAGTACGTGCTTGTGAACGGCGTCATTGCCAAAGAACGAAGCGCCTACACCGGCACCCTGAGCGGAAAGGTGGTCGCGCCTGAACGCAACTGAAATGCGCGCGCTCGCCGACGACTGCGTGCATTGTGGTTTCTGCCTGCCTGCCTGCCCGACCTATCTGCTGTGGGGACGCGAGGCCGACTCTCCGCGGGGACGCATCTACTTGATGAAGGCCGAGCTCGAAGGGCGTCCCGTCGCCGATGACGCCTTCAAGCGACACATCGACTCGTGCCTTGGCTGCATGGCTTGCGTCACCGCGTGCCCGTCGGGCGTGCAGTACGACCAGCTCATCGAGAGCGCGCGGCCACGAATCGAGGAGGATGGATCGCGCTCCTTCCTGGACAGAGCTTACCGCGGCCTCCTGTTCCAGCTGTTTCCATACCCGCATCGACTACGGTGGTTGGCCATCGCGCTTCGCGGCGCCCAGAGCCTGGGCCTTCAGCGCGCATTCCGCGCGAGTGGTCTCGCACGTTTTCTGCCGGCACGCATCGCGGCGCTCGAACGGCTCGCGCCGCCTCCGCCTCGCGCCAGGACCGAGACGCTGCCGCCGGCCGTTCCGGCGCTCGGTGGCGCTCGGCGGCGCGTGGGCCTGCTGCTGGGCTGCGTTCAGCGGGTGTTCTTCCCCGCCGTCAACCAGGCGACAGCCCGCGTGCTCGCCGCGGAAGGCTGCGACGTCGTGATCCCACCCGACCAGCAGTGTTGTGGCGCGCTCATGCTGCACGCCGGCCTGTCCGCGCAGGCCCGGGACGCCGCGCGGCGCCTCATCGACGCGTTCGAGCGCGCGCGTGACGTCGATGGCCGCGGGGCCTTCGACCACATCGTGATCAACGCCGCCGGGTGCGGATCCGCCATGAAAACATACGGGGCGCTGCTGCGCGACGACCCGGGCTACGCCGACCGGGCGCGCGACTTCGCCGCGAGATGCGTGGATGTCTCGGAGCTCCTCGCGAGCCTCGCTCCTCGAGCGACGCGCCATCCGATCCACGCGAGGGTCGCCTACCACGACGCGTGCCACCTGAATCACGCGCAACGGGTCAGGCTGCCGCCGCGGCACGTGCTCGCCGCGATTCCCGGGATCGAGCTGTGCGAGATCGGCGAGCCCGATGTGTGCTGTGGATCCGCCGGCGTCTACAGTCTGCTCGAGCCAGCTCCCGCCGCTGCGCTCCGCGACCGCAAGGTCGCGCACGTGCGCCGAACCGAGTGTGATCTGCTCGTCTCGTCGAATCCTGGCTGCCTGCTCCAGATTGCGTCCGGGCTCGAGGCCGCCGGCACGCCGGTGCCGACCGCCCATCTCGTGGAGGTCCTCGACGCGTCGATCAGGAACGATCCGGGGGCGCTGCGACTGGTGGCCGGAGCGGGCTGAAGACTCATGGTCGCGTGCAGTTGCCTACGCCCTCGATTTCTCACGACTTTTTTGAACGCTTGCAATCTTG
>DASZFS010000454.1:0-3296 GCA_035939575.1 Vicinamibacterales bacterium | reverse complement strand
CTCGCGGCGACGAAGATTAGCCGTCTGGCGGTCGAAGACCCGGCGCTCCTCCCACAGCTCAAGAGCTACGAGCTACCCTACCTCAGCCTCGCGCAGGACGATCGCGTGAGCGAAGACCTTCCGTTCGGCTCGCGAGGCGGCATCGCGGTGCGCCACTACTTTCCCCTCGACGGCGAGTACGAGCTGCGGATCACCTTGCACAAGAGCGACCTGACCGCCAGCGATCACGTGCGCGGGTTGTCCGATCCGACCCAGATCGACATTCGCCTCGATCGAGAGCGCATGAAGTTGATCAGCATTGGTGGCGGCAAACGCCAAGTCGCCTACGGTTACGGCACCGAGCCTGATTACCCGGAGGACGGCTTTGTCGTCCGGTTCGCGGCCAAGTCCGGCCTGCATGTGATCGGGGTCACTTTGAATCAGGACCGCTGGAAGCCTGAGGGCGTCGGCGTCGGATCGCTTCCGCTGACGAACGCCGGCACGCCGCTCGGGATCAACTCGAGCCTGCAGTACGGACGGGTCCAGGCCACGATCGAGAAGGTCAATGTCACCGGCCCGTACGAGGCCATTCCGCCCGCCTCGAGCCTCGTTCACCGCAAGATTTTCATCTGCGAGCCGGCGTCGGCCGCGAGCGAGTCGGCGTGCGCAACGACGATCCTCGCCCGCCTCGCGCGCGTCGCGTATCGGCGACCGGTTACGCCGGACGATATGCAGACCCTGATGGCCTTCTATCAGGACGGCAAGCAGGCGGATGGGACGTTTCGCGCCGGCGTGCAGACCGCGATTGGCCGAATGCTCGTCGATCCGAAGTTCCTGTTCAGGCTCGAGCGCGAGCCCGCCAGCCTGAAGCCCGACCAGTTGTACCAGGTGAGCGACCTCGACCTTGCGTCGCGGCTCTCCTTCTTTCTGTGGAGCAGCATTCCGGATGACCAACTGCTGACGCTCGCCGAAAAGGGCCAACTGCGCAACGCGGGCGTGCTGCAGCAGCAGGTGCGCCGGATGCTGCAGGACCCGCGGTCCGACGCGTTCCTGGAGAGCTTCTTCGGGCAGTGGCTGCTGACACGCAACGTGGTGTCGCAGCACCCCGATCCGAGGGTGTTCCCCGAATTCGACGAGAGCCTGCGCCGGGCGTTCCTGGAGGAGACACGGCTGTTCCTCCAGGATCAGGTCAGGACGGACCGGCCCGCGATCGAACTGCTGACGGCGAACTACACGTTCGTCAACGAGCGGCTCGCGCAGCACTACGGCATCCCGGGGGTGGTCGGCGGCCAGTTCCGCCGCGTGACGCTGTCCGACCCGGCGCGCGCAGGCTTGCTCGGCCAGGGCAGCATCCTGACGGTCACGGCGTACAACGACCGGACCTCGGTCGTGGTCCGGGGCAAGTTCATCCTGGACACGATTCTCGGCACGCCGCCACCGCCGCCGCCCGCCGACGTCCCGCCACTGGCGAATACGAAGATCGAGGGGTCGCTCCGACAACGGATGGAACTGCACAGGAAGAATCCCGTGTGCGCCTCCTGCCATCGAAATATCGACCCGCTGGGATTTGCGCTCGAGAACTTCGACGGCGTCGGCCACTACCGGACGATGGATGCGAACGCGCCGGTCGATGCGTCGGGCTCGCTGCCGGACGGGTCGACTTTCGACGGCCCGGCGAGATTCCGCCAATTGCTCGTTGACCGACAGGACGCGTTTCTCACCGTCCTGACCACGAAGCTGCTAACCTACGGGATGGGCCGCGGTGTCGAGCTGTTCGACATGCCTGCGGTGCGCAAGATCATCCAGGACGCGAGAGCGTCCGATGACAACTGGTCTGCGCTGATCCTCGGAGTCGTCCAGAGCATGCCCTTCCAGATGCGGAGAGCCCAAGATGATCATCACAAAGAAGCACCTTAGTCGTAGATCGGTCCTGCGCGGTGCGGGAGCCGCGCTCGCGCTGCCGCTGCTCGACAGCATGATCCCGGCCTTCGCCTCGACCGCGGAGGTTGCCGCGGCGACGGGCGTGAAGCGGTTCGGGGCGATCTACGTCGGCATGGGGATGAACATGCCGATGTGGATGCAGGCCGAGGGGCCGCTCAAGCTCAACGCCATCAACGCGCCGATGCAGCCGTTCTACGACCGGATGGTCGTCATTGCCGGCCTCGACAACGAGGGCGCCCTTTCGACCGACCAGGGGCAGCACCCGCGCGCCCAGGCAGCATGGCTGACCGGTTGTCGGGCGAAGAAGACCGACGGACCGGATATTTTCCTGGGCACGTCGGTGGACCAGATCATCGCCCGAGAAACGGCGAAAGAAACCCAGCTCGGATCGATCGAGTTCACCGTCGAGCCGACGGACCTGGCCGGGAGCTGCGGGTACGGGTTCAGCTGCGCGTACAACAACACGATCGCATGGCGCACGCCGACGACTCCCCTGCCGATGGAGAACAATCCGCGCAACCTGTTCGAGCGGTTGTTCGGCGCAACCGACTCGACCGACGCGAAGGTGCGGGCGCGGCTGATGAAGGCGAACGCGAGCGTGCTCGATTCGCTGCTGACGGAAGTCAACGGGCTGAAGCGCGGCCTCGGAGGCAGCGACGAGCGGAAGATGGCCGAATACCTCGATGCGGTGCGCGACGCCGAACGGCGGATTCAACGCGCCGAAGAGCAGGCCGACAAGGAGCTGCCCGTGGTGCAGCAGCCGGCCGGCATGCCCGCGACATTCGAAGACTACGTCAAGCTGATGCTCGACCTGCAGGTGCTCGCGTTCCAGACGGACCTCACGCGGGTGTTCACGTTCGTGATGGTGCGCGAGTCGAGCACGCGGTCCTACCCGGAGATCGGTGTGGCCGATTCGCATCACCCGCTGTCGCATCACCAGAACGACACGGAAAAACTCGCGAGGCTCTCGAAGATCAACGCGTTCCACGTCAAGCAGCTGGCGTATCTGGTCGATAAGCTGCAGGCGACGAAGGATGGCAACGGCACGCTGTTCGACAACACGCTGCTGCTCTACGGCTCGGGGATGAGCGACAGCAACCTGCACGTCCCGGAGAACCTGCCGCTCGTCGTCGTGGCCGGGAAACGCTTCGATCTGAAGGGCAACCGGTTCCTGCAGTACCCGGAGAAGACGCCGATGGCGAACCTGCACCTGCGCCTCCTTGAAATGTACGGGATGCACATGGAACAGTTCGCTGACAGCAAAGGGGAGCTCAACAGTCTCAGTGTGTAGCGGTCATCGGTTCCGAAACCAGCCGGTTCCTGGCACGGAAGGGGTCATGCAGGTTCACTCGAATCGTCTCACGCTGATCGCGCTG
>DASZFS010000453.1:0-9168 GCA_035939575.1 Vicinamibacterales bacterium | reverse complement strand
CGCGTACAGCAGCGCCACCGCCGCCCCGCTTACTGCGCCGAGGATGAACGCCAGCAGAATGCTTCCCGCGCCTGCGCTGTCGTCTCTTGCCATTCCCAGCCTCCAGGCCCGAGCCCTCGAGCCTCTAGAAGATGCTCACTTTGATGTTGAGATACTTCTTCGGGTCCTTCGTGATTTCCGTGAGCAGCCGACGGAAGTCGCTCACTGCACCATTCATGTTCTCATATAACTGGCGATCTTTCAGCAACTGACCCGCTGTGCCCTCTCCCGCGTTCAGTTTTGTCATCAGGTCGTCCAGCCGGGATGTGAGCTCGTTCAGGTGATTGAAGAGCGTCGCATCGGTCACGAGCTTGCCGAGCGTCCCGTCGCCCCGGTTCAGGCGGTCGGTGAGCGTCCGCAGGTTCGCCGTGGCCCCGGTCAGCGATTGCGAAAACGCGTCGTCGTTGAGCAGCTTGCCGAGGCTGCCCTCGCCGGCGTTGATCCGCCGGGTCATGACCTCCAGATTCTTCAGGGACGCCTCGAGCGCGTTTGCCGTCTGGGGGTCGTTGACCAGTTTCCCGAGCGTCCCGCGGCCCTTCTGGATCGCCTCCGTCACCTCGTTCAGGCTTGCCGTGAATTGACGCAGTTCCACGTACAGCTGGTCGTCGGTCATCAGCCTGCCGACTGTGCCCCGTCCGTTGCGGATGTCCTTCACGAGGGCGGTCACTTCCTCGATGCCCGCTGTGGCCTGTTCGGACACGTCGGCGATGGAGCCTTTCGCGCGCCCCGGCGGCACGTAACCGTAGTCGGGGATCGGCGTCCCGTCGACCGATGGCGTGATATCCACGGAGGCTTCGCCGAGGAGCGAGACCGAGCCAAGCGACGCCACGGACTTCGTTGTAATCCGCGGGCGAACGGTGTTCTTCACCTCGAAGGTCACGTCCACCTGTTCGCCCGCGAACTCGACGTGCGTGACCGTTCCCACCTCGACGCCGGCGACCCGCACCGGCGACCCCGACGCAAGACCCGGCACGGCCGCGAACCGTGTCTTGAGCGTGTACCGCTGCCACGAGAAGCCCTTCGAGCCGGTGAGGCTGAAGATCAGCACGGCGGCGATGACCACGGCGACGATTGTCAGCACGCCGATTTTCAGTTCCGACCACGCGAGCGATCGAGTGCGAGGCATATGTGTATCCTACGTTCCAGCTGGCCAGCTACGACAGGAATGTCCTGATATAAGGGTCCTCCGACGCACGCAGCGCGTCCGCGTCGCCCTCGAACACGATGAGCCCGTCGCGGATCATGATGAACTCCGCTTCCTGCTCCTTGCCTGATGTCGCCGGGATGATGCGCACCGCGCCGCGCTCGCGAACGGCCATGTGGGTGGCCACATAGAACGCATCGCGCAGCTGATGGGTCACGAGAATCGAGCTGACGCCTTCAAGGTCCCTGAGCTTGATGATCTCGTCGTCCACCGTCGTGGCGGTGATGGGATCCAGGCCGGTCGTGGCCTCGTCGTACAGCAGGATGCTCGGCTTGAATGCCATCGCGCGCGCGATCGCGACCCGGCGGCGCTGACCACCCGAGAGCTCCGAGGGCATCTTGTCGATGTGCTCGCCGAGCCCGATGAACCCCAGCACCTCGACGACGCGCTTGTCGACTTCCTCGAGCGGCATGCGGGTCTCCTCGTAGAGCTTGTAGCCCACATTCTCACGCACGGTCAGCGAATCGAACAGCGCGCCCTCCTGGAAGATCATCCCCAGATCGGCGCGAACGGACATCATTTCGTCCTCCGTCAACTGGTCGACGCGCTGGCCGTTCACCCACACGACGCCGGCGTCGCTCTTCAGCAGGCCGGTGATGATCTTCAGCGCGGTGGACTTCCCCGACCCGCTCGCGCCGAGGATGATCTTCGTGTGCCCCTTGATGAGCGTGAAGCTCAGGTCCTTGAGAACGACCTTGTCGTCGAAGGCCAGCCGGACGCGGTCGAAGACGATGACGGGAGCGCCTGGCTCGGCGAGGATCTGCTTGGCGTCCATCGGTCAGTACAGCAGCGACATCAGAATCTGCGTCACGAAGAAGTCGGCCGCAATCACCGCCACCGAGCCGGCCACGACCGACAGCGTCGTCGATCGTCCGACGCCGGCCGTGCCGCCCGACGTCCGAAGCCCCACGTGGCAGGCGATGGTCACGATGATGAAGCCGAAGACGAACGGCTTGATGAGCCCCATCCAGGCATCCTGAAGGTAGAGCCCCTTGGTCACCGAGGACCAGTACAGGCCGGTGTTCACCTGCAGCGTGAAGCGCGCCACCACCCAGCCGCCGAAGATCCCCACGAAGTCGGAGATGACCGTCAGGATGGGCGCCATGAAGAAGCCGGCGAGGACGCGCGGGACCACGAGCTTGCGGACAGGGTCGGTGCCGAGCGCGCGCAGGGCATTGATCTGGTCGGTCACCATCATCGAGCCGAGCTCGGCGGCGATGCCCGACCCGATCCGTCCGGTCAGCATCAGGGCTGTCAGCACCGGCCCGAGCTCCTTGATCATCGACGCGCTGACGAGGCGGCCCACGACGGGCCGTGCGCCGAACTGGTCCAGGGTCTGGCCGCTCTGCAGCGCGAGCGCCGCACCCGTAAACACACCCGAGAGGAGCACGACCGTGAGCGATCCGACGCCAATCGCGTCGAACTGCTCCACGATATCGTGAGGATAAATGGGCGGGGTGACGAGCGAGCGGAGCGTGGCGGCGGTCAGGCGCACGTATTCCTGCACCTCGAGGGCCGCCTCCTTCGCCCAGCGCTCCACGAGCGACAGCACGCCCCGCTCAGGCCCTCCGCGCCGGCCGCGGCAGCCCCAGCTCGGGATTGCGCAGGCGTTTGACGTCGTCGCGGAGCGAGGCGGCCTTCTCGAAGTCCAGGTTCGCGGCCGCCGTGCGCATCTGTTCCTGAAGCGACGCGATGTGCGCGTCGAGCTGCTGCTGCGTATGGAAGCGCTCGGTGTCGTCCACGGCCGCCGCCGGCGTCAGATAGTCGCGCTCGTACACGCTCGACATCACATCGTCGATCCGCTTCACGATCGATTGCGGCGTGATGCCGTGATCCTCGTTGTAGCGCGCCTGGATCGCGCGGCGGCGGCCGGTCTCGTCAATCGCCGCCCGCATCGAGTCGGTCTCGGTGTCGGCGTACATGATGACGCGCCCGTTCACGTTCCGGGCCGCGCGACCCGACGTCTGGATCAGCGAGCCGCCCGATCGCAAGAACCCTTCCTTGTCAGCGTCGAGGATGGCGACGAGCGAGACTTCAGGCAGGTCCAGTCCCTCTCGCAGCAGGTTGATCCCGACGAGCACGTCGAACTCTCCGCGGCGCAGCCCGCGCAGAATCTCCACGCGTTCGAGCGTCTCGATGTCCGAGTGCAGATACCGCACCTTGACGCCGAGCTCCTGATAGTACTGCGTCAGGTCTTCCGCCATCCGCTTGGTCAGCGTTGTCACGAGCACGCGCTCGCCGCGCTCGACGCGATCGCGAATCTCCTGGAGCAGGTCGTCGACCTGTCCTTTGACGGGCCGGACCTCAATCGGCGGGTCGATGAGCCCGGTCGGCCGGATGATCTGCTCCACGACGACGCCTTGTGACCTGGCCAGCTCGTAGGGACCGGGCGTCGCCGACACGAACACGACCTGCCGGACGCGCTCTTCCCATTCGCCGAAGCTCAGGGGGCGGTTGTCCAGCGCGGAGGGCAGCCGGAATCCGTATGCGACGAGCACTTCTTTTCGCGAGCGATCGCCGTGATACATCCCGCGGACTTGCGGAACGGTTTGGTGGCTCTCGTCGACAATCACGAGGGCGTCGTTCGGCAGGTAGTCCAGGAGCGTGGGAGGCGGCTCGCCCGGGTTACGCCCGGTCAGGTGCCGCGCGTAGTTCTCGATGCCGTGACAGTACCCGATCTCGCGGATCATCTCGAGGTCGAACATCGTTCGCTGGTGGAGGCGCTGCGCCTCGAGCAGGCGCCCTTCCGACTCGAGCTGCGACCGGCGCTCGGCCAGCTCCGCCTTGATCGTCTCGACGGCGCGGCGGGTGCGCTCGCGCGGGGCGACGAAATGCGATTTCGGGTAGACCGCGGTCTTGTCGTGGCGCCGAATCGTCTTGCCCGTCAGCGCGTCGAACGACGTCAGGGCGTCGATCTCATCGCCGAACAACTCGATGCGCAGCCCCTGCTCTTCGTACGACGGGTAGACCTCGATGACGTCGCCACGGACGCGGAAGGTGCCGCGCCCGAACTCATGGTCGTTGCGCTCGTACTGAATCTCCACGAGCTTGCGGAGGATCTCTTCGCGCTTGATGCGCTGGCCGCGCTCGAGCGGGAGCAGCATCCCGTAGTACGCCTCGGGCGAGCCGAGGCCGTAAATGCACGAGACGCTCGCCACGATGATGACGTCCCGGCGCTCGAACAGCGACCGCGTCGCCGACAACCGCATGCGGTCGATCTCGTCGTTGATGGTCGCTTCCTTCTCGATGTACGAGTCGGTCGACGGGACGTAGGCCTCCGGCTGGTAGTAGTCGTAGTAGCTGACGAAGTACTCGACGGCGTTCTCGGGGAAGAACCGGTGAAACTCCTGGTAGAGCTGCGCCGCCAGGGTCTTGTTGTGCACCATGACGAGCGTCGGCCGGTTCACGCGGGCAATCGTTTGCGCCATCGTGAACGTCTTGCCCGACCCCGTGACACCCAGCAGGACCTGGTGCGGGTCGCCGCGGTTCAGGCCCTGGGTCAGCTCGTCGATCGCGCGCTCCTGATCGCCGGCGAGCGAAAACTCGGAGACCAGGTTGAAGCGGTCGTACACGGAGGGCATACCAATCGGCAATCGTACTACACAGGCGACGAGATTTGAGGACTTGAGGATCTGAGGATTTGAGGGACTAGGGTTTGTACGGCGGCTTGTATGGTGAGAAGTACCCCTTGCGGGCGCGGAGGCGCACGCCGCGCTCATCCCGATGCGCAAGGCGCAGTTCAACTTTGCGCCAGCCGCCGTCGGTCTTCAAGTTCGTCGACGTGTAGCCGAGCGTGTACTGAGCGCGGACCTGCGAAAGCACGGTCTGGTAGACGTCGTCCAGCTGCCGGGTCGACGTAGGAAAGAACGCCTGCCCGCCCGTGACTTCGGCCATCTGCTGGAGAACCATGCGCTGCTGGCTCTTGACCGACCACGGCTGATGCTCCAGCTCGCCGATCGCGTACATCGTGACGTCCGATGCCTTCAGCAGGTCCATCAGCTCACGCAGCGGCAGCGAGCTGCGCGTATCGCCGCCGTCGGTGTACAGCAGCATGATCTTGCGGCCGGTCTGCCCGTCGGCGCCGTCCAGGTAGACGCCGACCGCGTCGTAAATCGCGGTCTCGCCGCCGGCCTTCTTTTGACGGATGCGCTCGATGAGACGCGCGAACTCGGCCTGCCCGTAGCGCGCGGCGCGGATCTCCATGTCGAAGTCGACCACCGTGACGTCCTTGGCGTCGGTCAGCGTGTTCAGAAATTTGACGGCCGCAGTCTTGCTGAACGCCAGGTCGTCTTCCATGCTGCCGCTCACGTCCAGCAGCAACCCGAGGTGCATCTCGGGCGCGGGGCCGTCAGCGGCGTCACCGCGCGAGAAATACGTAACGGCTTGCTTCCGCCCGTCCTCGTAGACCTCGAAATCGTCCGCGGTCAGGTCTGTGACGAGCGTGCCCTTCCGGTCGGTCACCGTGACGGCGATGTTGACGAGGTCAATCCCGCCTCGAAAGACGGGTGGCGGTTGCTGGGCCGGGAGACCGACCGCCCACGAGGCCGCGCACAGCATCGCTGCGCTCACACGCATCGCTCGACGAGCCATCCACCCCCCCAACCTCACACCCGGCACTCTAGCAGGTTGACGGGGCTCTTGGAGGACCGCGGAATAGGGCCCCTGGAGTGGAATCAACAACTCCAGCCCAACCAGACGGCAATCGGCGGTAAAATGAGAGGTTAACGGTACGATGCGCTGTCTAGCCGTCTGCCAGGACGAGCTGGTCATCAGGATGCTTGATGAGATCCTGCTGCCCGGCTTCGAAGTGGAGTTCATCGTCGAAACCCGGCCTCTCGCGCGCCGGCTGCACGAAGCCGGCGTCTCGGTGACATCCGGTGACCCGCGGCGCACGGAGACGTGGGTCAAAGCCGACCTGGGTCCCAGCACGTGCGTGGTCGTCGAGGACAACGGACGGCGAAGCCTCAAGAAAATCCTCGAGGCCATTCGTGACGCTGGCGGAACGCTCGTCTACATCCTGGGCGTTGGCGCTGGCGCCGGCCAGGAGCGCGCCGAGGAATACCGGCAGCAGCTTCCCGACGTCGCATACCTCTCGATGTCGGAGCTGTTCGGCGGGCCGCTCCTCACCGAGTTCAGTCGATCCCTGACGCGGGCCCGCGTGCAGCAGTACCAGCGCTACTTCAGCGACGCCGACCGCGTGCTGATCATGCTGCACAACGATCCGGACCCTGACGCGATGGCGAGCGGTCTCGCCCTGCGCAACGTCCTGCGCCGCACGAAGACGACGGCGATCATCGGGGCCATCCAGGGCGTGACGCGCCCCGAGAACCAGCGCATGGTGAACCTGCTCGACCTGCACGTCGAGGCGATCACGCCCGAGACGCTGCGCGAGTACGACCGGATCGCCATGGTGGACGTCCAGCCGCACTACTTCGGCGAGATGATCGACCGCGTCGACCTCGTCATCGACCACCACCCGGAGCAGCCGGGCTATACCGCGGTCTTCAAGGACATCCGGCCGGACTACGGCTCGACGTCGACCATCCTGACCGAGCACCTGCGCGCAGTCGACGTGAACATCTCCGAACGCGCAGCAACGGCGATGTTGTACGCGATCAAATCCGACACGCTGTTCTTCAACCGGTCGACTAACCGCGTCGACCTCGAGGCGTTTTCGTATCTCTATCCGCTCGCCGACGCCGCGCTCATCCGCAAGATGGAGGGCGCCGAGATCACGCTCGAGCGGCTCGATTACGTGATGAAGGCCTACCGGAACGGCCGACTCGCCGATCAGGTGTTCTGCGCCTTCCTCGGCCCATCGCCGCGCGAGGATTTCATCCCCTACGTGGCCGACTTCTTCCTGCAGCTCGAGGATGTCAAGTGGACGATCGTCGCGGGCATCGTCAACGAGACGCTGGTCATCTCGGTGCGGAACCTCGGCTACACGAAGAACGCGGGCGAGTTCGTACGGCGCTTCTTCTCGGACATCGGAAGCGCCGGCGGCCACCGCGCCATGGCCAAGGCCATCGTGCCCGTCCGGGCGTTCCGCGCGAAGTTCGGCGACATCTCGGGCGACGAGATTGGCGCCCGCCTCGCGGCGCTCGTACAGGACTTCCTCATCCACGAGCAGCCAAAGGAGAAGGACGTCAAAGGCCAGAAGGCCGAGGGCCGAAGCGAGCCTGAAGAGGTCAAAGCGCGCTAGGACCTATCTCTTCAATGCCTCGCCAGGTCAACGCCCGCTCACGCCGAGCGCCTGATCGAGATCCGCAATCACGTCGACCGCCTCCTCGAGCCCGATCGACAGCCGCAGCATCCCCCGCGTCACGCCCGCCTCGCGCAGCTGGGCGTCGGTATGCCCCCACTGCGACGTGAGAACCGGAAGGCTCACGAGGCTCTCTACACCGCCCAGGCTGGCCGCGCGCTTGACGAGCTGCAGCCGATCGTACGCCCGCGCGGCGCGCTCATAGCTGCCACCGAGATCGACGCATACCATGCCGCCGTACCCGGCCATCTGACGCCTCGCGATACCGTGGTCGGGATGCGAGGCGAGCCCGGGATAGAACACCTGGCTGACCCTCGGATCCGCTGCCAGGAACTCGGCGACAGCCAGTGCGTTTGCGTTGTGCTGCTTGACGCGGAGCGGCAGGGTCTTCAGCCCCCGCCCGAGCGCGTACGCGGGATGCGGATCCATGACCGTGCCGATCAGCCGTCGCGTTTTCTCGATCGGGGCCAGCAGCGCCGCCGATCCGCTGACCGACCCGCCGGTCACGTCGCTGTGGCCGTTCAGATATTTCGTGACGCTCTGCATGGCGAGATCGACGCCGAGCGCAAGCGGTTGCTGGTTGATCGGGCTCGCGAAGGTGTTGTCGACGATGGACAGGACCCCCCTTGCGCGGCACGCCGCGGCGACGCGCGCGATGTCGACGCAGCGGAGCGTCGGGTTGGTGGGCGACTCGAACCAGACCGCGCGCGTTCTGTCGGTAAAGAGCCGTTCTGGCTCCGCGAGCTCGGCCAGCGAGACGAACCGGGGGACGATTCCAAGGCGCGTCAGCACGTCCTCGAGCAGGTGCAGCGTGCCGCCGTAGATCGCGGCGCTGCAGACCAGCTCGTCGCCGGCCTTCAAGTGCCCGAGCAGAATCGTCGTCGTCGCGCCCTGGCCCGATCCAAACAGCAGCGCGCGCTCGGCCCGGTCGAGCGCGGCGAGCTTGCGCTCCGTGCTCACGACGGTCGGGTTCGTGTAACGCGAGTAGAGGTACTTGCCCGAGCGCCCTTCGTTGTAGTCGAGCACCTCCGCGGCGCTGTCGAAGACGAATGTGGTCGTCTCGTAGATGGGCGTGGTCAGCGGCGCCAGGTCGCCGCGGTCGGACTCACCTGCGTGGATGAGCTCTGTTGCCAGTCCCTTCATGCGTCGTCTCCGTTCGCGCTGGTGGCTGAATCCGTTCGCCGCTTGCCCCGACCACCGGTTCGACGAACTGGTGGTAAGCATCCTCGTACCCGCGGGCCATCAGCTCGGCGAGCGGCTGGCTGCGATGAGAACGATCATCGAACCCCCCGGCGAGATCCAGCGGTCCAATCGGATTGTGGACCGGTCGGATCGTGTAGATGCGCACGCCGCCTGTCGTCGTCGTCGCGTCCCTGAGAATCGCTGCCTCCGACGACTGTAGGTACTCGCCAAGGCGCCCACGGCCGTCCACGCGAGGCGGCGCCAGAGCGTGCGGGCCGGCTGACTCCGGCGTCGCGGCCACGAGCACGACCTGCTGGACCCCGAGCTCGATGAGCTCGTCGATGAGGCGGATCAGGCTCGCCGGGCGGTCGCACAGCCTGTGGGTCTCGCCCCGCCAGTACGCGTCGGCTGCAAACGTCGCCTGATGCGGCTCGGTCGCCAGCGGGAGCGCCAATGAAGCCGCAACGGCGTCCACGAGATG
>DASZFS010000452.1:0-2515 GCA_035939575.1 Vicinamibacterales bacterium | reverse complement strand
ACCGGGCGTACTACCGGACGCCGCGCCACGAGGACAACTACCTCGAGTCGTGGCTGGAGCTACGCGACGCCAACGAGCCCGACCGGCTCCTGCCCGGCTACGGCTGGATCTTCGGAATGGGCGACGGCACCTCGAACATCGGCCTGGGGATCCTCAACACCTCCTCGGCGTTCAAGGGGGTGGACTACCGCGACATGATGCGCCGCTGGCTCGCCTCGACCCCGCCCGAGTGGGAGATGACCGAGGAGAACCGGACCGTGCCGATCCGCGGCGCCGCGCTGCCCATGGGATTCAACCGCAAGCCCCACTACACCAGAGGGCTGCTCCTCGTCGGCGACGCAGGCGGCATGGTGAACCCGTTCAACGGCGAGGGCATCACCTACGCCATGGAGTCCGGCGAGATCGCGGCGAAGGTCATCGCGCAGGCGAAGTCGCGCCGCACGCCCTACGACCGCGAGCTGGCCCTGTCCGACTACCCCAAGATCCTCAGCCAGACCTACGGCGGCTACTACACCCTCGGGCGACTGTTCGTGCAGCTGATCGGCAATCCGAAGGTGATGCGGGCGGCCACCCAGCGCGGGCTTTCGCATTCGATGCTGATGCGCTTCACGCTCAAGCTGCTGGCGAACCTCACCGACCCGCGCGGCGGCGACGCGATGGACCGGATCATCAACGGTCTGGCGAAGGTCGCCCCCAGTGCGTGACGCCCAGATCTGGCGCGAGGAGATCGCCACCCCGGGAGCGACCTGATGACGGGCGAGTCCGTACGGCTGACGGCGATGCGTCCAGAGCACGCCGCGCAGGTTCTGGAGATCTACCAGCTCGGCATCGACGAGGGACAGGCCACATTCGAGACGGACGCGCCCACCTGGGAGGCGTTCGACAAAGCGAAACTGCCTGCGCACCGCCACGTCGCGATAGATGAAGGCGGTCGGGTGCTCGGTTGGGTCGCGGCGAGCTCCGTCTCGGACCGCTGCGTCTATGCCGGAGTGGTCGAGCACTCCGTATACGTACACCCGGACGCGCGCGGCCAAGGCATCGGATTCGCGCTGCTCGGTGTACTCATCGCGTCGACTGAGGAAGCCGGGATCTGGACCATCCAGTCCGGGATCTTCCCGGAGAACGCGGCTAGTCTCGCGCTCCACCGGCGCGCCGGATTCCGCGAGGTCGGCACCCGCGAGCGCATCGGCAAACACCACGGCGTGTGGCGCGACGTCGTCATGCTCGAGCGCCGCAGCACCCGCATTTGACGTGCCGCTCGCACCTGCGGCACGGCGTTCAAAACGGCCTGTCGTCTTGAGCGCACAGCGAGGCGGACAAGAAGCCGTCGCGAAAATGACCGGTCGTCTTGCAGGTGATGCGGCGATCGCGCGGTAGAAGTGAAGCCGTGTGAAAATGACCGGTCGTCTTGACCGTGCAGTGAGATGGGTATGAAGCCGCGCGAAGACGACCGGTTGTCATGAGGGTCCTTCTGCGCTCGCGCGGCGGAAATGAGTTGCGCGGGGAGCCCCGCCTTCCGCAGGCTTTGCCCATGACCGCGACCACCATCGCCTGCCTGCTGCCCGACGCTGCCGTATTGGCGCGTGGCCAGCAGAAGACGGGCCGAATGCGGAGGCCGATTCCCTTCCGCTCGTGATCGCCGCGCTGGCCGCGGGACTGCTCGCGGGGTACGGCGTCGCGATGCCTGTCGGAGCGATCGGGACATATCTTCTCGGTCTGACGGCTCGCACGTCGCTGAAGATCGGAGCGTGTGCGGCGCTTGGCGTGGCGAGCGCGGACGGTCTTTACGCAGCGATCGCGACTTTAGGCGGCGCTACGCTCGCCCGGGACATCCGGCCGATCATGCCTTCGTTGCGGTGGGCCTCGGCGTGCGTCCTCTTGATCCTGGCGATCCGGGGCGGCGTCATCGCGGTCGGCACGTACCGCAAGCGGCAGTCGCTGACTGTCGCCGAGGCGGACACTGTGTTGCCGACGAACACCGTGTCGCCGACGAGTCCCGTTCGGGCGTTTCTCGGACTCCTCGGGATGACGCTGCTGAACCCGACCACGGTGATCTACTTCGGCGCGCTCGTTCTCGGTACGCAAGCCGCAGCATCTCTGGATCGCTTGGCGCAGCTTTCATTCGTCGTCGGCGCCTTTGCCGCGTCGGCGAGCTGGCAACTGCTGCTGGCCGGTGGCGGCGCGCTGCTCGGCGGCCTGTTGGCGGGCGCCCGCGGCAGGCTGCTGACCGCGCTCGCGTCCAGCGCGGTGGTGACTTTCCTCGCCGTCAGGCTTCTTGTCGTCGCCCACTGAGTTTGCCGCCCGCGGGATAAGAACGCGTATTCGGCGGGACCGCGAAGCCGCCGAGGTTTGGCCGACCTTCACAAGGGTACAAGATCTTCTTTCGCGGCTTCTACAGGATGTAGAGGTTCTGAATCAAATCCGGTGTCCGCATCATGAGCGGCGGATGGACCGTGTCGCGCGGCTCACTCGGAGGGCTGTGACAGGGGTCACCGCTGGAGATCATCACGATATG
>DASZFS010000451.1:0-27686 GCA_035939575.1 Vicinamibacterales bacterium | reverse complement strand
ATATAGCGCTCGAAGAGTCCCGGCGAAACCGTGAGGACATCAGCGATGTTGTCGAAGCCGAATCCGGTGTCGTCGGCTGGAAGCAGGGTCTTGCCGTCAATCTCGAGGCCGAGCAGGTCGCGAATCGCGTTGGTGTACTCCAGGCGGTTGAGGCGATGAATCGGAAGTCGGCCTGGATTCGGGTGCTGGGCAGCTTCGCGATCAAGCTGTGCCGCGATTCCGTGCCAGACACGCTTGAGTGTCCCGGCATCGGGACGCGGCACACCCATCGGCGGCATCGCGCCCGCCTCGAGCTTCCGGACCACACGCTCCCACGTCTCGACGTCCGATGCGACGTGGCCGACGTCCTTCTGCTCGAGCACGATGCTGGCGCTCTTCAGCCGTTCGTTGTGACAAGTGACACAGTACTTGTCGAGAACCGCCCGGATTTCTACGGGCGAGGCCGCGTCATCCGGTGCTGCTGGAGCCGTCTCGGCTCTGGCAGGGCGTTGAAACCAAGCCGCCCCATGGAGGTCAATCGCGGAAGCCGCCACGAGAGTGGCCGTGGCCGCCAGATATCCGATGCGGAAGACGGTGCGCATGTCCCTCCCGTTTCCTGTTAATTCTACCTTAGTCGTCACTTTCTCGGCAGCGTGAAGGCGACGTACTCGCCCGAGTAGTTGCCCCCGCTGATCGCGACGACGATGTACTGTTTGCCGTCAGCGAGGTACGTCATCGGCGAACCGCTTTCGGGTGCCGCCATCCACACCGCGCCCACTTCCTTGCCCGTCTGCTTGTCGTAAGCCCGCAGCATCGCGCCTCTCGGGTGTTCCGGTGTGGTCGTCAGCTGCGGGTCGCCCATAACGACGAGGGTCTTGGTGACCATCAGGCCAACCCCGCCCGTTCCGGCCTGCCCTGTCTTTGGGATGTTCACGCCCTTCAGCGCGGGATGATTCCGCACGACATCGGGAGTATCGCCGTGCGGCACCTGCCAGACGATTTCGCCGCGGTCGAGATTGACCGCGGAGATCGTTCCGTACGGCGGCTTGAGAATCGTCATGCCCTCGACGGTCAGCCCACCGCCGGCCGTCGCCGTCACCAGCGCGCCGGACGGCCCGCGTTCCTGCGCGGCCTGCGCCTGCGACTGCGCGCGCGGCGAATCCGCGGCGCAGCAGTCGCCCGGCCCCAGCACTTCCTGGAACGGGCGGCCGGCCATCCCAGACACGTAGCGGATGTCGGAGAAGCTGGGCGGCGGCGTAACGAGCGACGTCGACGTGATGCCGACGTTGTTGGCGTTTGCGAAAATCGTGTGCAGCTCGGGATCGTACGCAACGCCCGGCCAGTTGGTGCCGCCGACGGCGTTGCCCATGTTGATGGCGCCGAGCATGCCGGTGGCGTCGCCCAGAATCGGGGGGTTGTACATCCACGGCGCGACCTTGTAGCGAGCGATCTGCTTCACGGCCTGCGCCCGCATCTCCGGCGTGAAGTCAATCAGGTCATCCGGCACCCTGACCGTGTTGCGCGCGTAGGCTGGCGGCTTCGTGGGAAACGGCTGCGTCGGGCTCGTCTTTTCGCCCGGTACGTCGGACTGTGGAACAGCACGTTCCTCGATGGGCCATACGGGCTGGCCGGTGATGCGATCGAAGACGAACAGGAACGCCTGCTTGCCCGGGACGGCGACGGCCTTGATTGGTTTGCCGTTGACGTTGATATCCACGAGGATCGCGGCCGACGACATGTCGTAGTTCCAGAGCGAATGGTGCACGACCTGGTAGTGCCACTTCCGCTTTCCTGTCTTCAGGTCGACGCAGACGATGCTGTCGGCGAACAGGTTGTTGCCGGGGCGATGGCCGCCGTAGTAGTCCGATGTCGGCGTTTCGACCGGGAGGTATACGAGGCCGAGCTCCTCGTCGACGGTGATCTGAGTCCACACGCCTGCATTGCCGTTGATGGCCCACGACTCGTTCTCCCACGTGTCATTGCCGAACTCGCCCGGGCGTGGAATGGTGTTGAACGTCCAGATCAGCTTGCCGGTCCGGACGTCGAACGCGCGGACGAGGCCTTTGGTGTTGTCGTGCGTGCTCACGGTCGCGCCCTCACGGAACGACGACCCGATGATCGCGACGTCCTTGACGATGAGCGGCGTCGAGTGGACGCCGATCTCACCGGTTTCGAGATCGATCTGCTGGCCCTTGCCGAACACCGCGCCCACCTTCAGGTCGACGATGCCGTTCGTGCCGAACGAATTGATCGGCGCGCCGGTGTGGGCATTGAGCGCGACCAGCCGGTAGCCAGTCGTGATGTAGAGGATCCGAGCCTCGCCGTGGCCGTCGGTCCAGTACGAGAGCCCGCGGCCCGACAGCTGGCGCGGCGCAATGCCGGCGCGCCGTCCTTCGCGCAGGCTGTGCGTCCATATCAGCTCGCCAGTCTTGCCGTCCAGCGCCACAACCGACCGCCGCGTTCCACCGGTTGCGTACAGCACGCCGTCGATCGCGAGCGGCGTGCCTTCCAGCTTGAACTCGGGCCGCGGACCGAGCATGTCGGTCTTGAATCGCCAGGCGACCTCGAGCTGATTGAAATTGCTCGCGTCGATTTGCGCGAGCGACGAGTACTTCGTGCCTTTGATGTCGGCCGTGTAGTGTGGCCAGTCACCCCCGGCGATCGATGGCGGACGCGAACCAGTCGTCCGGTCCTGACCTGACATGGTGACGGAGGCAAGTATCAGTGCCGCCAGCGACACGAGACCGGACGTACGCGTCATCGCAATCTCCAACGTGGATGGTGTCGTGCCCTTGATCCCTCGCAGTCTACCGGAATCGGTCCTGAAAAGGACCGAATGACGCGCGTGGGCATGTCGCGTGGGCATGTCGCGCGGGCGGCCTCGCAACCTGTTGTGAACAAATGCGTTCAGAGCCGCGTGTCACAAGAGCGATAATTACGGATCCTAGGGGCTCAATTGACTTGCGGGGCGACGATGGAACCACCAGGTGGTGAACGGAAACATGGCAGTGTCAGGAGCCGGGAAAAAGCGCTCCTTCTGGTCGCGTCTCTTTGGCAATTGAGGAGCATCCCCTAGATCTCCACCGAGCGACTTGAAGATCGTAATCTCGCGTGGAGAGCGGCGGCCCTCCACCTTGTTCGCGATCAGTTCGCCGAGCTCACCGGCGATATGAGAGGCGTTGAACCGGTGTTCTTTGATTCCCAGGACGATATCACCGGACTCAACCAGGGCGGCTTCGCGGGAGTCAACGAACAAGCGGCCACGCGCGACGAGCGCAGGGTCCATTTCCCGCTGGTCGGGCCGGCACGCGCCAACACTGATGACGTGCGCCCCATCCTTGATCCAGTCATTTCGGATGACTGGCTCGGATGCAGATGTGGCAAGCACGATGAGATCAGCACCGCGCACCGCCTGCTCTGCCGAGTCAGCGCCTGCCAGGCTTGCTTGTGTCGAGCCTTCCATGACTTCGAGAAACGCCGTTTGGTGTTCCGGCGTCCGGCTCCACACCCGAACGTTTGAGAGCTCGAACAGCGACTCCATCGCAACGAGATGAGTGCGGGCCTGCGCCCCGGATCCGATGATCGCCAAGTCGTTCGAATCATCTCGCGCCAGAAGGTCGGCTGAGACCGCTGACACGGCGGCCGTACGGGTCTCCGTGATGAAACCTCCGTCCATGACGGCGCACAGCGCGCCGGTCTCCGGGTCGAACAAGAGGATCGTCGCCAGATGGGTCGGCAAGTCGCGCGTGGAGTTCTGCTCGAAGACCGTCACCAGCTTTGCGCCCAGGATAGCCGGGTCACGAAAACAGGCAGGCATGACGGCAAAGAGCTCTCGATCGCGGCCAGCGGGCATGACCGTTCGGACTGCTGCACGGTTCCGCTCGAGGAGAATCGCCGGAGCACGTCTGGCATTGCGCCGATGATGTCGTCCATCGTGAGGAGGCCAGCGACATCTGCGTCGCTCAGCAGCCGGAATCGTTTCGGCTTCGCCACGATCACGGTCTGCTCGTCCCCGCTCAGGTCGTCCCGATTTGACTCGTCGACCTTTGGCTGGTTGACACCTGGTTCGCTGCCATCTGGTTCGTCGTCCCCCGGATCGAGAGACTCCCAGTCACCATCGCCGTTTTCGGCCGTCAGCATGTCTGAACTGGCGGCAATACACTCGTCACAAATGCAGACGCCCGGCCCAACGATCAGGTCGCTTCCTTCGTGGGGTCCCCTGCTGCAGAACGAGCATCGAAGTCCTCGCTCGAGGGCGCTCTCCGCGGCAATCTTTTGCAGGTCGGGCATCTCTGGAGCTCCTGGCGGGATGCGCCTTCACCTCAGGTGCGCGCCTTCTCGTTCAGCACTTCCAGCGCCGCCTGGAATTCGGCTTCGAGGAGCGAGAACTCTTCGACGCCGACCGATACGCGAATGGTGCCTTCGCGGATGCCGAGGGCTTCGCGGGCTTCTGCGGTCAAACCGCGATGCGACGTCACGCCCGGGTGGCTGATGATCGTGGCGACATCGCCCAGTGTGGGAGCAAATGGAATCGAGTCGAGTGCCCGCATGAAGCGATTGACCGCGTCACGGCCACCGTCCAGCTCGAACGTCACCATATTGCCGTACTGTTCGCCAAACAGTCGACGCGCAACCGCGTGATCCGGATGATCCGTACGACCTGGATAGAACACGCGACGTACGCAGGACTGGCGTCCAAGAAACTCCGCCAGCGCTGCAGCGTTGGCATTCGCACGCGCGACACGTAGTTCGAGCGTGTTCATCCCACGCTCAGCAAGCCAGCAATCGAACGCGCTGCCGTTCAGCCCCCAGGTCACGACTGTGTCGCGGACAGGCGCGATCAATTCTCGCGAGGCGCACACCGCTCCAAGCGTCACGTCGCTGTGACCGGCGAGCATCTTGGTGATGCTGTGAAAGACGACGTGGGCGCCAAGTGAGAGCGGCCGCAACCCGAGCGGGGTGGGAAACGTGTTGTCCACCACCAGCAGTACGCCGTGCGATCGTGCAACAACGGCCAGCGCGGCGACATCCACAACGCGCAGCAGCGGGTTGGACACGACCTCCACCAGCACGAGTCGCGTGGTCGGTCGAACGGCGGCTTCGACCGCAGCGATATCCGTCGCATCGACCAGGTCGGTCGCAAATCCCAGTCTCGGCAGTTCCTGACCGACGAGTCGCATCGTACGCCCGTACAGTTGGTTGCTGGCAACGACGTGATCGCCGGACTTCAGCAGGCCGAGAACGATCGCGGCCGCTGACGACATGCCGGACGATGTCACCAGTGCGCTTTCGGCGCCCTCGAGCGCCGCGATCTTTGCGGCAAGCAGTTCCGCGTTCGGGCTACCCTCGCGCGCGTAGGTGAAGCCCTGTTCGTGGCCTTCGTAGACGGCGTCCATATGATCCGCATCGCGCGCCACGTACACGGCGCTCGGAACGATCGGAGGCACCAGCGGCGAGGTCCCCGACAACGGAAAAGGCGTACGACGAACCGTGTGGTGCCGCTTCACGTTCTCTGACACAGCTGCTCCTTGAGCCTTCGGTTTCGACCCCCGGCACCGGCGACCGTTACTTCATCGCCGACGTCGTTGCGACCGGCGCTTTGGGCACCGCCGCCGGCTGCGGGTTCTTGCCGGCGAAGTTATAGATGATTGTGGCCGCGGCTTTCTCCGCGCCGGCCATGCCGTAGATCTTTCCTGCGCCTTCGATGACGAAGTATTCGTTGGCCGCGTGCGCGTTCCCGCCGTGCCCGACGCCGCCGATCGCGATCGGCATCGACACCGGCGCGACGCGCATGCCGACCTCGTTGTTGGAGAACAGGTACGCGGGCCAGTAGCCCCCGAGGATCGACGAGTAGTTCGCCGGCTTGCCGTGCGGCACGTCGAAGATCTCGTAGGTCGTGTTCATCGCCGCGGCGATCTCCGTGTCGTACGACATCTTCGACCACGGCACGTCGCCGACGATCTTCAGCTCGACGTCCTTATAGCCGTTGCGATCCAGCTGTTCGCGGATGCGCTTCACGATCTCGAGGCCGTTCATCTTCGGCACGTAGCGGATGTTGTGCTTCGACGTGATCTTGTTCGGCAGGATCGCGCCGGCGCCGCCCGCATACATGTTGCCGCCCCAGATGCCATCCAGGTTGAAGGACGTCCCGTACTGGCCCATTTTCAGCATCGTGAACGGGTCGTCGGCAATGAAGCGCGCGACGCCGATGTTCGACGCCGCCACTTTCATGTCCACTTTCTCGGCGTCCTTCTTGAGGCGCGCGGTCTCCTCCGGCGACAGCGGCTGGATGCCGTCGGTGAATCCCTTGACCATAGGAGTGTTGCCGTCCTCGGAGACGAGCGACGCGAGCATCTTCATGTGCCGCCACGCCGGGCTGTCCACCGCGCGCTTGTTCGATCCGTGGATGTCGGACTGCACCGGTCCGCGTCCCCACGCCCGCCCGCTCGTCGTCAGTTCGAAGTACACGCAGCCTTCGGAACCGCCCCCGATGCCGGCTCCGCCGCTCGGCGCCTGGTCGCCGCCTTCGCCAATGAGGGCGTCGACGTGATCGAAGAACGTCGGGTGATCCTTGACGAACTTGCGCAGCCCGATGTCCATCCGCTCTTCGTCACCCTCGGCGACGAAGACGATGTTGACGGGGAGCTTCCCGGTCACGGCCTTGATCGACATCAGCGCGTTCCAGTAGGCGAGCTGCGGCCCTTTCGAGTTGTCGGCGCCGCGCGCGACCAGGACTTTCTTGAACGGCGGCTGTTCAACGAGCCGCCCTTCGAACGGCGGGACGCTCCACGCGTCGGGCTGCGTCACGGGCATCGTGTCGTACTGCCAGTAGATCGCGATGGTCCGCGGCGCGCCCTCGTCGCATCTGGCGTAGACGACCGGGTTTCCCGGCGCGCCCCACTCGGTGACGCCGACGTCGTACACGCGCGATTCCTGACACCCGAGCTGCTCGAAAAAGCCCTTCACCATGTCGGCGGATTCGGCGATGCCTTCGCCGCTGTTCGAGATGCTCGGCTGCCGGATCCATTTCTGGAGCTGTTCGACGTGATCGTCGATGTGCTCGTCAATGTAGCCGTAGACCGTTTTCAGCTCATCGGACACGCGACTGAGGTCGGGCTTGATCGTTTCGTCGCCGCTCGGCCGGATGCCGAGTCTGGGCTTGGCGGCGGGCGTCGCGGCTGCCGCCGCAGGTTGGGCCGCGCCTTTCGAGCACGCGCTTGTCGCGAAAACGATGAGACATGCTGCGGCGAGGCCCGTTCGCGCAAAAGTGGCGATGGCGCCGGCATCAGTGAGCGGGTGGACCGATCGACGCGCGATCGGCTGTCGGGGTTCGCGGCGCATCTCACCTCCTGTGGTGTGATGCGGATTCTCGCACGTTGTCGCGGCAAAACGCAGCGGAGTCAGGAGGAGCGCCGATTCTGCGGATCAGGCGGAGGGCTCGATGATCTTTTCCCAGGCCAGACGATCCGCCTCCATCGGGTCATTGTCGATATGCGGCGAGGCCGCGAAGACCATCGTCGGGCGCTTCTCGAGGGTGTATTCCGGCCAGTTTCCCAAAGCCGGGTTCGATGGCTTGCCGGAGCGCGCGAACGTCGCCCAGGCGCTGCTGGCCTTGACGGCGAGCTGCTGTGCGTCGGGAAGCCCTTTTGACATGCCCAGGAACTCGGTATTGCCAAAATAGAAGCTGCAGTCGATTCCGTGCGCGGACTGCCAGCTCGCCATGCGCGGGCTTTCCCACGTGAACAAGTACATGTAGGTGGGCGCCCCTCCGGCCTTGATGTGCGCTTCCGCCGCTTTGATCGATGCCAGCCTCGTGCCGTCCGACATGAGGCGCACCAGAATCTCACCGGGCGTGTAGTTCGGGTAGTTCTTGCGATAGCCGGCGACGAGCTCACCGGTTTTCTCGCCGCTGATCCCGCGGGCCCGCTGCAACAGCTGCTCGTCGGTGACGGTCTTGGGATCAACCCCTGCCACCGCCAACTGGAACTGCGCCTCGTACTTGGTGCAGCCGACGATGTACGGGACGCGCGCCGAGCCCTTCGCGATGGCCTTGTTGGGCGCCTCGGGAAAGTCCGCCGTGCCCACGACAGGCGCGAAATTACCAGGTATACGCAGGCGATCGATCGGGAGCTGCTGAAGCTGCCTGATTTGATGGGGACCCAGCTCCAGGGTCTTGAGCAGCCGGGAGGTCTCCTCGGTTGCCTTGGCCCGATCCGGCACACTCAGGCCGGTAGCAGACGTTCTGATGACGCCGCTCTGGCAGACGGCACGATGGAACAACCCCTTGGCGGCCGGCATCGCCATCAGGACGTGTATCTTGGAGCCGCCGCCGGACTCGCCATGGATCGTGACGTTGTTGGGATCGCCGCCGAACGCCGCGATATTGTCGCGTACCCACTGCAACGCGGCGACGAGGTCCAGCTGACCCGCGTTCCCCGAATGCGTGAAGGCGGAGTCGAGATCGTCGAGATAGCAATAGCCGAGGACGCCGATGCGATGGTTGAGCGACACGCTCACGACGTCGTGGTTGCGGGCGAGATTGGTGCCGTCGGTGCGGGCCCCGGAACCGGTGCCTCCGGAGAAACCGCCTCCGTGAATCCAGACCATCACCGGGCGCTTCTTATCATCGCGCAGCCCTCGGGTGAATACATTCACGACCAGACAGTCCTCGCTGGCCACTGGTGCGGGGCCGCTCGCGCCGGGCGCGCCGCCCGCCCCGAATTCCAATTGGAACTCCTTGCTCGTCGCGGCCGCCCCCGCGCCCGCCCCGGGCCCCCCGCCTGATGGACAATTCGGACCCCATTGCAGGCAATCGCGCACGCCAGCCCAAGGCTGCGGCCTGCGCGGGGGCATGAAGCGGTTCACCCCAGCGGTGGACGCGCCGTAGGGAATACCCTTGAAGACGTACACACCGTTGTCGTTGACGCCCCGCACCTTGCCGTAGGCTGTCTCGACAATGGGCTCGCCGCCGGACGCAGCGACACGGAGGGTCGGCGCGGCGATTGCCCCAATCGCGAGCGACGCACGCGACATGAATTCCCGACGGTCCATAGGTGGCTCCTACGGAGAAGTTACGTTCTGAGTTACTTCCAATCGAGCTGCAGACCGAGCTTCATCAGGCGGGCACCCAGGATCGCGGTCGGCGTCAGCCAGCTTCCCCCCGTCGTCCCTGCGTAGGTGCCATTCGTCGCGAGAACCGCCGCGCTGTTGAACAGGTTGTACCCGTCAATCGCCAGCAGCGCGCGTGCCCTGCCCAGCACAACGGCCTTCGTCAGCCGGAGATCGACCTGGTTGAACCGGGGCTCGAACTGGGAGTAGGGCGGCAGCAGCGCCACCGATACCGTCCCATTGGCCCCCGACGACAGGTTGCGGCCAAGAGACGGGAAGATCTGCGCGTTCGTGAACGTATGGCTCGCGGTGACCTGTGGACCGGCCAGATTCTGGAAGGTGCCGCTCACCTGCAAGCCCCACCGCAGCGGGTAGGCGCCGAACAGTTTGAGCTGCGTCTGGGCCGACCAGGGAACCGTGTACGAACAGTAGCCGGCCGGCGTGTTGGTGCTGCCTGACACCAGCACCTGCGGGATCTGGGCGGCGACGCTGCAATTGTTCACGGAGAGTTTCGACGTGCTGAAGCCGCCCTGCAGCGTTCCGCCCTTCCCGAAACGCGCGCTCACTGTGGCGTCCACGCCGTTGTAGATGTTCGTCCATTTGCCGTAGTTGGACGCCTGGGTAATCAGGTTGTTGACCTGCCCGAAATTTGACGGGTTCACGTCGAACAGCCCGCACACGGGCTGGCCGCTGACGGCGCCAAGCCGGCTGTCCGTGGGTGCCGGCACACAGTACGAGTTGAAGACGGAGGCAGGCTGCGCCCGATTCGCCGTGACCGTCAGGTTGCCGTTCCAGGTGTTGAAATACCCCACGTTCAACCCGACGCCCGGGCGAAGCTCCTGCTGCAAGCTGACGCTCGAATTCCAGTAATACGGCCGAACGTCCCACCCCGCCAGATAGCCAGGATCGTAGAACTGGGTCGGGACCTTCGCGAGGCCCCGACTCGTATTGGGCAGCGCACCGCACTCACCGTTCGTCAATGGATTCGTCAGGTCGCAATCCGGCACGTAGTTGTGGTTCGTGTCGTTCCACGTGCGGATGCCGCCGCCGAAACCCAATTGTCCAGCCGGGTTGTTCAACGGGTCGCTGGCGTGGGTAACATACCGGCCGACCGAGCCCTTGAGAGCGCTCTTGCCGTTGCCGAACAGATCGATCGCCACGCCCACACGCGGGTTGATGTCCTTCCAGGAGGGCGAGCTGGTCACGCCGGGGATTGTCTGCGGTCCGACATAGTCATTGGCGATGGTCGTCAGTGTGTGGTACCGGCCGTACATCCCGTCGAAGCGCAGGCCGGCGTTCAGCGTCATGCGTCGTACGACCCATTGATCCTGGGCGTACAGCGCCGACAGCATCACGAGGCCCGCGCCGTCATTCGGTTGGCCGGGCGCCGGCCCCTGGGGATTCAGGAGCTCGTAAATCTGCTTGGGCACGGGGACGACACCATTCGTCCCGCCGAGAAAGCCGAGCGATACGGCCCCGTACGGGGTCACGTTGTACTGGGCGTCCCCTGACAACATGTAGGTCGGTTGAACCCGGGCCCCCACCTTCAGCGTCTGCGAGGCTCCACCGAGCGTGACTGAGAATCGCATATCGTTCGTGCGCGAGTAACCCAGGACCTGGTTGTACGACGTGAAGGGGCTGCAGCACACGCCTCCGAACGCGATGGGATCCTGGCCGAACGCGTTCCAGGAAAAATTCGTCGAAATGTCGTACACGGGGATCGCGGAACTGGAGACGCCTGCCGCTCGAACGGTGCCACCGGCGCCCCCCGTTTGCCAATAGTAGGTGTCGCCGGCCTCGATGAGCAGCCGATTGCTCTTGACCCAGGTCCACGTCCCTTGGGCGAAGTTATGGGTCAGATACGGCGAGCTGAGATCCTCGCCCGCCTCCGGCGAGCGTGTAGCACCGACCCCGTACGCGCAGGTGCAGGCCCCTTGCAGCTCGGTGAAGAAGCTGACCTTCTGCTTGCTGGTGGCCTGCACGGTCACCCGCAGATCGTCGTCGTGATGCGGCGTCCCCGAGGCGGCTTGACGGCTCAGATCCGGCGTGTAGATCGGGATGAGCCCGTACGCCGGAGCCGGCGTCGCATTGTAGAAAGAGTTGACGATGTAGTTCTCGGCATTCCATGTGCGGTCAGAGAAGAAGAACCACACCTTGTCCTGTTTGAGCGGGCCGCCAAAGCCGCCGCCGACGTCGTAGAGCTTCTTGAGGCTCCCAGGAGCCTGGACGCCCCGCGCGACGAGCTCGGAGGTCAGATTGCTGCCTTGAAAGCTCGAGGCGCTGCCGTTCACCCCGAACGTCCCGGCGAACCTGTTGCCGCCGTCCCGCGGCACGTGATTGATGAACACGCCGGCGTTCTCGATTTCCGCAGACAGGCTGCTCGCCAGCGTCGTCTCCTGAAACGCGAATTGGTTCTCGTGGGTCGTGCGGGTCCACGGGCCGCTGCCCGTCGTCTGCGCCTGGAAATTCATCCCTTCGATCACCACCTGCGAGTCGTTCGAGCTGGTGCCGTGGAACGTAAAGGAGCTGCTGCCGGCTGTGTCACCGTGCGAGCCGCCAACGTCCTGGGATGACGCGCCCAGAAGGGCTCCGGGGGTCAGCGACGCGTAGGCTTGCACGGTCTTGCCCGTCGGCAACGCCTCCCACACGTCTTTGGACAGGACGATCTGCTGCCGGACGTTCTGGATATCGACCACAGGCGTCGCAGACGTGACGGTGACCGTTTCCTCGAGCGCGCCGACCCTCATCTCGGCGCTGACGTTCGCGGTAAACCCGGTCGTCAGCTCCAGGCTTTCGCGCTTGACGGTGGAGAACCCGGGCAGCGTAAAGGTGACGGTGTAGATCCCGGGCCGCAGGTCCACGATCTTGTAGTTGCCTTGCGTGTCGGTCACACCGCTCCGCGTCTTCTCGATGAGTGCGGGGCTCGAGGCTTCGACCGTGACGCCGGGCATCACCGCGCCCGTCGTGTCTCGAACCGTCCCGGCAATCGAACCCGCATTCACCGACTGCGCCGAGGCGATACCAGGCAGCAGTAACAGCGATGCCACAGTAACGAGTCGGCTGAATATTCTCCGATGGAGCGTCATTCGCCTCTCCTCATTGACACGCGACTTTGCGTTGAATCCGCTGATGCGGCGGGTGGTGGGGATCGACGTATGACGGTCGGGCGAGCGTGCTCTGAGAACGTTCTTCTGGTGGCGGATCAACCCCGCGAGGACAATCCGAGTCGAACGGCCCGTAATGCGGCCCACCCACCCGGAGAGGCTATCCCCCGGGTCAAGCTCGACCTATTACCATAATATAGGTAATGTGCCTAGATCTTGCGCGCACATCCAACGCATTGGATCGCCCAGCCTCCTGTTCAGTGCAGGCCGCGCTCGAGCTCGTCGTCGATCACTCGCGCCAATACTTCGAACGACTGGGCTCCGGGGATCGGTCTTCCGTTGATGAAGAGCATGGGCGTGGCATCCACGCCAAGGCGCTGGCCGGCATTCTGCGCGTCGATGATGGCCTTCGCATGCCGGTTCGATTTGACGCACGCCACGAACGGGGGCGAGCGGATCCCGATCGCCCGCGCATACTCTTCGAGCGGCGCGGTCGCGACGGCAGCATGCGTCGAGAACACGCGGTCGTGAAACTCCCAGTACTTGCCTTGATCGCCCGCGCAACGCGCCGCCTCTGCCAACTCCATGGCGCGCGGGTGGATGTCGTCGAGCGGAAAATCCTTCCAGACGATTCGCACGCGGTCGCCATACGTGGCCTGCACCCTCTGGAGCACGGGCGCCACGCGCGCACAGAACGGGCACTGATAATCTGAGAATTCAACGATCGTCACGGCAGCGGCGCGCGACCCGCGCACGGGGTCGTCCGAGGTGAACGTCACCTCCTGCCGGGGCGGCTCCAGCGCAATCTCCGTCCCACCGGCCTCTCTCCGCAGACCGGCCAGGAGTGACGCTCGCGCCTCGTCACGCCGCTGGCGTTGAAGCACTTCCACGATCGCAGGGCGTACTTCACCGATCGACCGACCCTGGATCCGATCCTGGTTCGCCTTGTAGAAGGCGTCGACGTCCGCATCTGCGACAGGCTGGATGCGTTTCGGAATCTCCTGCTTCAGCAACTGCTCGACGGTGACACCTCGTGCCTTGGCGGCACGACCCAACAAGGCGTCCGCGATAATGACGTCCAGCGCTCGGCGGCGTCCTTCGTACAGGGCACCTTGCGCCTTGAACTGCTCCGATGCATCCAGCTCGCGCCATCTGGCGTCGACCTCGCTCAGCGTCACGACGCGGTCGCCCACGCGCGCGACGATGTCGGAAGGGTCGGACGCAGATCGCGCGACAAGGTGCGACCCCGCGCGCACGGCGCGATCGGTCGACGGCCGTCCACAGGCGGCGCCGAGCACGCTGATGAGCACCGTCGCGAGCGTCGGGATGCTTGTCCTGTCTAGCGCCATGCAGGCCGAATTACTTGAATTGAACCAGCTCGAACTGGTGGCCGTCCGGATCCTCAACGACGGCAACGATGACCGGAGCGGCCGGCGAATCCGCCGGAGGTCGTATCAGCTTCCCGCCCGCGCGTGCCGCGTTCGCGGCGCTCACGTTCACATCCTTGACTTCCAGGACGACGGTGCCCCACTCGCCCGGGTCGTATGGCGTCGTGCGCGATTCCCGGTGAAGCAGCATGATGCCCGCGGGGAGCGGATTGCTGCGATCGCCAATTGTCACCTCGATCGAGCCCTTTGATGGCGAGAACCGACTCTGCTCGCTCAAGCCGAGTCCCTCTGTGAAGAAACGCAGCGAAGCCGCCAGATCCCGCACGTTGAGTCTGGTGACCAGAAGGCGTCCGGTACGCGCCGCGCTTGCGGTCGTGGCCTGACCGGCGCCGGCGCTCTGGCCGCGCGCAGCAGCGACCGGGGGGCGGGGGCCCCCGGTGTGAATTTGTCCCGCGGCGGCGCACATGGGTTGCGCCGCAAGAACGACTGCCGCAAGAGCGAGTCGATCGACAGACAGCCTCATCGCCGAGCTACTTGCCGCTCGAGAGCTCTCCGCGGGCGGGCGCGATGAACACGGGAATCCCCGCAATGTTCGACGCCGACGAGATCATCGTGCACTGGCCCGTGTCCGGGTCCGGATAGCCGTCGGCCATCAGCGCGAGCGTCTTGTGTTCGGACGCGCAATCGGTGTTGGCCGTACTGGCCGTTCCCTTGCAGCACCGTCCGACCGTGAAAATGTTCTCGATGGGGCGATAGGAGGCCATGACTCCTTTGACCGTCCCGTCCGGCTCCAGCGACAGCTTCAGATGCGCCCGGTGGAACTCAAAGCTATAGGTCTGACCGAACAGGCCCCACGTCGGCAGGACCTGACGTACAGAGAGCGCCTCGATGACATCGGTCGTCAACTGGCCGTTTACGATCCGGCCCGCGACCGTTGTTCGCCATCGAGGGTCCCGGGTCACGCCAAGCGTCTGGTTCGCCAGCGGCTTTCCGTCGGATCCCTGCAGCGGCGTGTCGTCGCTCGAGTAGATGCCGACCTCAACGTGGTCGTCGTTACGTGGATCGTCGATACCGCGGATTTCGACCAGGAACGGATCGATGCGAACGGGAGACGGCGGCGGACCCAGGCCGCGCACGTTCTTGGCGCAGCCGACGGCCCGAAAGAGCTGGTTGTCGATGGCCGGCTCGCCGTTCTCACCCACGAACTTCTGGTGCGCGCACGAATTCGACGTCGCGCGGCCGTCCGCTGTCCCATCCAGGTTCATCCCATACGCGACCTTGCTCTGCACGCCGCGATAGGGGGGATGCCTCGGATCGCGCAGGAACGACTTCGGGTTGTTGCAGACGTTCTCACCACCCGGGCCGGTGATGAAGTCGTCCTTCCAGCCCTTCCCGTACTCCTTCGCGTTCTCGGGCCGGAGCAGGCGCTCTCGCTCCTGGGGCGTCTTGGATGCCAGATAGGCTTCCTCCACGGTCATCTCGAAGCCTTGCGGGCATTCTTCTTCGAACTTGCCGTAATGAATGCCCAGGTCGGACCTGGCTATCAGGAATGCCCGGGTCTGCCCCTGCGGCGCTGCTCGAAATGTACTTCCGCCGACGACCAGCAGCGCGAGCCCGAGCGCCACCAGCAGGCCACCGGTGCGCCGGCCGCGGCGCGATACTCGCGATATCAGATGCTGCATGTCAACCTCCGCGGCGCTGAGGCGTGCCGCGCTATTCCGGCCAGACGCGCGCGCCCTCCGCGCGGAGAGATGCGGCGTCCTCCTTGAGCAGGAACCCGGCCTTGATGCCCTCGTTCAGTGCCCGTTCGAACTTGCCCGTGTAATCAGCTTTGGTCGGGTACAGGCGCGAGAGTACCGGTTCGGGCGTTGGCGAGGGATCCGCGGGCCCTCCGTCCCACGGATCTTTGTCACCATTCCATTCGTCGGTGCGCCCGAACAGACGGCAGAAGCCGCCGCCACCGGCAGGCTCTCTGATTCCGCTCAACGTGCGCGTCGGGACGTCGACCAGAGGAGTGCGAACACCGCCCAGCGCGATCCCTGTGGCCGGGTCGCGGCGAATCGCCGGCCCATCGTTCGCGAGCGGTTGCCCGCCCGGCGGCGGCGCGCCACCGGACAGCCAACCCTTCATGTGTCGAAGCGCAGCCCGCATCGGATATGTCATGAAACCATCATTGACCGGCACGACGAGTCGTGGATCCTTGTCGTCGCAGAGCTGCGCGAGCGGTCTCACGCCGCCCCCGGTGAGCAGGTACCGATCCGCGTGCGCGGTTCCGGCCAGCTCCCAGACTCTCAAACGCGGCGTATCCGGCTGCCGCGCTGCAACGAAGTTCGGCACGTCGGTTTCCGTCTGGATGACGAACACCGGGACCGTCAGGTCCGTGCGGATCCGCGCCGGCGACGGAACGGCCTCGGTCGGCTTGTTCTGCGCGTCCTGCGCGAGCGCGGCACCGCCGCCGGATCGGCTGTGAATGTAAAAGCCGTCGTAGACACGGGCGATTGGATGCACGGCGTTGACGTAGGTCACCATCCGGCCGGCAGACTGCGATTCGCCATCAGCGAGCAGATAGCGAATCCGGCGCGTCAGATTGCCGAGTGGCGCGATTCCGCCAGGCGATCGGACGATTCGGCCTGCCTGTGAATAAATGTCGTACGAGTACGAGTCGCCCGGATGGCTCAGCGCGGCGTATCGCTGAGCGTTCGCTTTCTTGAGACCGGAGACGCCGACCGCCTGCGCGCCGATGCCGACGTAGGCGTACCCCTCGCGAATCAGCTCGTCGCCGAGCAGGGTGAAGTTCACGTCGCCTTCACCACCGCCCGACACATTGAGCCACTCGACGAAGACGATGCCGTTGAATCTCGATTCCTGTTTGGGGTAGCGCGCGAGCAGTCGAACCTTGTACGGCGCGGTCGCGCCGGGATCCGCAGTCCAGAGGCCGTCAGACTTCCAGTCGCCGTGCCTGACGTACGAGCGCGCGACGCCCTCGAGGAAGAACTCCTGTTCCGAGTAGCCTGCCGCTCCGAGCTGTTCCGCGCGATTGCCGGACATCTCCCCGACGGCCGGCGCAGGGCTGAGTACGGGCGCGCTGCCGTCCGCCGGAGCCGCGGCGCCGCGCACAGCGATCACGGACAGCATGAGCGCAAGGAGCCGTTTCATCTGGACTTCATTTGATCGTGGTGGCACCGTGGACGAGAAACGACGGAATGCCGACGAGCTTTTGAGCGGCGGATATCGTGGTGCACTGGCCGGTTTCGGGATCGGGATCGCCGTCGGCCATGAGGGCAAGCGTCTTGTACTCGGACGCACAGTCGATGTTCGCTGTCGATGCGGTCGCTTTGCAGCAGTACCCGCTCGTGGAGATATTCGTCAGCGGGCGGTATCCGCCCAGCAGTCCCGTCACTTCTCCGTTGGACTCGAAGTGGAGCTTCAACCGCGCGCGCCGGAACTCGTTTTCCGAGGCTTCGCCAAACTGCCCCAAGGTGGCAATGCGCCACCGCAGATACACGTCCTTCACATCCGTCACGAGGTCCCCGTTGACAATCCGTCCCTTCGTCTCATTCCGCCAACGCGGGTTCGTCGACGCATGGAAGGTCTGGTAAGGGAGGTAGCCGCCAGTCTGCGCCTGGATGGGCACATCGTCGATCGAATAAATTCCGACTTCCACAAGGTCATCGTTCTCCGGATTATCGACGCCGCGCAGCTCGATGATGAACGGATCCAATCCCGCGCCGGGCTGCACGTTCTCCCCGGCGCCGCGGTAGCGTTTCGAGCACCCGACGGCGCGATAGAGCTGGTTGTCGACAGCCGCGTCGCCGTTCAACCCCTCGAACTTGGCGTGGCCGCACGTCGCCGCTGTCGCGCGTCCGTCTGCCGTGCCGTCGAGATTCAGGCCGAATGCGACCTTACTCTGGATCCCCTTCACCGCCGGATGACGCGGGTCGCCCGCGAACGACTTCGGATTGTTGCAGACGTTCTCGCCACCGGGGCCCGTGATGAATTCGTCTTTCCAATGCTTGGCGTACTCGTTGGCGTTCTCGGGTTTGAGGATGCGTGCGCGCTCAGCGGGGCTGAGCGTCGCCTGGAAGTTCTCTTCGACCGTGGGGTCAAACCCGGCCGGGCAGTCCGCGTCGAACTCCCCGTAGTGAATCGCGAGGACAGACCTCGTCACCAGGAACGCGCGCGTGGTTCCCTCCCGGCCGTCGCGGTCGGCACGAAGACTGGCGCCGCCGGCCGTCATTCCCAGCGCCATGCCCACCGCCGCACACAAGGCCAGGATCCGGACAGTCACGCTTACCTGCCGCGGGGCTTCGAACCTGCTGTTGGCCTTGACCGTGTCGGTGGGGAGGCTTGAGTCACCGGCGCCGGCGTGGTCGGCACGAGAATCGCGTGCCATTCATCGTCCGCGCCGTTCGCATCGGTGGCCTTGAGATCCTTCACCGAGCGATAGACCGGACGACCCTGATACGCCCACTGCGCGATTCCGTCGGTCCTCGCGACGATGGTCCAGTCGCCGATCGGCGCTGCGGTCTGGGGTGCCGGGAGGGGCACCCACGAGTCGAGGCACGCTCCGGAACACGCCGCCGCGGTCGAGCGGCTGTAGAGGGTCATGCCCTTTGAGTCAGCGAACATGGTACCGAGGCGCCGGTTCGGTTGGCCCGTCACGCCGCCGGGGCTTGGTGGAAGGACGATCTTGACATTCGCCGCTGCCGCCGCGAACCCCCGGCGGTTCGCGCCAGGGACTGGAAACGGATTGAGGGTCGCATACTGCCAGAATTCGTTCTGCGCCTCGGCCCAGCGCGGCTTGCCTTCGAACCGGTAGCGATACAGTGGCCGCCCTCGGAACGCCCACTGCGGGCGTCCGTCGTCGCGCGGCACGAGCGACCACTCATCGAACGGCTTGGTATCGGCCTGCGCGCGGAGCGGGACCCATTGTTCCGCGCACGGACCATAGCAGCTCGATTTGCCCGGCTCGGTGTCGCGCCCCGTGACGTACAGCGTGAAGCCCTTCAGGTCCGCGAACATCGGACCCACGGGGGTATCCTGGACGGTGATCTCAGGAGGCGTGACGAGCGAGACGGGCACGGCGATGGGGGCGGGCGCCTGCTGACCCGCCGCGGCGGGACGCGGGATACCGGCGACGCCTACCCACACCGCACATGCCGCGATCGACAGGGCTCGCGGTGTCATCTTCAGACCAGAAGCTCGCTGATCGCTTTTTTCGTGATCATCGACTGCGTACCGAAGGTGTCGATCGGCACACCCATCGCCTGCATCGCCGTCAACCCGATCCGCGAGACCGGATCCTTCTTTCCGTCGACGCAGAGCCCGGACTTGACCTTGCCGCTCCCGCGCCCGGCCATCATGATTGGCATGTTCGAGACGTTGTGGTTCGACGCCAGCTCCGTCTCCGAATGGGCCACGACGAGCATGTGGTCGAGCAGCGTCCCGTCGCCTTCCGGCATGCCGTCGAGAATGCTCAGGAACTTCACCCACTGCTTCATGATGTCCTCGACGAACAGGGTCGCCTTCGGCTGGTAGCCCAGCGCCGGATCCCGCGGCTCGTCGTGCGTGAGCTGATGGTGCGAGGTGCTGCTGCCGCGGCGCGTGAGGCTCGATGCGCCGTTATTGAAGGCCATATTGAAGACCTTCGTCTGGTTGCACGCCAACGCCATCGCGACCAGGCGCACCATGACCTCGTGGTTCTGGATGACGTCCTCGAGCTCGTTGGCGACTTCCTTCTCCTCAGGCTTCGGCGGTATCTTGCACGCTTCGAGCGGCTCGGGCTTCTGCAGCTGGATTTCCAGCTGGCTCTCCACCTGCCGAACGCCCGTGAAGTACTGATCCAACCGGGCCTTGTCCGCTGTACCGAGGCGCTTCTCGAGATCGCGGCGCTGATCCTTGACCACCGAGAGCACGCTCTTCCGCGCCATCACGAACGGATCCGGCGTGAACGTGGCGGAATTCGGGTCCGCAAAACCCTCGCCGAAGATGCGCTGGTATAGACGGACCGCGTTGGTCTCAGGCGGGTTCGCCTGGCCCACACCGTTGCCGCTCAGGCTGTTGTTGCGGTCACCGATGGCCGACACGTCAATCGTGCGGAACCTCGTGGTGGCGCCAATCGTGTTCGCAATGATGTTGTCGAACGACGCCCCCGGCAGCATCCCCTGGTTCCCGGGCGCGGTCCCCGTTCGAATCGACGGACCGCCGGTCCCGTGCGGGAAGTTCGGCTTCCCGTCCAGCAGGCAATCGAAGCCGTTGAAGATCGTCACCTTGTTCTTGTACGGCGCCATCGCCGCCAGTTCCGGCTTCAGGTCGTAGTCGGCGCCGATCTTGTCCGGGTGCCACCGCCCTGGCGTGCAGCCCAGGCCCCAGAACCAGGTACCAAACCGCGTCGGCAGTGGCGCGCCAGAGGCGAGCAGGTGTCCGTTGTCGGTCAGGAAACAATCCAGATACGGCAGGGCAACCGCGACACTGATTCCGCGGAACAATCCTCGAAGAACAGTACGTCGGTCCAGCGTGAAGCTCACTGCGTCACCTCCTTGAGAACCTTGCTCGAAGCGGATGAAACCCCGAAGAACGTGTCGCTCGTCACAACATCGCGCAACAACGCACGCAGCCGATACCCGTTGGTGGCAAACCGCGACGTGAGGTCTTTCACCCACGTGGCCTCGCTCTTGTCGAGCGGCCGGCGCATGGCGTACTCGGACGTTCTCCTGACGAGACAGGCGGGCACCGCGGGGTCGTTCCGAACGGCCTCGCCGAGCTTCGCCGGATCCTCGAACTTGCTGCCATTGAGCTCGCCGCTCGCATCGATGAGCACGTCGTTCTCATGCGTCCGGTAGGCGCCGACACCATCGAAGTTCTCGAGGCTCAGGCCGATGGGATCCATCATCTTGTGGCACCCCGCACACGCCGGGCTGGAGCGATGGACCGTCAGGCGATCGCGCACGGTCTTGAGCTTCTCGTTCTTCGTGTCGTTCACCAGCGCGAAGTTCACGTTCGCCGGAGGATCCGGAATGACCTGACACAGCACGAATTCCCTCAGCGCCTTGCCCCTCAGCGTCGGCGAGCTCCGGCCGTCGTGGGATTGCGTGGCGAGGAAACTCATCTGCGTCAACAGGCCCGCACGAGGGCTGTCCTCCGGGAACTCGTACCGAACCCAGCCGATGGACTGTTCGATCGGCACGCCGTAGACCATCCCCAGCGCGCGCGTCATGAACATCTCGCGGCTGGTGAACACATCCCGGTAGTCGCCGTTCTGTGCCACGAGGAGATCGACAAGGGTCCGCAGCGTCTGCTCGGGCATGTCGTTCTTGACCTCGCGCACGAACTGCGGGTAGATGACCGGGTCCTTCGCGAGATCGCCAATCATCTCGAACCCGAGCATGTCCGTGAAGAACGCCCTGACACCGGCTTCAAGCCGCGGCGACGCAAGCATCCGGTCGACTTGCTTCGCCAGGCCCCGGGGCGTGTGCAGATCGCCGCGCGCGGCAGCCTCCAGCAACGCCACGTCTGGCGTCGTGTTCCAGAGGAAGAGGCTCAGGCGCGTCGCTTTCGTGTATGCGTCGAGCCGCTTCATACCAGGCCTGACGGGATCTGGCTCGAGGATATCGATGTCGAACACGAACCTCGGAGAGACCAGCATCGTCGCGAGGCTCACGGCCAGACCCTTGTAGAAGTCTTTCGTCAGCGTCGCGGCCTCGTTGGCGGCACCGACCTGGATCCGGACATCTTCGATGGAGAGCGGCCGCCGGAACACGAAGCGTCCGGTTCGCCGGAAGAACTTCGCCGCGCACTCCTCGTCGAAGACCTTGGCGTCGCGCGGCGCGCAGCCGACGAGCGTGGCGCGGTGCTTGTCATCGACGACCTGCGCCGCGATGGCCTGGGCCATCCGGTCGTATTCCTCGAGGCCGGCGGGCGAGACCGCGATGCGGCTGACACCTACCACCTGCAACTCGTGCGGCAACCGCAACACCGGATCCATGCGCCCGGCGACCTGGATGTCTTCGCCAAAAATGTCGGCGATCGCGTTCCGATACTGCTGTTCCGTCAAACGCCGCATGCTGCCGCCGGATTCGGGCTCTGCCGGCGGCGCAGCGGCTCTGACGCCAACGGCCAACGACACCGCGAGGGCGGCGATTGCGATTGGGACAAACCGCCGGATCGCGAGTCTCTGTGTCATGTGGGCACCAGCCATTGACCTACTTCCTGCTTGTCAGTTCCGGGCGGCCAGGCACGATAAAGACGGGAATGCCCTTCAGATTCGACGCCGAGGAGATCTTCGTGCATTGCCCGGTCTCAGGGTCCGGGTACCCGTCGGCCAGCATCGCCAGCGTCTTGTGCTCCGACGCGCAGTCGTTGTTCGCCGTGCTCGCGGTCCCCTTGCAGCAACGACCGATCGTGAAGATGTTGTCGATGGGCCGGTACGCCGCCATCAGGCCCTCGAGCGTTCCATCCGGCCGCAGGGTCAGCTTGAACCGGACATCGTTGAATTCATTCTCGGATGCCTGACCGAAGAGCCCCCACGTCGACATGACCCACTTCAAATAGAGGCTGCTGAAGACATCCGTGGTCAACTCACCGTTCACAATGCGGCCGGCGCCTGTCGCCCGCCACCGCGCGTTCCTGGTGACCGACAGCGTCTGGTTCGGAAGGGGTTTCCCGTCAGATCCCTGCAGCGGCGTGTCGTCCGTCGAGTAGATGCCCACCTCGACGTGGTCGTCGTTGATCGGATCGTCTATGCCGCGGATTTCGACCAGGAACGGATCGATGTACGCGTGCGCCATGGGTGCGGTGCTCCGGTGCATCTTGCTGCAGCCGATCGCCCGATAGAGCTGGTTGTCGACGGCCTCTTCCCCGTTCACGCCGGTGAACTTCGAGTGACCGCATGTATTCGCCGTCGCGCGGCCATCCGGCGTTCCATCAAGGTTCATCCCGTAGGAGACCTTGCTCTGTACTCCCCGCCATGGGCCATGCTTTGGATCGTTCATGAACGACTTCGGGTTGTTGCAGACGTTCTCCCCGCCCGGGCCCGTGATGAAGTCGTCCTTCCAGCCCTTCGCGTACTCCTTCGCGTTCTCGGGTCGCAGCAGACGCTCCCGCTCTTCTGGAGTCTTTGTCGCGAGAAAGGCCTCCTCCACCGTCATCTCGAAGCCCTGCGGGCAGTCTTCCTCGAACTTCCCGTAGTGAATGCCCTGGTCAGACTGCACGATCAGGAACGTCCTCGTTTGACCCTGTGGCGCAGCGCGGAACGCATTCCCGCCGACGGTCAGCGCCAGCCCGAGGGCCACGGCCAACCCAACCACCGTGCGCGAGGTGCGGCGCGGTATTCGCGATAGCACACGCTTCATGCGATCCTCCGCGGTCGAGGCGCGGGTCGACCTGCCTGCGGATTTCAAGGACACCACGACGAGGCAGCCTGAGCCTGTAACCCTTGGCTGCAGGGTAGCATGCAGTTTGGGCGGCAGGCATACCACAATATGGGTAAAGAACCTGGATTTAAGGGTTTCGCCGGGTTTCCGCCGTATACTCCTGCCTCGCCCGGTTACGCACCGGCCCATGCATGGCTTTGCACATTCGCACTTGTTGTCGTGCGGCATTGCTTGTATGGCTGTCAGCGGCCCTCGCGCCCGAGGTCTTGGCCGCCCAGCCGCTTTCCGACTACACCCTCACATCCTGGACGCGACGGGACGGCCTGCCACCCGGTGGGGTCTGGGCGATCTGCCAGGACCGCAATGGCTATCTGTGGATCGGAAGCACGGCAGGCCTGCTTCGATTTGATGGCGTTCGTTTCGTCCCGTGGGCCGATCTGGGCCACTCAGCCCTGCCGGCCGATGGCATCACGGCGATGACGACTTCGCATGACGGCAGCCTGTGGCTGGGGTTCACCGGCGCTGGCGTCGCCCGCATCCTCAACAACACCGTCACCGTTTACCGTGAAGGTGAAGACCTCAGTCTCGTGAGGGAACTTGTTGAGGATCGGCATGGCACGTTGTGGGCGGGCGGGCGCGCTGGCCTCTATCGATTCGTTGCTGACCGGTGGGAGCGCGTGGGTCAAGATGCCGGCTTGCCCGACGGCCGGAGCCGCGTGTACGAGGACAAAGACGGGGTCCTGTGGATCTCGATGTCCGCCGGCATGTTCCGCGGCCCCACGCCAGATGGTCATTTCGAGCGGACGTCGAGCTTGCCGGACGCGATGGCAGCGGCAACCCGGTTCATCGGCGGCCTCTCCTCGAGCACGAACGTCGCGCTCGATCGGATGCACGAAGATCGCGACGGGAACCTGTGGATCGCGACGCTCGGCCATGGCCTGTGGCGGGTCAGGGTCGCCAACGGTGCGGCCACCAACGAACACATGTCGGTCGAGACCGGACTGTCGAACGACTCGATCGGCACGGTCTACGAGGATCGCGATGGAAACATCTGGGTCGGGACGCTGTCCGGTCTGCACCAGCTGGCTCCACGCAAGCTGAAAGCGATCACACAGCTCGGCCATCCGGTCGCCGTTGAAGCGACCCCGGACGGCAGCACGTGGATCGGCAGCGACCGCGGCCTGATCCGTTCGACGGGGGGGCGCCTGCGCACGTACACGAATCTGCTGGGTTTCGCGAATTGGAACGTGCGCTCGGTGACAAGCGACCGCCAGGGCCGACTGTGGGTTGCTCTCACCGACGGCCTCGTCCGATTTACGAACGAGCGCTTCGCCCGACTCACGCTTCCTGCCGGAACCCGTTTCGGCAACATCTCGGCCATGGCCGTCGACTCCCGGGATCAGCTGTGGATCTGTGATTTCTTTGGGGGCGTGTTGCGGTGGCGCGACGGCGCCCTGACGTCGTTCAACGAAATCCCTGGCATGGGCCGCCAGACCGCCCTCACGATTCTTGCCGGCCGTGACGACCGGGTGTGGGTGGGTTTCGCCAGCGGCAGGCTCGGCGTGTTCGAGCCCGACGACAAGTTCGTGGTGCACGACGTCACGGCTCGGGCTGGCACCGAGGGCGGCATCCATGCCATCGCAGAGAGCTATCCGCCCGCCGATGGCCGGAACACCCCCCTGTGGCTTGGCATCACCAACGGCATCATCAGGTTCACGAGCGATCGACCGGTCGCGGTGACGACCAGGAACGGCTTCCCGCGGGCGAATGTGCACGCCGTGATCGAGGACGGATTCGGCGCGATCTGGGCCGCCACGAGCATTGGCCTTCTTCGCATCGAGAAGGGCGAGTTCGAGCGCGTGGCATCGTCTGACTCGTACAAGATCAAGTACAAGCTCTATGACGACGCCGATGGCCTCGAGGCGCCGCTCATCTCCGTCAGCAGCCGCGGAGCCGCCCGAACCGTCGATCGCAACCTCTGGTTTCTGACCGACGCCGGAGCCACGACCGTCGACCCGATGTCGTTGACGGCCAGGCCGGTCCGCTCGCAAGTCCGGATCGAGGAGATTCGCGCGGGCAATCATCGATTCGAATCGCCAACTTCTACCGTTGTCATACCGCCCGGCACGTCCCGCCTGGAGATTGACTACACGGCTCTCGCGTTCGCGTCGCCCCGGTCGGTCAGGTTCGAGTACCACCTGGACGGGTTCGACACGGAGTGGCAGCAGGATATCGGGGTGAAACGGCAGGCGATCTACACCAACCTCCGACCGGGCCGCTATACGTTTCAAGTGCTGGCGCGCGACAAGGAGGGAATGACGTCGACCGCGCTTGCGAAGTTCTCAATTGAACCGCCGTTCTACCAGACGGCCTGGTTTTACTTCTTGTCGGCGGCGGCAATGGTAAGCCTCGCCATCGCGGCGTGGGGGCTCAGGATCAGACAGGTCCGAACCCGCTTCGCGCTGGTTCTGGAGGAGCGGGCCCGCATCAGCCGGGAGGTTCATGACACGTTGATCCAGAGTCTCGTCGCGGTCGCCGTCCAGATCGGCTCGGTTGTGAAACAAGTCGCACCCGAGGCCCGGGGGCTGCGCGAACAGCTCGACCAGCTTCGAAAGCAGACCGAGGAGCAGATTCGCGAGGCACGCGAATCCATCTGGAATCTTCGCTCGCCGACCCTGGAACGGCTCGGATTGATTGCGGCGCTTCGGCAAGCCGGCGAACAGCTGTCCCAGCGCGCATCCATGCGTCTCTCGTTCGCCGTGACTGGCCAACCGCGGGCGGCCCCCGCTGGTATTGACGCGCAGCTGCTGCGCATCGGCCGGGAAGCGCTGACCAACGTGTGGCGGCACGCGCAGGCGACCGAGGTGCGCCTGGAGCTGAACTACGACGTCGACCGGGTGCTGCTCCGTGTGTCGGACAATGGGATTGGCTTCGACCCCGATTCACCGGAGATGGAGTCGATTCCGCGGTACGGCCTGATGACGATGGCGGAGCGCGCGCAGCGCTCCGGCGGGGAGCTGACCATCATCAGCGGCAAGAATCGCGGTACGGAGGTCGTCGCGACGTTTCCGATCGCGGCGAGCGAGGCGGCCTGATGGATCGCACCCGGATCTCGGTGATGTGCGTGGACGATCATCGACTCGTGCGTGAAGGGGTCGCGACACTGATCAATCAGGAACTGGACATGGAGGTGGTGGCGTCTGCGGCCAACGGCGAGGAGGCCGTCGTCCTGTTTCGCCAGCGCAGACCGGACATCACCCTCATGGATCTTCAGCTTCCCGCCATGTCCGGCCTCGAAACCATTCGAGCGATCAGACGCCACCAGCCCGATGCGCGGATTATCGTCGTGACGGTCCATCAGGGCGAGGAAGACATTTTCAGGGCACTTCAGGAAGGGGCCACGACGTACCTGTTGAAAGACTCTCTTACCGACGATCTGGCGAGCTGTATCAGGGCCGTATACGATGGCAAGACTCCCCTTTCCGATGGCATCAAGGCCCGGCTCGAGGAACGGAAGAGCCATAAGCCGCTGAGCGCACGCGAGCTGCAAATCGTCGAGCTCATCGCACAGGGCATGCGTAACAAAGAAATCGCCACCACCCTCGGTATCAGCGATGAGACTGTCCCCGTTCATATGAGACGTTTGTTTGCGAAGCTTGGCGTGAACGACCGCTCGGCGGTCATCGGTGTGGCGCTGCGCCGCGGTCTGATTCACATCCGTTGAACGATCACCAGTTCTCTGCCGGTCCCCGCGCTCGTGACTGAACAGCGTGGTGTCCTAGACTACGATGTGGCCACATGCACAGAGCATTCTGGCCTGTTTCCTGCGCGGGACTCGTTGCTCTTGGGGTACTGGCGTGCTCGTCGTCCAAGCCCGCTCCCCCGCCGCCTGCGGTCCTGCCAGCTCACCTCTGGGGAGAGCTCAAGCCGGTCGTCTCCGTCAAGGAGCTGATGCGCGACATGATCGATCCCGCTTCCGACAATATCTTCAACTCGGTGAGCACCACGGTGACCAGGCAAGGGATCGTCGAGAAGGCACCGAAAACGGACGCGGACTGGGAAAAGCTGCGCATCGGCGCCGTGACGCTTGCGGAAGGCGTCTCGCTCCTCAAGATTCCGCGGCTCTTCGCCCCAGCGGGAGACCTCAACAACAGCAGAGGCCCGAACGCGCCCGAGTTGTCTCCGGATCAGATAGTGGCGAAGCTCGAGGCCGATCCGGTGTTGTGGAACGCGAGAATTGAAACGCTGCGGAACGTCGGACTTGAGGTCCTCGAGATTGTGAAGCGGAGGGACGCGTCCGAGCTATGGGATGCCAGCAGCAATCTCGACCAGGCATGCGAGAACTGTCACCTGGACTACTGGTATCCAGGCGAGCGCGCCCTGCTGCGGAAACTCTTCGGGCCGCACGACGCGCCCTCTCCCGGCCGATGATTGAGGCTGGCTACTTCTTCTTCGGCGGTGCTTTCTTCGCCGCCTGCGCGTGTGAAATCGCCTCCGCCTCGCGCGCGTCGGCATCACCCTCGACGCCCGCGTACTCCATGAGCTCGCTCCCCGGTGCATTCCGCGTATGCGTCACGCCGATCGTCCAGGGCCGCGTATAGACCTTCGGGTCGTCGACCGTCGCCTTGTAGTCGAGCGTATTCTGGTCCTCGAACGTCCATCGCTCGGTGACCCGCATCGCGTCGCTGTGGAAGTCGCCGATGACGTTGAACCGGGTGGAGTCGTTGTTGTTGGTG
>DASZFS010000450.1:0-8649 GCA_035939575.1 Vicinamibacterales bacterium | reverse complement strand
ACTCCTCCTCCTTGGCTGCTGTTCCCAACAACCTGGTGAGGAGCGTAACAACCGCGGCCCGGTTTCGTCTCGCCACCCGCATAGCATCTACGCCCTCGATTTCCGACGACCCTGCCAACGCTTGAGAACCTTGGGCAATCTTGATCTGGGGGCGAGGCAACTGCACGCGGACCATGAGTCTTCAGCCCATTACTGATCAGTGGCGCGCCTGAGCGTCCGGTACAGCTCCAGTGCGTTCCTGATGATCTCGACCGCCTCGCGCGGGCCCAGCAAGTCGTCGACGATGACCTGCTTGTTCTCCAGCGCTTTGTAATCCTCGAAGAAGCGCCGAATCTGAACCAGCACGTGGGGCGGCAGCTGCGTCCGATCGAGGTAGTGCGCGAACGACGGGTCCCTGGTGCTCACCGCCACGATCTTGTCGTCCTCACCCTTGTCGTCGCGCATGCGCATGACTGCCACTGCGCGGGCCTCGACAATCGTCAGCGGGTAGACAGGTTCCTGCCCGAGCACCAGCACGTCCAACGGATCGCCATCACCGCAAAAGGTCTGCGGAATGAACCCGTAGTCAGCCGGATAGTGGACGGCGCTGTAGAGCGCGCGATCCAGCCGGAGCAGTCCCGTGTGCTTGTCCAGCTCGTACTTGTTCGTACTGCCTTTGGGTATCTCGACGATGACTGGGAATGACGTCTCGATCGCCGCGGCGTCGACGGCGCAGTCGTGCCAGGGGTGCATTTACGGAGCGACTTTGAGCGTCCAGACGACGGGCACCGATTCGGGCGCGTAGCAGACCCTGTCGTCGCAGGCCTGGTAATCCACGGTCGCTTTCACCGGAACCGCCGTCCCCGGCTGCACCGGGCCTCGAAGGGTGATCTCCTGCGTCAGGCGAAACGGCTTCTGAAAGACCGGCACCTTCTCGTCGGCGAAGGTCATGACCTCTGACGTGGGGTAAGTGAGCTTGCCGAGTTTCAGGCTGGCCTGCGGCTCGAACTTCACGGCAATCGCAATGAAGTCCTTCGCGCCAGGCGCGTAGACGTGGATGTTAGCCTTTGGCGCGACATCGATGAACAGCATCGCCTTGACGCCTGGGGTGACGCCCAGCTCCGATGGCCCCGCCGTCACCGTCGCGTGCAAAGGCCGCTCCGGGCCGCGGAACGACAGGTTCGGCGATGACTGCGCCGCAAGCCCCAACGTGAGCACGACCGAGAGCAGGACGGCAAAGAGCGCGGTGCGCATACGTAAATTATAGCTGGTTGCTGGTGGCTGGTTGCCGGTTGCCTACGCCCCTCGAGTCCTGACGACCTTTTGCAGCCCGTGACGATCTCGGACAATCGTGGGCAGTCTTGATGTTGGGGGCGAGGCAACTGCACGCGGCCATGAGTCTTCAGCCCGCCTCTCCGCCCGCCAGCCGCCGCAACCAGCAACCGGCAACCGGTAAAATGAACGCGCCCATGAGCACACGCATCCTGATCGTCGAGGACGATCCGGACATTGCCCAGTTGGTCGCGCGCTATCTCGACAAAGCGGGTTTCGTCACCGACCACGCCGCGACCGGGCGCGACGCCCTTCAGGCCATCGCCGTCAAGCCGCCCGATCTGCTCGTGCTCGATCTGATGCTGCCGCAGGTCGACGGGCTCGAGGTCTGCCGCATGCTGCGCGCGAACGCCGCGACGGCCGCGATGCCGATCATCATGCTGACGGCGCGCGCCGAGGAATCCGAGCGGATCGTCGGGCTCGAGCTGGGTGCCGACGACTACCTCGCCAAGCCATTCAGCCCGGGCGAGCTCGTCGCGCGCGTTCGCGCGCTGATGCGCCGCCTGCAGCGTCCGTCGGCGCCGGCTGCGGGCTCGACCCTTCGATACGGTCCCCTGACGATCGACACCGACAAGCACACGACCATGGACAACGGGCGTGCCGTGACGCTCACGGCGAAAGAGTTTCTGCTGCTGGAGTATCTGCTGCAGCATCGCGGCCGCGTGCTGTCACGCGACGTCCTGCTCACCGACGTCTGGGGATACCGGTACACGGGGGGGACGCGAACCGTCGACGTCCACGTGCGACGGCTGCGCGAGAAGGTGCCGTTCCTGACCGAGGCGCTCGTGACCGTCAAACAATTCGGCTACAAGCTCGCCGACCCGGCGCCGGCCTCGCCCGCATGACACCGGCGCGCGCGACGTTTCAGACGAAATTCTTCCTGGCGGCGCTTTCGGCGGCGGTCATCGCGCTCGCGGTCGCGGGGGTGCTGTTCGCGACGGCGATGCGCGCGCAGATGGACGCAAAGATCGAATCGACGCTCGTCGCCGAAGCGCGGCTGGCGGCGGAGCTCCTGTCGCGGGAGGCGGCGGCGACCCGGCCCGCCGGTCCGATCAACGCCGCCGATCTCGACGCCGAGGCGGATCGCGTGGGCGCGCTCGTCGGCGCCCGCGTCACGTTCATCGCGGCCGATGGACGCGTGCTTGGCGACTCGTCCGAGACGCTGGCCGAAGTCGCGCAGATGGACAATCACGCGCAGCGGCCCGAAGTGGTCGAAGCCCGCGCGCGCGGCCTGGGCCGGGCCAGGCGCCACAGCGCGACGCTCGGCACCGACATGGTCTACGTCGCGGTTCCGCTCAATCACCCGGCGATCGCCGTCGTGCGCGTCGCGCTTCCGCTCACGGACATCCGCAGCCAGCTGCAACCGGTGCTCGTCGCGACGCTGACCGCCCTCGGCCTCGCGCTGGTCGGCGCCGCCGCCATTGCGTGGATCCTCTCGGTTCGCATCGGCAAGCGCGTTCGCCTCGTCGCGGACGTCGCGCGCCGGTACCGCAGCGGCGACTTGACGCCGCCCGGGCTCGGCTACGGCGACGACGAGCTCGGGACCGTCGCGCGCGCGCTGGACGAGTCGGTGCAGGATGTCGGACGCCGGCTCACCGAACAGGCGCGCGATCGGTCGCGCATGGAAGCCATCCTCTCCGGCATGGTCGAGGGCGTGATCGTCGTCGACGCGCAGGGGCGCCTCCAGCTGGTGAACCATGCCGCAAGGCAGATGCTCAGGATCAGCGATCCGGTGATCGGACGCCCATACCTCGAGACGATTCGCCTGCCGGCCATCGCCGAGCTCGTCGCCACGGCGGTCGGCGGCACCGAGCCGGACCCGGTCCAGTTCTCGCCCCCGCGCGACGACTCGCGCACGATCATCGCGCGCGCCGCGGCGGCGGCCGGCGCCGCGGGCTCCACTGGCAGCGCCGCCGGCGCCGCCTACGGGGCGGTTCTCGTGCTGCATGACATCACCGACCTGCGCCGCGCCGATCAGATCCGCCGCGACTTCGTCGCCAACGTGTCGCACGAGCTGCGCACGCCTCTGACGGCCATCCGCGGTTACGTGGAGGCCTTGTCTGAGGGCGACGCCAGCTTCGACGAACAGCAGCGCTTCCTCGACATCATCGCGCGCCACACCCAGCGCATGGAACGACTGGTCAAGGACCTGCTGCGGCTCGCGCGGCTCGATGCGGGCCAGGAGACGCTCGATGTCATCGCGTGCGATACGCGCAGCCTGACGGAAGCGGTCGCGGCCGATCTGGCGCCGACCGCGGACGCGCGCTCGCAGCGGGTTGCCGTCGCCGTCGGACCAGGGGCGGAGAGTGTCCGCGGCGATCCGGCGAAGCTGCACGATGCGCTGCGGAATCTCGTGGCGAACGCCATCACGTACGCGCCCGAGCATTCGTCGATCCTCATCGAGGCGGGGCGCACCGGCGGCAGCGTCACGATTTCGGTCGCTGACGAGGGACCGGGCATCCCCGACGAGGACCTGGGGCGCGTATTCGAGCGCTTCTATCGCGTCGACAAGTCGCGCGCCCGCGATCCCGGCGGCACCGGTCTGGGACTCGCGATCGTCAGACACCTGGTGGAGCTCCACGGCGGCAGCGTGCGCGCCGAGAACCGGCCCGATGGCGGCGCGAAGTTCACGATGACGCTCCCGCTCGGCCCGGTTGACGCGGGCCGCTGACCCGGCCGCCGACGCATCAGCGCGCGCCGACGAGGCGAAGGAGCGTGTAGGTCGCCGCGGAGATCGTGAACGCCGCGGGAATGGTCAACAGCCACGCCCAGACGATCTGACCGGCCACGCCCCACCGCACGGCCGACAGCCGCCGCGTCGCGCCGACGCCGACGATGGCGCCAGTAATGGCGTGGGTCGTCGATACCGGAACGCCGGTCTGCGTGGCGATGAGAATCGAGATCGCCGCAGCGGTCTCAGCCGCGAACCCTCCAACCGGCTGCAGCTTCGTGATCTTCGATCCCATGGTGTGGATGATGCGCCAGCCGCCGGCCAGCGTTCCGAGCCCGATCGCCGTGTGCGCCGCGAGCACTACCCAGAACGGGATATCGAGCTTCTGGAGGTAGCCGGCCGCGAACAGCACACCGGCAATGATGCCCATCGTCTTCTGCGCGTCGTTCGCGCCGTGATTCAGGCTGAAGAAAGCGGCCGACACGAGCTGCGCGCGCCGGAACAGGCGGTCCACCCGCGACGGCGGCCACCAGCGGAAGGTCCACAGAATGGCGGTGGTGATCAACAGCCCGAGGACCAGCCCGATGAGCGGGGACAGAACGATGAACAGGAGCGTCTTGGTCCAGCCGGATGCGATGATCGCGCCCCACCCGGCCTTGGCGACCGCCGCGCCGGCGTAGCCGCCGATGAGCGCGTGCGATGAGCTCGTCGGCAGACCGGAGTACCACGTGATGAGATCCCAGACGATCGCGCCGACCAGGCCGCCGAGGATGACGGCGAAGCTGACCACCTTCACGTCGATCATCCCGCCGCCGACGGTCCGCGCGACCGCCGTACCGAACGTGAAGGCCGCAATGAAATTGAAGAACGCCGCCCAGATGACGGCCTTGCCCGGCGACAGCACCCGCGTCGACACGACGGTCGCGATGGAATTGGCGGCGTCGTGGAATCCGTTGATGTAGTCGAAGACCAGCGCGACCAGGATGAGGCCAACGACGACGTAGAACATCGGCGATCAGCCGTGCTTGACCATCACGCCCTCGAGAACGTTGGCGGCGTCCTCGCAGCGATCCGTCGCGTCCTCGAGAAAGTCCAGCGTCTCTTTCCACTTGATGACGACGATGGGGTCGCGCTCGTCGTCGAACAGGCGGCTGACCGCCTGCTGATGGATGCGGTCGGCTTCGTTTTCAAGGCGGTTGATTTCGACCGCGTGGGTGATGAGGCCTTTGTTCTGCTCCAGCGCTTCCAGCGCCAGCCGCACCTCGTGGGTGGACGCCGTGATGATCTGGGCCAGCTCGCGCGCGCCGAAGCGGACGATCTCGAGACGATAGAGGCGGACGAGCGACGCCGACGCGTCGATCGCGTCCATCACATCGTCGAGCGAGCGCGCGAGCGCGAAGATGTCCTCGCGATCGAGCGGCGTGACGAAGGTGCGGTTGAGCCGCTGGATGATCTCGTGCGTGAGGAAGTCGCACTTGTGCTCGACCTCCTTGATCTCGTCGGCCTTGTCCCAGATCGGCCGCTCCGGCGCCACCATCTCCTCGAGCAACCTCGCGCCGCGCTTCAGCTCGTCGGCGAGCGCCTGGAAGTCGGTGTAGAAGCGTTCCTCTCTGGGAATCAACCTGAAGGGCATGAAGCGCAGGATTGTAGCAGATCCGTTTACGCGGATGTTACACGCGCGAACGTCGACGCCGTATCATTTGCAGAGCGCATGGCGGTGAACAACGAGGTTCTGGCACTTATTCTCGGGGGCGGCCAGGGGACGCGGCTGTTCCCGCTCACCCAGCACCGCTCGAAGCCGGCGGTGCCGATCGGCGGCAAGTACCGGCTGATCGATGTCCCCGTCAGCAACTGCCTGCACGCGGACATGCGCCGCATCTTCGTGCTGACGCAGTTCAATTCCGCGTCGCTGAACCGGCACATCGCGCAGACCTACCGCATGGATCTTTTCAGCCAGGGCTTCGTCGAGATCCTGGCCGCGGAGCAGACGCCTGACAACCCGAATTGGTACCAGGGAACCGCCGACGCCGTGCGGCAGGCCGCGCGGCACTTCGTGCGCTACGACGCCGACTACTATCTGATTCTCGCGGGGGATCATCTCTACCGCATGGACTACTGCGAGCTCGTGGACGCACACATCGACCGCCGCGCCGACATTACGATCGCGGCCCAGCCGGTCACGCCCGAAGACGCGTCCTCGATGGGCATCTTCCGGTTCGACCGTTCGGGTCAAATCGTCGCGTTCGACGAGAAACCGCCGCCCGATCGCCTGCAGGAGATCGGCCAGAGCATTCCCGCGCGGGCGACCTTCGCCGGGCACACCCCGGACAAGCCGTTCGTCGCGTCGATGGGGGTCTACGTCTTCTCCCGCGACGTCCTGCTGGATGTCCTGCAACGGCCCGGGGACAGCCTCGCCGCCGACTTCGGGCGCGAGATCATTCCGGCGGCGCTCGGCACCTACCGCGTGAACTCGTATCTATATCGGGGTTACTGGGCGGACGTCGGCACGGTGGCGTCCTTCTACGATGCCAACATCATGCTCACGCGGCAGGGCGCGCCATTTGGGTTCTATGATCCCAGACGACCGATCTACACGCACCCGCGCTTTCTTCCCGGCGCGCGGCTCAGCGACTGCACGGTGCGTGACGCGATCATTGCAGAGGGCTGCTACCTGGACGCCGTGACGGTCGAGCAGTCGATCGTCGGGATCCGCACGAACATCCAGAGCGGGGCGACCATTCGTCGATCGGTGCTGCTCGGCGCCGACTTCTACGAGACCGACGACGAGGCGCCCGCGAAGGGCAATGCGCCGCGGCTCGGCGTCGGCCGACACGTCACGCTCGATCGAGTCATCGTCGACAAGAACGCACGTATTGGAGACGGGGCCGAGCTCGTGAACCGCGAGGGAGTCGACCGGGCGGACGGCGACGGCTACTACATCCGCAATCGCGTCATCATCGTCCCCAAAGACGGGGTCATTCAGCCCGGGACGGTTGTGTAGAAGAATTGGGTCATCTGGTTATCGGGTTATCTGGATGGCCCAATGTCGTGTTCAGGAAGACGACTCGGCCGTTTGCGGCTTACTCGGCCGTATTGCGCGAATTCTGACTGAACTGCGCAGATTCTTCTTTACGGACGAGTAACGTCAGGAGTCACTCCACGCGACGATCCGATCCCAAAGCGAAAAACGCGCTGAAATCTCGATCACCGCGACATGGCGCATACCTTGCGCGTGGCACCGGCACTCTTCCATCTGGACGCGGCCGGTTGACTGATCCGCGGTGCGGGTAGGCGGCACGACCGAGGGCATGGTGACGGATGGTGAGCACGCAGCTGGCTGGGGAGCTTACAGCGTGCTCACTTGTGTTGGCCGTGCCCTCGATCGTACCGCTCACCCACGATCATGCCACCGGCCAGGCGACGATCGCCAGCTGAGCACGACCGGGGTGAAGGGGCTCCCCGCGAGTACTGTCTACCAACCCGAATTTACACGCCCGTGAAACGCGCGGTCGAGCTCGAGGACTATAATCCGGCCGTGCGCACTGGCCTTCGCGCGGTTCTTCTTCCAGCGTTCGTGCTCCTGGGTTCGCTCGCGCTCGACGGTCAGGCGCCCAAGCAGGTGATCGCCCATCGCGGCGCGTCTGGATCGGCACCCGAGCACACGCTCGCTGGCTACACGCTCGCGATGCAGCAGAAGGCGGACTTCGTCGAGCCCGACCTGGCGGTGACGAAGGACAACGTGTTCATCTGCCTGCACGACGATACCCTGGACCGGACGACGAATGTCGCCGAGGTGTTCGGCGGCCGTCCGTCGAAGGTCGAGATGCGTCAGCCGGGCCCGCATTGGCTGGCGAACGATTTCACGATCGACGAGATCAAGCGTCTGGACGCAGGCAAGTGGTACAAACCCGAGTTTGCGGGCGCGCGCGTGCCGACCTTCCAGGAGATGATCGACCTTGTGCGGGGGAAAGCGGGCCTCTACCCGGAGCTGAAGTCCCCGCAACTGTACGCGTCCCGCCACGTCGATCAGGTCAAGCTGTTCGTCGACCTCATCAGGAAGAACGGCCTCGAGAAGCCCGAGTCGCTGAAGACGACACCGGTGATCATACAGTCGTTCGACGAGCCGGCGGTGCGCCGCGTCGCCGCCGAGCTGCCGACCATCCCGCGCGTGCTCCTGACGTCGAACGACACCGACGTCACCGATCGCCGGCTACGCGAGGTGGCGACGTTCGCGACCGGCATTGCCCCGGAAAAGGCGGTCATCGCCCGTCACCCGGAGATGGTGAAGGCAGCGCACGCGCTGGGCCTCACAGTGACGTCGTGGACGTTTCGCGCTGACGAGAAGACATCCTTCCCCAGCGTCCGCGACGAGATGGCGCATTTCCTCTACACGCTCGGCATCGACGCGCTGTTCACGAACAACCCCGACCAGTTCCCGCGCCGTTAGCGGGATGCCTCGGCAGAAGACTGATGAGTCATATGGGGCCGAAGACTCATGGTCGCGTGCAGTTGCCTCGCCCCAAAATCAAGATTCTCAAGCGTTGTACAGGTCGTTAGAGATCGAGGGCGTGCCAAGCGCGACAGAACGGGCCGAAGACTCATGGTCGCGTGCAGTTGCCTCGCCCCAAAATCAAGATTCTCAAGCGTTGTACAGGTCGTTAGAGATC
>DASZFS010000449.1:0-2518 GCA_035939575.1 Vicinamibacterales bacterium | reverse complement strand
CGATCCTCGGTTTGCATCACGTCACCGCCACCGTAAACGACGCGCAGCAGGATCTGGATTTCTGCCTCGGATCGCTCGGGTTGCGTCTCGTCAAGAAGACCGTCAACTTCGACAACCATCACGTCTACCACTTCTACTACGGCGACGAACGCGGCACGCCCGGCACAATCTGGACGACATTCCCGTACAAGGGCCGCGGCGTGCGCGTGGGCGCGCGCGGATCCGGGCAAGTCGTGGCGACGTCATTCTCGGTTCCCGCCGGTTCGCTCGGCGCGTGGAGAGCGCGCCTCCGTGAGCGCCACATCGCGGTCGCAGACCTCGAGCCGCGATTCGGTGAGGACGCGATCCGCGTGCTGGATCCCTCCGGCCTCGTCTTCGAGCTGATTGCCAACAGCCGCGACGCCCGGACACCCTGGGCCGGCGGCGTCGATGCCGCCTCGGCAATACGCGGAATCCACAGCGTCACGATGATGGTCCGCGAGCCGGCCAGGACGATCGACCTGATGAAACGAATCTTGAACTATGAGGTCGTCGCGGAAATCGAGGGTCGCATTCGCGTCGCGGCCGGCGGCGATGCGCCCGGCCACATCATCGACGTTGCGCATGACTCGAAGGCCCCAGCCATCGTCAACGGGATCAACGGCCTCGGAACGGTCCACCACGTGGCGATGGCTGTCGGTAGCGAGGCGGAGCAGCTCGAGTTTCGCGCCCGGCTGGTGGACTACGGCTGCACGGTCACCGAAGTCAGGGATCGCTGCTACTTCAAGTCCATTTACTTCCGCGAGCCCGGAGGCGTCCTGTTCGAGATTGCGACGGTCGCGCCTGGCTTCACTTCCGACGAAGCGCTCTCGAAGCTCGGCCGGGGACTCAAGCTGCCGCCCTGGGAAGAACCCGACCGCGCGGCGATCGAAGCCGGGCTGGAACCGGTCCGATACTAGGATCTCCACATGGACCTGACGTATGTGCCCGCGCTGAGAATTCAACGCGAGCTCTACACGCTCCCGCGCGGCATGGAACGCTTCTGGGCGTACATCCACACGATGACCGACGCGGATACCGGCGACCTCGCGCTGCCGCTGGTGGCGATGAACCCGATGGGCAAGGACCACCTGCCGCGGTTTCTCGACGCGCTGCTGGCATTGGACGCCGATGCGGCCGGCGCGGCTGCAACCACCGACGCGGCGCTGGCGCTCGGACACGAGGAAGGCGAGTACAAAGTGCTCCTCGTCGTCAGCGACGATGCGAAGGGCGGGTGGACGAGCCGGTTTGCGAGCGAGTTCGGTTATCGATTCGAGCAACGTCCCATGTATCGCCGCGGCTTCATCGTCGCGCTGTTGTGGACGAGCGAGGAGTACACCCCGGCACGGATCCGAGAGGAAGTGCTGATGTGCATCTACCGGGCGGCGTATGTGCGGCGCAACGGGTTCGCGTCGACGCTCGGCGAAATGATCGCGCAGGAACGCGAAGCGATGCAACGGGCGGGTGTGACCGAGCCGGCGATCGACGCCGACGATCTCGAGTACACGCGCGATGTGCTGGCGCCGCTGATGCCGAAAACCGATCGCGCGACACTGATGGCGGCGATGTTCGGCGACCCCGCCGCCCGCGAGCTCGGCTACGACCCGCTCGGCCTCTCGCCTCGCGCAGGCCTCGCCCTTGCGCGTCAGCTGCAGATGTAGAGCTGGCCCACAGGCCTGCTCCACACGGCAGACCCGAAGGTCGGCACTGCGCGTGAGGCTAGGATGCGGGTGGCGGCGCGATAGCGTCCGTCAACGGACCGGCGAGCTCGTCGTAGACGCGGTGCAGGTACCAATCGACCAGCTGCTGCTTGAAAGCGGCGTTGCGGGCGGGGTCGTCGCCGGTGATGCGCGCCATCAGGTCGTGTAGGCCCGGGTAGATGGCGTCCTTCGCCTGATCCGCCGTCAAGCCCTGCTCCCTGGACTGCTTTCCTTCGCGCAGCAACACGCGGAAAACATCCATCGTCGCGCGCAGGAGGGTTTTGTCGTGGAGCGCGGGGCCGTGGCCGGTGACGATCGTTGTCGCGTCGATCGTGTCGACGCGCTCTAGCACCTTCAGCCACTCGGTGGGGAAACCGCTCAGCGCGAACGTGATCGGGTTGACGATGAGGTCGCCGAGCAGCAGCACTTTTTCGTTCGGCAGGTAGACGATCGTATCGCCCGGCGTCACGCCCCGGCCGAAGTTCAGCACCTCGATGTGCCGCTCGCCAAGCTCGATTGTCAGCCGATCCGAGAACGTGACGTTGGGCAGTGTGAAGCGCACGTGCTTCTTGGCCTCGTAGAAGGCCAGATCCTCCTCCAGCAGCGGCTTGAGATTCGGCGACTCCGCCGCGCGCTTCGCCATGGCCTGTAGGTACGCCGGCAACTGTTCTTCCATGAAGGGACGGTTGAAGGCGATGGCCGGCCCCGCCATCATCTGGCGGTTCTTCTCGTGCGTGACGATCTTCAGGTCCGGAAACGCCTGCAGGTACGTCTCAGTGCCGTACCAGTGGTCCCAGTGC
>DASZFS010000448.1:0-10611 GCA_035939575.1 Vicinamibacterales bacterium | reverse complement strand
AGTCCCATCTATTCCGATACGAACCTGCCGTCCCTTGACCCTTCGTTCGGTCGAACAAACGCTCGCGCCCGGCTGCTGGTGAAGGGGAGCATCAACGTGTCGGCCAACTTCAGCCCCGAACTGCTCGTCTATCACGAAGGCGATCGCACTCGGTTCGGCCTGAACATCACGCGAGGACTCGGCCAGAACGTTGTCGCATACGCGGAATGGACGGGTGGTGCTCAAGCCGGTGTGATCGACGACGCGCTGGCCTATGGCCGAGACACGCGAGTTCTTCCCGTGGGCGGCCCGAGCCTGCTGCCAGGCAATTCCGTTTCGGCATTCCGGGAGGATCTCTCGGTGGGCGGCTCGTTCTCGACCAGGCCGAAACTCACGCTCAACCTCGAGTACCACTTTCACCAGGCTGGTTTCGACAAACGAGATTGGGAGCGCTGGTTCACGGCCGGTGAAGGCACAACGAGCGCGTCGCCTGCCGCGAGGGAGTTGTGGTTCATTCGAAGTTATGCGCTCGACCGTCAAGATCCGCTCACGCGCCACTCGCTCTTTGCGCGCGCCGACTGGGTCGATGCTTTCATCCGGCATCTTGAGCTGACCGGTTTCGTCAACATGGATGTGTACGATGGATCAAGCCTGGCACAGCTTGCCGCCGACTACTTCGCGTCGAGCCGATGGACCGTCGGCGTTCAGGCCAGCGTGAGCGTGGGCGGAGCAGGGTCAGACTTCGGAAGCCTGCCTCAGCGCGGCAGCATGCTCTTCAAGCTCGCCCGTTACTTCTGACCGCTTACGAAGTCCCGCCTCGCCAGTCCGGGAGCCGGGCGGGCGAGGCGGGCGAGCCTACGGCGATGCGAAGCGTTCCGAGCTCAGCGCTCGGACTTAGGTCTCAGGTCGAACTGATAGGGAACAACCTTTCCTGCGACAACGTCGTCGGAAGGGCCGTCGGTCACAACCGGTCAGTCCTCAGCCATCTGTAGCGACGGATCAGGTTGTTCGTCGAGCTGTCGTGGCTGAGCGCGGGCTCGCTCTCGCTCTCGAGCTCAGGAATGATCCGTTGGGCCAGCACCTTCCCGAGCTCGACTCCCCACTGATCGAACGAGTCAACGTTCCAGATGACGCCCTGCGTGAACACGCTGTGCTCGTAGAGCGCGACGAGCTTTCCCAGCGTTTCCGGCGTGAGCCGCTCGGCGAGAATCGTGTTCGACGGACGATTGCCCTCGAACACTCGATGGGGAACGAGACGGTCTGGCGTGCCCTCGGCCTTGACCTCCTCACGCGTCTTACCAAAGGCCAGCGCCTCGGTCTGCGCGAACACGTTCGCCAACAGCATGTCGTGGTGCCGGCCGAGCGGGTTCAGGGTGCGGGCGAAGGCGATGAAGTCACAGGGGATCAGGCGAGTTCCTTGATGAATCAGCTGATAGAACGAATGCTGCCCGTTGGTTCCCGGTTCTCCCCAATAGATGGGCCCCGTCGGGTAATCGACCTCGACGCCTTCGCGCGTGACATGCTTGCCGTTGCTCTCCATCGTCAGCTGCTGAAGGTACGCGGGAAAGCGCTTCAGGTACTGCTCGTAGGGCAGAACGGCGACCGTCTCTGCGCCGAAAAAGTCTGTGTACCAGACGGTCAACAGACCCATGAGCACGGGCAGGTTGCGCTCGAACGGTGCCGTGCGGAAGTGCTCGTCCATCTGGTGGAAGCCATCCAGCAGAGCACGGAAATTCTCCGGACCAACGGCGAGCATGGTCGACAGACCGATGGCCGAGTCCATGGAATAACGGCCGCCGACCCAGTCCCAGAATCCGAACATGTTCGCCGTGTCGATCCCAAACTCCGACACCTTCCGGCTGTTCGTGGAGACTGCGACGAAATGTCTGGCGACTGCCTTGTTGTCGCCGCCGAGTCCGTCGAGCAACCATTTGCGAGCGCTCCCGGCGTTGGTCATTGTCTCCAACGTCGTGAAGGTCTTCGACGAGACGATGAAGAGCGTTTCCGCGGGGTCCAGATCGCGGGTCGCTTCCACGAGATCGGTCCCGTCGACGTTCGAAACGAAGCGAAACGTCATCGTACGATCGCTGTAATGTTTGAGGGCCTCATACGCCATCACGGGGCCGAGGTCGGAGCCGCCGATGCCGATGTTGATCACGTTGCGAATGCGCTTGCCCGTATGGCCCGTCCATGCGCCGCTCCGCACCCGGTTCGAGAAGTCATCCATCGCATCGAGTACGGCGTGAACTTCGGGCACCACGTCCTTGCCGTCAACAAGTATCGACGTGCCGCGCGGTGCGCGCAGGGCGACATGGAGGACTGCCCGCTCTTCCGTGACGTTGATCTTGTCGCCGCGAAACATCGCGTCGATCTGCTGATGCAAACAGGACTCCTCGGCGAGGCGGCAGAGCAGCTCCAGGGTCTCGTCAATGACGCGATTCTTGGAGTAGTCGAGATAGATGCCGACCGCCTCCGCCGTCAGCCGCTCACCACGTGTCGCGTCGTCCGCAAAGAGTGCGCGGAGGTGAAGCGAGCGGATCCTGTTCTGGTGCGCCTGCAACCCCTTCCACGAGGGGCGCGCAGTCAGTGGCACGATTCCCGTCATCGAGCTTCCTCCAGGACGGCGCTTTTCGAGGCGATCACGTCCATGAGCTCACGCCAGGACGTGACGAAGGACTTGGCGCCTTCGTCCTGGAGCTGGACGGCGAGGGCGTCCACGTCGATGCCGGCCGCGGCGAGCCGGGCCAGGACGTCGTCGCTGTCGCCGCCATCGACGGCGAGGATCCCATCCAGCGGTCCATGATCGGCGAGTGCTTTCAAGGTGCCCTCCGGCATCGTGTTCACCGTGAGCGGCGCGGCGAGTGCCTGCACATAGAGGATGTCCGACGCCTGGGGATCCTTGGTGCCCGTGCTCGCCCACAGCAGGCGTTGCGGGCGGGCACCCGCATTGAAGACCCGCTGCCAGCGGGGAGAATCGAGCACGGCGCGGTACGCCTTGTAGGTCCGCATCGCGATTGCGATCCCGAGCCGATTGCGCAGTGCCTCGGGCACTTTGTCCTTCACCGCCGCGTCCCATCGGCTGATGAACACCGACGCGACCGAGCCGACCTCCGGCTGGAGGCTCGCGGCGACGCGGCGCTCGACGCCGCGCAAGAACGCTTCGGCTGCCGCCAAGTACTGTTCGCGCGAGAAGAGGAGTGTCACATTGATCGGGATACCGGCGAAGATTGCCTCCTCGATGGCCGGCAGCCCTTCCTTGGTGCCGGGAATCTTGATGAGAAGGTTCGGCCGTCCCGCCCGCGCGTGCAGGGCTTTGGCCGCGGCGAGCGTACTGGCCGTGTCATGAACCAGCAGCGGCGAGACTTCCAGCGAGACCCAGCCGTCCACGCCGCGCGTCCGCTCCCAGATCGGACGAAAGAGATCGGCCGCCCGCGTCAGATCATCGACCGCCAGGTCGAAGAACAATCCCTCACCCGATTTGCCTTCCTTGACCTCTTGCCGAATCGCCGCATCGTAGGCCGAGCTGTTCTTGATGGCATGGTCGAAGATCGTCGGGTTGGACGTGAGCCCCGTTACGGACAGCTCGTCGATGTAGCGCTCGAGCGTGCCGTTCTGCAGGAGATCACGGGTAATGTTATCGAGCCACAGACTCTGGCCCAGGTCGTGGAGCGTTTGTGTGGCCTTCATCGTGTCACCTCCGGTGACGGGAGCGTCATGAACCTCCGCCGATCGCGGCGTCGACGAGGTCCTGAGCCTGGCTGACGAGTGCGTCCAGGTGCGCGGCGTCCCTGAAGCTCTCCGCGTAGATCTTGTAGATGTTTTCCGTGCCCGACGGCCGAGCCGCGAACCAGCCGCTCACCGTCACGATCTTCAGCCCATCGATCGCCGCGTCGTTGCCCGGCGCTCTGGTCAGTTTGGCGGTGATCGTCTCGCCTGCGAGTGTCTCCTCTTTCACGGCCTCGGGTGACAGCGCCCGCAGCCGCGCCTTTTGCTCGGGCGTAGCCGGCGCGTCGATGCGCGTGTAATACGAGGTGCCGAACTGCGCTGCCAGCTCCCGGTCGTGCTCGCTTGGATCTTTGTCCGTGCGGGCGGTGATTTCTGCCGCCAGCAGATCCATGATCAGGCCGTCCTTGTCGGTGGTCCACACCGTGCCGTCCTGGCGCAGAAAGCTGGCCCCGGCGCTCTCCTCGCCGCCGAAACAGCACGAGCCGTCGAACAGGCCCGGCACGAACCACTTGAACCCCACCGGCACTTCGTAGAGCCGGCGGCCGAGTTTTTCGACAACGCGATCGATCAGGCTGCTGCTGACCAGCGTCTTGCCGACTGCGGCGTGCGCCGGCCAGTGGGGGCGATGCGAGAGAAGGTAGCGGATTGCCACCGCAAGGTAGTGGTTGGGGTTCATCAGCCCCCCCGTGCGCGTCACGATGCCGTGCCGGTCCGAGTCGGGATCGTTGGCAAACGCCACGCGGAAGCGATCTTTGAGGTCGACGAGCCGCGCCATCGCGTACGGGCTCGAGGGGTCCATGCGGATCTGGCCGTCGTGATCGACCGTCATGAACGAGAAGGTGGGGTCGATCACCGGATTGACGATGGTGATGTTGGTTTTATAGAGCGCGTTGATCGGCTCCCAGTACGGCCTCGACGCTCCGCCGAGTGGGTCCACGCCCAGCTCGAGGCCGGCGCTCCTGACGGCGTCCATGTCCACGACGTTTCTCAGGTCCTGGACGTACGGCAGGACGAAATCCTGCTGGTGCGTCACCGCGGCCGCGATCGCGTTTGCGAACGGGACGCGCCTGACGCCGGTGTTCCCGGCCCGCAGCAGCTCGTTGGCGCGGCTCTGAATCCACTCGGTCACATCGACATCGGCCGGCCCGCCGTGCGGCGGGTTGTACTTGAATCCGCCGTCCTCCGGCGGGTTGTGTGAAGGCGTGACGACGATTCCGTCCGCGAGGTGCGCCGTGCGGCCGCGGTTGTACGTGAGGATCGCCCACGAGATCACGGGTGTCGGCGTGACGCCCGAATCACGCTGGATGATGGTCTCGATGCCGTTTCCCGCCAGCACTTCCAGGGCGGTGCGCTGCGCCGGCTCCGACACCGCGTGCGTGTCCTTCCCCATGTAGAGCGGCCCATCGATCCTCTGAGCGCGCCGATAGTCGCAGATCGCCTGCGTGATCGCGAGGATGTGGGCCTCGGTGAACGAGGCGCGGAACGGCGAACCGCGGTGCCCGCTGGTGCCGAAGCTGACGCGCTGGTTCGGATCTCCCGCGTCGGGTTTGCACTCGTAATAGGCCTGTTCGAGCCGCGCCGGATCAATCAGCAGGGCTTTGGGAGCGGGTTTGCCGGCCAGAGGCGAGATCGTCATGCGCTCCGTTGTTTGGTCAGCCACGTTCTTCTCCATTACGACACCGGGCACGGGCCAGCGTGCCAGATGTCGGCCGCGTACTCGGCTATGGTCCGGTCGCTCGAAAACTTCCCCGAGCCGGCCACGTTCAGGATGGCCGTGCGCGCCCATGCTCGCGGGTCGGCGTGGAGCGCGCACAAGCGGCGATCGGCCTCGAGATAGGGCACGAGGTCGGCGAGGTGCATGTAGGAATCGTGCGTCAGCAGCGTGTCGCGCAGTGGCTCAAACACGCCGGGCTCATGACGGCTGAAGTGGTCGGAGAAGATCAGGTCCAGCGCCTGGCGGACCTCTGGCTGGTTGTCGTAATGCCAGCGCGGATTGTACCAGCTGCGACTGCCCGCAACCTGCTCCGCGGTCAAGCCGAAGAGGAAAAAGTTCTCTTCTCCAGCTTCCTGGGCCATCTCGATTGTGGCGCCGTCGCGGGTGCCGATTGTGAGCGCGCCGTTCATCATGAATTTCATGTTACTCGTGCCGCTTGCTTCGTAGCCGGCGGTCGAGATCTGGTTGGAGACATCGGTGGCCGGAATCAGCCGTTCGGCCAGCGACACGGAGTACTCGGGCAGAAACACCACGTTGAGCCGACCGCGTACCGACGGATCCGTGTCGATGGTTGCGGCGAGGTTGTTCAGGAGCTTGATGATCAGCTTCGCCAGTTGATAGGCGGGTGCCGCCTTCCCGGCGAACAGGAACGTCCGCGGTGCCATCTCGAGCGCCGGATTCTCCCGCAAGCGGTTGTAGAGCACGATGATCCGCAACGCATTGAGCAGCTGCCGCTTGTATTCGTGGATGCGCTTGATCTGGCTGTCGAAGATGCTGTCGGGATCGACCGTCTGCCCTGAGCTCGAGCTGAGCCACGTCGCGAACGCGGACTTCGCCGCTCGCTTGCCCGCGCGAAACGCGTCGCGGACGCCGGTGTCGTCGGCGAGCCCCTCGAGCCTCGCCAGCTGGCCGAGGTCGGCGATCCACTCGTCGCCGATGGATTCGGTGATGGTCCGGGCAAGCGCCGGGTTCGCCAGCAGGAGCCAGCGCCGCGGCGTCACGCCATTGGTCTTGTTGCCGAAGCGCTCGGGAAACATGTCGGCCAGATCCTTTACCGTGATCGAGCGCAGCATCGCCGAGTGAATCGCCGCCACGCCGTTCGTGCTGTGCGACCCGACGATGGCGAGATGGGCCATGCGGACGTGTTTGTGCGGACCTTCTTCGATCAGGCTCGTGCGCTGCACACGGCCGTCGTCGCCGGGAAAGCGCCGCCGGACATCGTCGAGCAGCCGCCGGTTGATTTCGAAAATGATCGCGAGATGACGAGGCAGCAGCGTCGCGAACCACTCGAGCGGCCATTTTTCAAGGGCCTCTGGCAGCAGCGTGTGGTTGGTATAGGCGAGCGTGCGTTGGGTCAGATCCCAGGCCTGGTCCCATCCAAGGTGCGCGTCGTCGAGCAAGATCCGCATCAGCTCGGGGACGGCGATGGCCGGGTGCGTGTCGTTGAGCTGCACGGCGACCTTTTCAGGAAGCGCGCTCCAGTCGGCATTCGTGCGGCGGAATCGCCGGATCAGATCGGCGAGCGAGCAGGCCGCGAGAAAGTACTCCTGCACGAACCGCAGCCCTTGTCCCTGGGTCGTTGAGTCGTCGGGATAGAGCACGCGGGTGAGCGACTCGGCGGCGAGCGTCTCCGCCAGCGCGCCCACGAAGTCGCCATGACTGAACGCCTGGAGATCGAAGTAATCTGGCGCGGCCGCCGCCCAGAGACGCAGCGTATTGATCGTCTTCCCGCCATAGCCCACGATGGGCCGATCGAACGGCAGGCCGATCAGCGTGGATCCGCGGCCGACGATCGGCGTCAGCGCCCCTCCGCGGACCTCGAACGAGGCATTCAGTCCGATCTCGACCTTGTCGTCCGGACGGGCGACCTCCCACGGGTCGGGGCGACGCAGCCAATTGTCGGGCTGCTCCTGTTGCCAACCGTCCTGGATTGATTGCCGGAACATTCCGTACTCGTACCGGAGGCCGTACCCCGTCGCCGGCAACTGCATGGTCGCCATCGAATCGAGAAAACAGGCAGCCAGGCGCCCGAGCCCGCCATTTCCCAGCCCGGCGTCCGGTTCCTCTTCGAGGAGGGCAAGCCAATCGAAGGACCGCTGCTTGACGGTTTCTGCCACAAGAGGACTGAGCAGCAGATTCGTCGTGTTGTTGGTCAGTGAGCGGCCGATCAGAAATTCCATCGAGAGGTAGTAGATGCGCTTGGGGTTCTCGCGCTCGTACGTCTCCTCCGTGCGTACCCATCGTTGCGAGAGGATGTCCCGGACGGAGCGGGCGAACGCCTCATAGCGCTGACGGCGCCCGGCGGCCGCCGGGTCGGCGACGTTGTCAAAAAGGAGATGCCGGTCATACAGCGCGTCAGCGCCCCCGGTAAGCCCGACAAGCTCGACCGGACTGCTCGTGTATTGCCGATGCGGTGCTATCGCCATGATTTCTCGTTATCCCGACACCCGTGCCGTGTCATTGTTATCGTTTGATCGGTTCGCGCTTGATCTCGTGCAGCATGACCGGCTGATTGGCGTAGTCTTCGAGCACGATCGTCTTGTGTGTGGTGTCCGCCGTGATCTTCGTCGCCACCGACATTTTACCTTCGCCCCGGCCCTCGCGGCCGAAGTGAAGTTCAATGAGCGTGAAGGGGTAGTCGAACGAGCGTGGGCGATTCGTCGCTTCCCAGAAGCTGATGCGCCGGTCAGTGGCCAGCGCGATGCGTTCGCCGCCGTCCTCGCCAGGAGTACTCTGAGCGAAATGCAGATCGTACCCGATCCTATTCGGGGTACGAATGTAGCCGACCGGCTTGATACCCTGGAGCGCACTCAGTAGCTTCTCGGGCCCTTTCTCCAGCAGGGTGGTCAAGAGCCGATCGCGCTCAGCGTCGGTCGACCAGCGGTTGACGACGATCTCGACGGTTCCTTCACCAGCACGACCAACATTACTCATGTTGACGGCGATCGCCGTAAAACGTTCGGCTGCGCCGTCAGTATGCGCCAGGGCAAACGGCGCGAGCGCCGTCAGCAGGGCCGGTGTCGCGAAAACGATGAGCCGTTGTCGGATGTGCATTGATGTCGTGGTCATAATGTCCTTCATTCATTTCTCTCGAAAGGCCTGCGCGGCAGCAAGAACTGCAGGCCCAGATACCCGACGACGGATGGTTGGCCTTGGCGGGTGCGCTGGAGACCGTGGCCGGCCATGAGCAAGAGGATGATCGGCGGATGGATTTTATAGCGGACGCCGCCACCCACCGTTTCCTGGGAGACGGGACCATCGACCGCTCCCGTTGCGTAGAACTCGGCGTCGAACTCAACGCTCCTCATGTTCTTGTGTCCGATCGTTTTTTCATGTCCGGCCACAATTCCCGCAAGCCATTCATTCGGCCCGAGATGCACGAGGCTATATCCGAACTCACCGTTTACGGCGATCGGGCCGAGTCGCTTCGAGAGTTCGACGGGGAGCGTCAGACTCCCGCCCGGAGGGACGAGTCCCCGCTTGACCGATCGGGTCGGATTGTTGATTGAAACCTGCGGAAATGCGGAGATCGCGAAACCTCGCTCGGGGTTCTCGTAGAAACGCCACTTCACGCCGAGCATGTCCTGGCTCAACCCGTACTTCGGGGGCGCCTGAGCCAACTCCTGCCGCAGCCAGGCGACTTCGCACGTCAGTTGAATCCGGTCGCCTAGACCGAAATTCACATCCAGATCCGGTGTGTGGGTCGTCGACTGATCGGGAGACAGAAACGGCATGTAGCCCACGTTGATTTCCCACCTCAGATGCCCGGGGGTCCAGGGATCGTTCGTGTAGTACGGCGGCCCACCCTGAGCCTCGAGCGGACATGGACGGACGAGCCAAAGCAGCATCCAGGCCGATGACCACAGGAGGACGCGAACACGGTCAGCGCTGACAAGCGTTATGGCAAGAAGAGGAGGGCTGCTCGCGGCCATCGCGGTGATTCTCGAACCAAGCGGACGCTCCTGGGGCTCCGGCCACCAGCCAACGCAAACAGCGCGCCAAGGTCACAGGCTCCGTTGTCCGCCAAAGGCCTCCTGTTGTGCCCGGGTTCGGCTCGCGGCGCATGCGACGGCTGCACGGAAATGAGCATGATGTGTGGCGGTGCGCACGGTCTCGTAGTGACCCGTAGAGCCGGCGTCAGGGTCAGCGCGCAGCCGAGTACGACGGGAACGAGAAGTCGAAAACTTGTTCTGGATCGCTCGGCTTGAACTTGACACGGAGCTTCACGAATGCTGGCGGGGATGTTCCCACAACGGCGGCCTCGAGCGTGCTGGTATCGGAGCCCCCGGACAACGCCACCGGTGCACCTGTTTCCCGGCCGTTTGCATCCGCTTTCGTGATGCTCGCCGAGAAGCCGCTCGCGGACATCGGGCGGGTCATGTCGTCGTAGAAGTAGAGGCGGAAGACGTTTGGCGCAACGAACGTGCCCTCGACGTGATGCCATTGATCGGACGCCATGAAGAGCATGCCGCCGTGACGGGGATTATGGTCGCCATGGGGAACGCGTTCGAACACCTTGGTACGCCCGCTCCCGTCTGTGCAGGTGCCAGGCGTCAACTCGCGGACCTTGGGATCGTTTTGGCATGTGAAATACAACGCCGCCGTGATCGGCACCAGGGGCGTCTTGTCGATGGGGCACGTCCCCGGCGTTTCACGGATGACCAGTTGCACGCGGAGACATGAGTAGGCCGTGACGAGCCGTCTCGGGATCAACCGTGCGCCGGACTTCGGACACGTTCCTGGTCTGTCGTCGATCACGGACTCCTCGCCCGGCGATGGACACACGTACGAGAGCGCCGGCAATTCTGCGGTCGGCGCAGAGGAACCGGAGCCAACGCGCACGTCATACAACATCGAGAAGTCGCCGGCGTGAACCGTTGCGGCGATGCGGTCACCTTTCTTCAACCTGCCCAGCATCTCCGGCTTGTCCACCCGGTACACCATCGTCATCGCGGCCATCCAGCCCGGCACGTTCTCACCGTTGACCGTCATCGTCCGCGACGCAAGGTCGACGCTTTCCACCGTGCCCCGAAACTCATAGCTTTTCTGGTTGCCCTGCTGCTGAGCGCTGAACAGCGTGACGACAAGCGCGCAACCGACCGCCGCAGCCTGGCACGCGATGCGAAGGCCACCGAGACCGGGCATGATCACTGCGCCTTTCGCAGGCCAAACGTGACGAGGATGTTGCCGGC
>DASZFS010000447.1:0-2429 GCA_035939575.1 Vicinamibacterales bacterium | reverse complement strand
AACCCCGGAGAACCTTGATTTTGGGGCGAGGCAACTGCACGCGGCCATGAGTCTTCGGCCCGTTTCCGTCGCTGCTTCTGATTCCTAATCCGTCCCATGGAAAACGATCTGGCCTCTGCATCGCAGGCCATCGCGACGGTTGAGCCGTTTTCTGTCTGGACGACTGTCAAGGAGTCGCTCGCCGGTTCCCACCGCGGCGAGTACACCGAGGGTCCGATTGGGCGCGCCATCCTCCTGCTGGCGATTCCGATGGTCCTCGAGCTGGTACTCGAGTCGGTGTTCGCGGTGGTGGACGTGTTCTTCGTCTCGCGCCTCGGGGCCGAAGCGATCGCGACGGTCGGCCTCACCGAGTCCAGGCGATCGCGCTCGGGCTGATTGTCGCCATGCCTCTCGGTCTGGTTGGGGTCTGGCTGGCCAGACCGCTCCTCGAGGCCATGGGCGCCGCGCCCGGCGTGCTGCAGCACTCCTCGTTCACCGCGATCGTCCTCGGCTTCAACGGCGTCATCCTGATGTTGTTTCTCATCAACGCGGTGTTCCGCGGCGCGGGCGACGCGGCGATCGCGATGCGCGTCCTGTGGGCGGCGAACGCGATCAACATCTTCCTGGACCCCTGCCTCATTTTCGGGCTGATGGGGCCTGAGCAATGCTGCTGCCACGCTCGTCGGGCAGAACCTCGGGGCGAAGCAACCTGACCGGGCGGAGGCGTCAGTGTGGCGGGCAGCCTTCTACAACATGCTGTTCCTCACTGGAATCGGCGTCGTCTTCGTGGTCTGGGCGGACGTGATCGTCAGCGCGTTCACGACCGACCCGGTGGTCGGGCCCATTGCCGTGCGGGGCCTCCGTATCATCAGCGCGGGTTTCCCGTTCTATGCGTACGCGTACGTGGTGTCGCAGTCGTTCAACGGCGCCGGTGACACGCTGACGCCGACGCTCATCAACGTCCTTTGCCTCTGGATGGGCGAGATCCCGATGGCCTACGTGCTCTCACGCACTGCCGGGCTCGGTCCATCGGGCGCGTTCTGGGCGGTGGCGGTTGCCTTCTCCGTCATGTCGGTTGTCAGCGCCGTGCTCTTCCGCCGCGGACGCTGGAAAACGAAACGCGTATAATCCGCGGCATGAGCATTTTCCTGCGCGAGCGGGCGCGAATCCTCGTTGCCGTCGTCACCGGGAGCGTCTGCGCCGCACTGACCATTTCGACCGGCGCGAGCTCGGTCCCCTTGCGCGCGCAAAAGGGCATTGTCGCGTCGCAGAGCGAAATTGCCTCGCGCATCGGCGCCGACGCGATCAGGGACGGCGGCACGGCCGTCGACGCCGCCGTTGCGACGGCGTTCGCGCTGGCAGTCACCCATCCCACGGCCGGCAACATCGGCGGTGGCGGGTTCATCGTCTACCGGCCGGTAACGGGCGAGCCGGTCACGTACGATTTTCGAGAGAAAGCGCCGGCGAAGGCGTCGCCGACGATGTGGCTGAAGGACGGCCAGTACAGCGCCGAGGTCCACCACAACAGTCACCTGGCGGTCGGCGTGCCGGGCACGGTCGCCGGTCTTCACCTCGCGTGGAAAGAACAGGGGAAGCTCCCCTGGAAGCGACTGATCGATCCGGCGGTCGCTCTCGCCAGGGACGGCTTCACGGTCAGCGACAACCTCTCACGGTCCCTGAAGAGCGTGCAGCGGACGATGCAGCAGTACCCGGCCTCCGTCGCGGCGTTCACCAAGAACGGCGTGCCGTACGAGGCGGGCGAGACGCTGAAGCAGCCGGATCTCGCGCGGACGCTGGAGCGCATCGCCACGCAGGGACCCGCGGGGTTCTACGAAGGAGAGACGGCTGCGCTCGTCGAGAAGGAAATGGCCGCACACGGCGGCCTGATCACGCGCGCGGACTTGAAAAGCTACGCCGCGGTGAGGCGGCCGGTAGTCAAGGGCATGTATCGGGGCTACGACATCATCTCGATGCCTCCACCCAGTTCCGGCGGCGTCGGCATCATCGAAATGCTCAACATCCTGGAGGGCTACGACCTCAAGGCGATGGGCTTTTCGTCGGCCGCGCAGATTCACGTCATGGCGGAGTCGATGAAGCGTGCCTATGCCGATCGCGCGAAGTTTCTCGGCGATCCTGATTTCAACAAGGACATGCCGCTGGTGCGCCTGATGTCCAAGCCCTACGCATCGGACCTGCGCAAGACCATCAACCCCGAGCGCGCCTCCAAGGCGTCTCCGACGACGTTCGAATGGCCGCACGAGAGCGACGAGACGACGCAGATCTCGGTCGTCGACGCGAACCGGAACGCGGTCTCGATGACCTACACGCTCGAGCAGGGCTACGGCGTGAAGATTGTCGTCCCCGGCGCGGGCTTTCTCCTGAACAACGAGATGGGTGACTTCAACGCGGCGCCGGAGCTGACCAACGACCAGGGCCTCATCGGGACCAAG
>DASZFS010000446.1:0-23148 GCA_035939575.1 Vicinamibacterales bacterium | reverse complement strand
CGGCCGCCGCTTTCTGAAATGCCGCGACAGGTCCGAGATCGTCCAGCGTCGAAACGAAGACGACCGATCGTCCAGAGCGGCCAGGCATCGTCCCAACGACATTCGGCGCGTCATCCACGGTCACGCGCTGCAGGCCAATCTCGCGCATTGTCGCCGCGACCAGCTGCGCACGCTCCCTTTCATGTCCCGACGGCGAGACAACGGCGCCGAGTCGAACGAGCACCGAAGCAGTCCAGCTCGATCGATCGTCGACGGTCTTGAGCGCGGTCGAGACGCGCGGATCCGCGAGCGCCTGCGCAAGCGCGCGCGGTTGCGCGGAAACGGTCGTCGCGCCGCACACCGCGGCGCAGACGGCGAGAGTCGAGAGTGTTCGCACGACACGAACTTTACAGTACGAGACCGACAACTTGCATGGGATAGATTTAAGTGTGGCGGGATTCCGATGGACTCGCTGATCACGGCTGCGGCGCGTGCGCTCGCGGCAGGTGATCCCCTCGGCGCGCTGAAGCGGGTCGCTCTGCGCGACGACGCGCCGGCGCTCGCGCTTCGTGGCATCGCGATGGCGCAGCTCGGGGATTTCGTTCGAGCGAAGGCTCTCCTGCGGAATGCCGCGCGCGCGTTCGGTCCGAATGAGGCTGTGGCCCGTGCGAGGTGCACGGTGGCCGAAGCGGAGATCGCGCTCGTCTCGCGCGACCTGGGCTGGCCTGAGAAAGCGCTTGCCTCGGCGCGGGCAACGCTGGCAGAGCATGGCGACCGGTTGAACGCTGCGCATGCACGGTATCTCGAAGTCCGGCGCCTGCTCCTCATCGGGCGCCTCGATGAGGCGGAGCATATGCTCGCCCGGCTCGACCCGGCGCCCTTCCCCCCGGCGTTCAGGACCGTCCACGAGCTGGTGGCCGCGGGGATCGCGATACGGCGCCTTCGTACGAAGGAGGCGCGCGCCGCGCTCGCTCGGGCTGGCCACGCCGCGCGCGAGGCAGGTATCCCGGCGCTGGCGGCGGAAGTCGAAAGCGCATCCCTCGTCCTGAACACGCCCGCGGCCCGCCTGATTGCCGGTGGCGAGAAGCGGCTGCTCCTGCTCGATGAGGTCGAAGCGTTGTTTGCGTCAAGAGCCCTGGTGGTGGATGCGTGCCGTAATGTCGTGCGTGACGGACATCTGGTGGTGTCGCTCGCGACGCGTCCGGTATTGTTCGCGCTCGCTCGGACGCTGGGAGAAGCCTGGCCGGGAGACGTGTCGAGGGACGCGCTCGTTGCGCGGGCATTCGGTGCAAAGCACGCAGATGAATCACATCGCGCGCGTCTGCGGGTCGAAGTCGGGCGGCTTCGCAGGGTGCTTCGGACGCTGGCCGGCGTGAATGCGACGAAGAAGGGATTTGCACTGACGCCGCGGCGCGCAGGCGAGGTACTCGTGCTGGCGCAGCCGGTCGAAGACGAGCATGCGGCGGTGCTTGCCTTCCTCGCCGATGGTGAATCCTGGTCGAGTTCAGCCCTTGCGCTGGCGCTGGGAACGAGCCAGCGGACCGTGCAGCGAGCTCTTGACTCCCTTGCAGCGTCGGGCAAGGTCCAGTCATTCGGCCGGGCCAGAGCTCGGCGTTGGATGGCCCCGCCCGTGCCCGGATTCGCGACGACACTCTTACTCCCCGCTCCACTGCCGAGTGATTAGGATGGGGCTGAAGACTCGTGGCCATGAGTCTTCAGCCCGCCTCCGAGCCTTCGGCCCGTTTATGAGATGGATTCTAGAGGTTCACGTCATACCTCGCCGAGTACGTCTCCGTGAGGCCGACTCGCTGGTGCACGACCCGATCGAGAGGGGCGGTGGCGCAGCGCAGGAGGTGCGCGCTCCAGCCAATCCGGCGACAGAACTCATCGTAGGTCTCGGCGCGCCAGTCGAAGTCCTCGCGCCAGACTCTCACCGGTGAAATGTTGCGCTGCACCGCCTGTAGTATGACGCCGCGATCGTTCTGGGCCTGGTACGCGGGGTCCACAGTGTTGGCCAGATACGTGATGCCGCGCCTCGCGCATTGCTCGCCGAGCGCCGAGATCGTGCGGCGGTAGCGCTCGAGATGGCTGCCCGCGAGCATCCGGCGATACGCTCCGTTGAAGTCCATGACCGGGCGCACCTGCAGAATCGACACGCTGTACCCGCCGAACTCGTCGAAGAAGCGGCCTAGCTCGTCGAGATTCTCCTCGTTGACGGTGTAGTTGATGCGCAGCGCAGGCACCTGCACGCGGCGCCGGCGCTTCGCGTCCTCCAGGATGGTCAGTGAGCGGTGCAGCCGGTCGAAGGACGCGCCGGTCATGAAGCGCTCGTACGTGTCGCGCACCGTGCCGTGGACCGACACCGTCAGTTCGTCCAGGTGGTAGTCGATGAGGCGCTCGACCGCGTCCGCGTCGAGCAGCTGCGCGTTCGTGGTCAGGCTGACGTTCGGCACACGGTGGCGCTTGGCGAGGCGCACCAGCTCAGGGTAGTCCCTGTACAGCGTCGGCTCGGTGCCGCAGCCGAACACGACGAGCAGCGACTTCGGAAAGAACATCGCGGCCAGGCGCTCGAGCTCGCTCGCGCTGAACGCGCCGCCCTTGACCTTGGCCCGGCGGACCCACTCGTCGTTGCTGAAGTAGCACATCCGGCACCGCAAATTGCAGGCCATCACAGGATCGAAGCGAATCGCGAGGTGCCGAAGGCCGCAGGTATGGGCGAGATACGCCGCGACAAACTTGCTCCGGTGGCCGCGAAGGACCGCGTTCAGGCGCAGGAGCGCGTAGACGCCGCGCATGACGCGGCCATGCTACCACGCGGGCGGTGGCCCCCCGCTAGGCGACGGTTCCATGGACCACGCCGTGCGGCGTGTCGAAGCCGCGCTTGCCCTCCGCCGACCTCAGGCGGAAGGTCCCTTTGTAGGCAGCGGCGCCGAAGCCGGCCGCGTACATCATCCGCTCCAATGCAGGCCCGTTCGGCATCCACGTTGTCCAGTACTCCCCCGCGCCACCCTGGGCGCTCACCCCGACGAGCTCGGCCGCCGGAAAATGATGGCAGCCGCGCTCCTCACCCATCACACCGGTCGCGACGATCGCCAGGCCGCCGCAGACGGCGCGGAGCTTCTTCAGCGCGCCCACCTGATCCCAGATGTGAAGCAGCACGGATCCGCAGAACACGATGTCGAATCGCCCGAAGCTCGCGTCGAGGTCGAACAAATCTGTCTGCACGTAGTGGATGTTCGTCTCCGCGCCTGTGAAGACCGCGCGCTGAAACGAGCCGTCCCAGATGTCGATCGCCGTCACCGTCGCCCCCCGGCGCGCGCATTCGAGAGCGAAAAACCCCGATGCCGTGCCGACGTCCAGTACGCTTCGACCGTGAAGATCGTCAGGAAATCCGTAGTGCGGCCAGTACGCGCGCATGTCGTACTCGCCGTCCATGACGAGGCCGTCGCCGAAGTCAATGCGGTGGTAGGTGCCGCCTTGCCGATTGACGTCCGCGACGAACTCGATCAGCGATGTTGAATGGGGCGCCGGGCGCATCATGCGCGTATCTTACAACGCACCTATGACACAGCTCGCTGCCGCATCTGCGCAGCAACCAGCAACCCGGCAACCGGCAACTAGTGATCGCCGCTCTTGACGCGCAGGTGTCCGGGTGGAGTCGGACGGTTGACGTCGGACTCGGTGACCGTGACAGTCTGTCCGGCGACGGTCAGCGTGCCGGTTCTGGGGCCGCCGCTGTTGTTCGCGGGCACGCTGTAACTCACCGCGCCGTTCCCGCTGCCACTCGCACCGGCCGTTATGGTGATCCACGAGACGTTGCTCGTCGCAGTCCATGCACAGCCGGTCCCCGTCGTCACTGTGACGCTGCCCGTCCCGCCGCCTGACGGCAGGCTCTGCGACGTCGGCGACGCGTTGAACGTGCACGCTGCGCCCGCTTGCGTGACCGTGACCGTCGTGCCCGCCACCGTCAGCGTGCCTGTCCGGCTCGCTGTCGACGTGTTCGCCGCGACCGTGTAGCTGACGGTCCCGTTGCCGCTCCCGCTCGCGCCTCCCGTGACCGTGATCCACGACGCGTTGCTGGCACTGCTCCAGCCGCACCCGGTCCCCGCCGTCACTGTGACGCTCCCGGTCCCGCCGGTTGACGGCAGGCTCTGCGACGTGGGTGACGCGCTGAACGTGCAGCCCACGCCACCTTCCGTCACCGTGATCGTCGCGCCCGCGACAGTCAGCGTGCCCGTGCGGCTCGCCGTCGACGTGTTCGCCGCGACCGTGTAGCTGACGGTCCCGTTGCCGCTCCCGCTCGCACCTCCCGTGACCGTGATCCACGACGCGTGGCTCACGCCGGTCCAGCCGCACCCCGTCCCCGCCGTCACCGTCACGCTGCCCGTCCCGCCGGTTGACGGCAGGCTCTGCGACGTGGGTGACGCGCCGAACGTGCAGCCCACGCCACCTTCCGTCACCGTGATCGTTGTGCCCGCGACCGTCAGCGTGCCCGTGCGGCTCGCCGTCGACGTGTTCGCCGCCACGGTATAGCTGACGGTCCCGTTGCCGCTCCCGCTCGCGCCCCCCGTGACCGTAATCCACGATGCGTTGCTCACGCCGGTCCAGCCGCACCCCGTCCCCGCCGTCACCGTCACGCTGCCCGTCCCGCCGGCTGACGTCAGGCTCTGTGACGTCGGCGACGCGTTGAACGTGCACGCGGCCCCCGCCTCTGTGACCGTGATCGTCGTCCCCGCGACCGTCAGCGTGCCGGTGCGGCTCGCCGTCGACGTGTTCGCCGCCACGGTATAGCTGACGGTCCCGTTGCCGCTCCCGCTCGCGCCCCCCGTGACCGTGATCCACGATGCGTTGCTCACACCGGTCCAGCCGCACCCCGCCGCAACGGTAACGGACACACTGCCCGTCCCGCCGGCTGCCGTCAGGCTTTGCGACGTCGGCGACGCACTGAACGTGCACGTTGGCTCAAAGACGAAGGTGTTCGAAAAGGGACTCTGTGAGCTCCCGCCAGGACCGACCGCTGCAACGTCCGCCACGTACACCGTGCCGGCAACGGGCCAGCCAACGAACACCGACGTGAGATCCACGTGGATAAGCCCGTCCGAGCTCGGCGCGGGCTTCCCCAACGACACGGTTTGGAACGGCGCCTGCGCGCCCGAAAGGAAAAGACCGAGTTGGTAGAACTGGACGATGGGGGTCCCATCGGGAAGCGTCGTGTTCTGGTCGGCCGACGGTGTGAACTGGGCTTGTGTCGGGTTGACGGTTGCCTGCGCCAGAGCGCGCGACGGCCACCCTATGAGAACCGCAAGGACACAAACGCAAACGAACCAGACTCGCGCAACACGAACGCGGACCATTGACAACCGCCAAACCGCTGGGTGCCAACCGCACTGCAGGATCCGGGCTCACTTCAGCCGGTTGAGCGGGTGGCGTAACTCGTTGAATACAAACGCCGCCCCAGCTCAGCCGGTCCGCGTTCTCGGAAATGCTGATTTCACTTTCGCGTGACTGGACACGGTTCTGCACCTCAGATGCCTGGCTGTTGGCTCAACATTACGGTTGTCTCCTTCTTGTCAACCCACCGCATTTTCCAAATTGACAACTGCGTGACATGGAGGAATCATCCGCGGGCGGTTTCCGCAATCCCGCACCGCTACCTCTTGAAGGAGGCACCGCATGCAGCGCGCCCGATCGATTCTCCAGACCTGTTCCCTCCTAGCCGGCATCGCCGTCGTGACCTTCGCGGTCCCGGTCGGCGCAGATCGCGACGACCGGCACGGCACGTTCGATCTCGTCGAGACGACCATCCCCGCCATCCAGCGGGCGGCAGACGCCGGGATCATCTCGACGCGGCAGCTTGTGCAGCAGTACCTGCGGCGCATCGCGGCGTACGACGGCAAGTCGACCGCGACGCATCTGAATTCGTACATCCACCTGAACCCGGAGGTGCTCGAGGACGCGGACGACGATCACGGCGGCGGTGACCAGCATCGCGACGACCGCACCGATCGCGACGACCGCCCGCTGCGCGGCATCCCGATGATCCTCAAGGACAACATCGACACGCGAGACATGCCGACAACCGCCGGGTCGGTGGCGTTCAATGGGTCGTTCCCGAAGTCCGACTCGTTCGTCGCGCGGCGCGTGCGTGAAGCCGGCGCCATCATCCTCGGCAAGGCCACGATGACCGAGTTCGCCAACTTCCTCACCAATGGGATGCCGGCGGGCTACAGTTCGCTCGGTGGCTATGGGTACAACGCGTACGATCCGCGCCCGGATCCAAGGACGTTTCTCGACGCGTTCGGCCGCCCGACCAACGATGGCCGGCCCACGCTCACGCCAGGCGGCTCGAGCTCCGGACCAGGTATCGCGGTCTCGTCCAATCTCGCGGCGGTCGGAATCGGGACCGAGACGTCCGGGTCGATTCTGAGTCCCGGCACGGCTAACGGCCTCGTCGGCGTCAAGCCGACAGTTGGACTTGTCAGCCGGGACGGCATCGTTCCCATCGCTGCCGATCAGGACACGGCCGGCCCGCTCGCCAGGACCGTGCGCGACGCGGCGATCGTGCTCGGCGTCATCGCCGGATTCGATCCGAACGACCCCGCAACAGCGGCGTGCCTGACACCGGGCAACTGCTTCCACGACTACACGAAGTTTCTCAACGCCAACGCGCTCGTCGGGGCGCGCATCGCCGTGCCTCCATTTCCGACGAACCGCGCGGACGTGATGAACAACGCCATCACGGTGCTCCGTGCGCACGGCGCGACGGTCGACCTGGTGCCCGCCCTCGCCAACCAGCTCCCTGGCTGCCCGACGATTCCGCCGGCTGTCTTTCCGCCGGCGCCCGGCTGCTCAACGGTCCTGAACTACGCCTTCAAGCGCGATCTGAACAAGTACATTGCCGCTCACGTGCGCAGTTCGTTCCCGATCAAGTCGCTGCAGGACGTGGTCAACTTCAATATTGCGTTCGGCCCGGGAGCGACGAAGTACGGGCAGGATCTCGCGATCTTCTCGGAGCTCTTCGACACCTCGCCTGGCAGCGCCGATACGCTTCGGTACATGAGCGACCGCGCGCAGGACATCGTCAACTCGCGCAGTGCCATCCATCAGATCCTCGACGGACCCGATGGCGTCCCCGGAACGTCGGACGACTACGACGCGCTCCTCTTCTCCGGCAACAGCGGCGCGGCTACCCCCGCCAAAGCCGGCTATCCAAGCATCGTCGTGCCGGGCGGGTTCTTCGACCCCGCCGCAGGCCTGCCGCCCTCACAGGCGTATCCTACGGGCTTCAACCCGAAGCTGGGCCCGGCAGGTGTCACGTTCTCTGGGGCCGCGTTCAGCGAGCCGCGCCTGCTGGCGCTCGCGTACGCGTTCGAGCAGGTGACGCACTATCGAGTGCCGCCGGCCAGCGTACCGCCGCTTCCCGGCGATCACGTCGTCCGCTAGGAGTCAAGGCGTGCCGGTGCGGGATGACCTCGCACCGGCGCGCTGTCTAAGGTTGGAAGCTGCTGAGAACGGCCTGGAGACTCATGGTCGCGTGCAGTTGCCTACGCCCTCGATTTTATGACGACCCTGTCAACCCTTGAGAATCTTGATTTTGGGGCGAGGCAACTGCACGCGACCATGAGTCTTCAGCCCGCTCCAGAGTATGTGGGAGTCATCATGAAACTGATCGCATCGGCTGTAATCGCGTCGATGGCGCTCGCGGCGCCTGTGCTGGCTCAAACGCGCGGCGTGACGCCCGACGACTACTTTGCGTTCGAGACGCTCAGCGATCCGCACTTCTCTCCAGATGGATCGACGATCGCCTTCGTGATCACGACGGTCGACCAGAAACAGAACCGCCGTCGGAGCGAGATCTGGACCGTGCCGTCCGATGGATCGCGGCCCCCGACAGCGTTGACGACGGCGCAGTCCTCCACGAGCCCGCGCTGGAGCCCCGACGGCAAATCGCTCGCCTTTCTTTCCGCTCGCCCGACGCCGGGCGATCCGGCCGACCAGGGCGCTCCTCGCACGCAGGTGTGGTTGTTGCCGCTGACCGGGGGCGAGCCTCGCCGGGTGACCAACCTCGCCAACGGCGCGAGCAGCTTTCAGTGGTCTCCCGACAGCGCTCGTCTCGTCGTCGTCAGTCGGAGCGGGCCGTCGGACACCGCCAGGTCGCCGAGCGACGTGCGGCACTACACGCACGCCAACTACAAGTTCAACGATAGCGGCTGGTTCGACGACAAGCGCACGCACCTGTGGACCGTCGAGATCGAATCCGGGCGCGCCTACCAGGTCACCTCTGGCGATGGCTGGAACGATACCGATCCGCAGTGGTCGCCAGATGGCGGAAAGATCGCGTTCGTATCGGATCGCACTGGCCTGGCGTTCGACGAAGGGCACAACGCCGACATCTGGGTCGTCGACGCGAACGGCGGATCGCCCAGGCGGATCTCGGATCACGACACCGCCGACACGTCGCCGCGTTGGTCGCCCGACGGCCAGACAATCGCGTTTGTCAGCGCCGTGCCGGAGAAGTCCCACGCGAAAATCTGGCTCGTGCCCGCCACCGGGGGATCGCCGTCGAAGCTCGCCGCCGATGGGCTCGACGTGCTGCCCTCGGCGCTGCGCTGGGCGGAGCACGGCAAGGCGCTGTACTTCGAGTCCGGTTTCCACGGCACCACCCAACTGTTTCGTCTGGATCTCGCGTCGCGGCATGCGGCACCCATCACGTCCGGTGACGGGACGTTCCACATGTTCGATATCTCAGATCCGGGGGATAGGGGCCCCCGGAGTGATAGCGACAGGGGCCCCCGGAGTGATAAAGCCCGTGTCGTCTATGCGATGAACGATCCAACCCATCTGGACGATCTCTACGTCGAGGAAGCATCGCAGGGTCCCCCGAGTAACAACCATCCGCGTCAGCTCACCCACTTGAATGCATCGCTCTTGAAGCAACTCGAGCTCGTGCCCGTCGAGCGCGTCCCGTACAAAGGCGCCGATGGCTGGGATGTGGACGGCTTCTTCATGAAGCCAGTCGGCTGGCAGCCAGGTCGCAAGTACCCGATGATCCTCACGATCCACGGCGGCCCGGCCGGTCAGTTGGGCTACGACTGGTACCACGAGTTCCAGGTCTACGCGGCGCGCGGTTGGGCGGTCTTCTTCACAAACCCGCGCGGATCCACTGGATACGGCGAGAAGTTCGAGCGAGGCATCGAGCTCAACTGGGGAGGCAAGGACTACGTGGACATCATGAACGGCGTCGACGCGGCGCTCGCCAGGTATCCATGGATCGACCGCGATCGCCTCGGCGTCACCGGCGGGAGCTACGGTGGCTTCATGACGAACTGGATCGTCAGCCACACGAACCGCTTCAAGGCAGCCGTGACGCTCCGCAGCATCTCCAACTTCGTCAGCGACGACGGAACGCGCGACGGAGCGTACGGGCACACGGACGACTTCCAGGGCGATATCTTCGACAAGTTCGAGCTGTACTGGGATCGGTCCCCGCTCAAGTACGCGAAGAACGTGAAGACTCCGACGCTCGTGCTGCACTCAGACAATGATTTCCGCGTGCCGATCGAGCAGGGCGAGCAGTGGTTCCGGGCGCTGCGGCATTTCGGCGTCGCGAGCGAAATTGTCTTTTTCCCCCGTGAGAACCACAACCTCACGCGCACTGGCGAGCCGCGGCACCTCGTCGACAGCATCAACTGGCAGGTGTACTGGTTCGACAAGTACTTGAACGGCAACGCGAACGCGGTACCGCCCGATGCCCCGAAGGAGAAGGGGACGACCAGCAATCAGGAATAGTTTCTTACTTCGGCGAGCTGACGACGGCCGGCGGTACGAGTCGCTGGAGCTCGCGCGTCCATTGAAGGGTCACGATCATCGACGTCGCCGCCGCGCCCCGGTCGCGGATGGCCTCGACGAGCACGCGGCCGTCAGGCGTCTCTCCGCGCGGCATCCACGCCCCACGCACGAGAATCGTCGGCCGTGACGGCAGGAGATCGCAGCGCTCAGACGTGCCGCATGCGGCGACCGCGACGGCCGCGACGCCTGTGGGACCGGAATAGAAGATCGTGCGCCCGTCGTGCGACCAGACCGGCGACGTGCCGCCGCCTGCCGAGATGGACACCGCTGCGCCCGCACCCGAAGACGGCCTCGCGTAGATCTCCCAACGGTTCGACTCGTTCGATTGGTAGGCCAGCCAGCGCCCGTCCGGGGAGAAGGCGGGCGACGACTCGTCGAACGGAGTCTTCACGAACGGCGAAGGCTGGCCGCCGGCCATCGGCACGGTCCAGATGTCCTCGCTCGTGCCGGGATCGAATTCCGTGTAGGCCACACGCCCGTCTGGCGAGACAGACCCCGGCACCTGATGATGGGACGCAGTCGTGATCCGATGCGACGCGGCGGCATCAACCGGCCGCGCAAAGAGATTGAATGGACCGTGGGCGCGGGACGAGAACACGACCGTCAGACCGTCAGCGCTCCAGATTGGCGACCGATGGTCGCCTTCGAACGTCAACCGGCTCAACGCACCGCGCTCGACATCGATCGACCAGACGTCCGCGCGCGCTTCATCTCGGGTGAGCGCCGTCACCAGGCGGCCGTCCCTCGAGAGGGAAGGAGACGCCAACCGAAACGGTGTGGGCACTGGCGTCAGCGACCCGTCGCGAGACCGCCACGCGAGCGGCTCCGATCCGCCAGCCGACGCCGGCACGACGACCGCGGACCCGACACGCGAGACAGCGAACTGTGGCGCGCTGGCGCTGACTCGCGGTCCGACCGCGACCGGCTGGCTGACGATCTTGAGCTGCGACACATCGAACGCTGCCGCCATCAGGCCGCCGTCCTGCACGAAAACAATCGTGGACGGCGGCACGAAGCGGGCAAACGACGCGCGCTCCATCACGGTCTTGCGCTCGCGTGCCGGAAACGAGATCGCGACGATCCGCGTCGGCGCGGCCTCGCCAGGGCCCATCAGGGCCGTCGCGAGGATGCCACCGCCGCCTGGCAGCGCGTCGGGCCAGGCAAGTGCCAGCTCTCCAGCCGGCGCATCGACGTCCAGCATCGTGCTCGGCGCGCCGCCCTCCGCTGACACGCGCGACAGCCCGCCAAGGCCCCCAGTTGGCGACGCCGCCGATACGATGGATCCGTCGTCCAGCCACACCGCGCCAAGCGGTTGACGCACGTCGGCGACGACGGCAGGCGTGTCTCCGGAGACAGCGATCTTCTTCAGCTTGCCGTCGGCGAAAAATCCGAGCTGCGCGCCATCCGACGACAGAAACGGCTGTGATCCGCCCTGCGTCCCCTGAACCGCCCTCGCGGTCGTCTCACCGAGATCACGAATGAAGATCCGGCATCCGTCCGCTCCGCACGCCGTGAAGGCGATGCGCGATCCGTCGGCCGACATCGCAACCGCAGGCGCCGACTCGTCCAGCGCCAGTCCCGCCGGCAAGTCAACTTGGAAGCGGGCCATCGGCAGAACCACCAAGGCATCCGGATGGGCAAGACGCCAGAGCACGCTCGCGGCAACCGCGGCAAGGACCACGGCGACAGCCCATGGCACTACGCCGAGCCAGACGTCCCGTCCCGGCGAGGCGACGACTGGCGCGGGAGCCAGCGGTGCGTCCACGGCCCTCGGGAGAAAGCGATAGCCGCGCCGGTGCACCGTCTGGATGTAGCTGGGCTGCTGCGGATCGTCACCGAGCGCCTGGCGCAGAAAGCTGATCGCTTCCGCCAGCGACGTGTCTGAGACGAACGCGTCCTTCCAGACGGTCTCGATGAGCTCCTGCTTGGAGACGATCTGCCCGGGACGTCCGGCCAGCACGTCAAGCACGCCAAGGACCCGTGGCGGCAGCGGCACCTCCTGACCTTCCCGGGCCAGGAGCTGCACCGTGCTGTCGAAGACGAAGGGCCCGAATTGAGTCTTCACAGGAAGTTCAAGAAATCTTCCGCGCTCGTTCAGCGCATTTCAAGACTTCTGATCGCCTTCCGTGGCTTCCTTCTCAGCGCGCCGGCATCGGGCCGGGCACTCAGGAGGCCACAATGTCGCTGTTTGCGACGAAGACAATCGAACAGATTCAAGCGGAGCAGCTCGGGTCCGGTGATCACGCCCTCAAACGCGTTCTCGGACCCCTGAACCTGCTCTTTCTCGGTATCGGCGCGGTCATCGGCACCGGCATCTTCGTGTTGACCGGGCAGGTGGCCGCCGCCAACACGGGCCCGGCCATCGTCGTGTCGATCGTCATCGCGGGCGTGGCGAGTGCGCTCGCCGGTCTCTGCTACGCCGAGTTCGCGTCTTCGGTCCCGGTCGCCGGGTCTGCATATGTGTACGCCTACGCGACGCTCGGCGAGCTCGTCGCGTGGATCATCGGGTGGGACCTCATCCTCGAATATGCGCTCGGGGCGGCGACGGTCGCCGTCGGGTGGTCCGGCAACCTCAGCGCGCTCCTGGCGGAGTTCGGGCTCCAGTTTCCCGCCGCCCTCAGCGCCGCGCCCGGCACGCCTGTGCCGCTCGCAACCGGCGGCTCCGTGGTGGCGGTTTTTAATCTGCCGGCGGTGCTGATCACGCTCGCGGTCACGGCGCTGCTGGTCGTCGGGGTGCAGGAGTCGGCCACCGTCAACTCGGTCATCGTCGTCATCAAGGTTGCCGTAGTGCTGCTCATCGCCGCCGGCGGCGCGCTGTTCGTCCTCCCCGCCAACTGGCATCCGTTCGTGCCGCCCAATGAAGGGACCTTCGGGTCGTACGGCTGGAGCGGTATCTTCCGGGGCGCCGCCGTGGTGTTCTTCGCGTACATCGGATTCGACGCGGTCTCGACCTCCGCTCAGGAGGCGCGCGACCCGCAGCGGGACATGCCGCGCGGGATCCTCGGAACGCTCGTGATCTGCACGATCCTCTACGTGCTGGTGTCGACGGTCATGGTCGGCCTCGTCCCTTACAAAGCCCTCCTCAACCAGCCCGCGCCGATGGTGGTCGCCATCGACGCCGGCGCGGCAAGGGCGACTGGGACGGTCTGGCCGGCCATCATGCACGCCCTGAGGCTCCTCGTGGTCCTCGGCACGCTCGCGGGTCTCAGCTCGGTGATGCTCGTGATGATGCTGGCGCAGCCACGAATTTTCTACGCGATGGCCAACGACGGCCTGCTGCCCGCGTGGGCGCGCGCCATTCACCCCCGCTTCCGGACGCCTCACATCACGACGATTGTCACGGGTGTGGTTGTCTCCCTCGCCGCGGGGTTCACCGGCATCGCCACGCTGGGCAGCCTCGTGAGCATTGGCACGCTGATGGCCTTCATGATCGTCTCGATCGCGATCGTCTTCATACGGCGCACGCGGCCCGATCTCCATCGGCCGTTCTCCGTGCCGTTCGTTCCCGCGCTGCCAATTGCGTCCGCACTCGTGAGCCTGCTGTTGATGGCGAGCCTGCCCTGGCCTACATGGGAGCGGCTGATCGTCTGGATGGCCATCGGCATCGTCGTCTACTTCACGTACGGCGTGCGGCACAGCCGGCTGCGCCGGCACGTCACGGCGTGAACGCATGGAACACGTACGCTGCGCTGGCTGCGACTCCGACATTGCCGTCGAGACGCGTGAGCCCCCACGTTCCGTCGACTTCCAGGCGCGCGGGACCGCGCTTCCACATCACACCCGCCCGCGCAGTGGAGCGGGACTCCAGGCCCGGCTCCGCGGGTCCGGTGCGTCCGTCGACGCCGATCACGATTGCGTAGTCAGTCCCTCGGGGACTCGTGATCGTCGCACCGTACAGGAACGAGCTCACATGACGGTTCGCCTGCAGCGGATCGCCGAGAATGCCGAGACCGGCGTTCGCGACGAATCGCGCGGCCCCGATCGCCTGGCCGATCGTCACCAGTCCGTACGCGTCCGTTGTGTTCTGACCGAGACCACTCGGGTGTTTGGCGTTCGGCAGCCTGGTCCCGAAACGGAATCCAACGGCCGGATGAGACGACTCCTCTGCGAGGACGCGGATCTTGGTCGCAACGATGATGTCGTCGAACGCTCCCGTGCTCGTCGGATCCGTGAGCTGCAGCAGATTGGAGAGCGGCGCCGGCGTGGACGCCGTGATGGACAGGTGATCCCGGAGGCCGCCCGTCAGCTCGAAGTCGGCGATGTCGCTGATCCCGAAGACGAGCCGCATCAGGCCGACCCGCCAGAGGTTGCCGCTCAACCCGGACAGGGAGAATCGTTCATCGCGTGTGTAGTCGGTCGCGGTCCCGACGAGCACGTTGCCGGCGCCGATACCTTCCGGGGCCTCAGTTGGCAGCGGACGGGATTGCGCCCTGAGAGTAACGCCGGTAATGCCGGTAATGCCGGTCGTGCCAATGGTGGTCGTCCACGCCAGTAGCACCACGGCAACCGGCCACGTTCTATTCATGCCTTCCAGTCTCCAATCAGGCGCGGGCGAAGTCGATGAAGCCGCGATCGATGTCGACGCGGACGAGGCGTACGCGCACGCGATCGCCGACGTCGAGGCCATCGGCGCCCTTCGTCACCATGCCCTCCATCGGCGGGGTCCAGACGCGGACGAACGTCCCTTTGTCCGACGCGCCGGTCACGATGGCGTCGAAGCCGTCGCCGATGCGGGACTCGACGAGCATCGCCGTCGCGGACTTGCGCACCTGGCGCTCGACCTTGTTCGCCGCGTCCTCCTGGTTCGTGCATTGGGTCGCCAGATGCTCGAGCTCGTCGATGGCGTACGGACAGGGATGACCCGCCAGCGCGGCCTTCAGCAGCCGCTGGGTGATGACGTCCGGATATCGTCTGTTCGGCGCGGTCGAGTGCGTGTAATCGTGGACGGCGAGGCCGAAATGGCCTGGCGCCTCGCCCCCTGGTGGATCGACGACGTACTCTCCCGACCCGAGCAGGCGGATGACGGTCAACGAGAGATCCGCGAACGCGTCCGGGTCGGCGGCGCGACGCTTGGTCAGGAAGCCGGCCAGCGCGACGGAGTCCGCGAGCTCGGGCAGGCGATCGCCGGTTTCAGCAGCCAGCGCGCGAATGCGATCCCAACGTTTCGGCGTTCTCACCACGCGGCGGAGCGAGGGAAACCCGCGACCGTCGAGAAACCTGGCGACCACGCCATTGGCGGCGATCATGAGGTTCTCGATGAGTGACTTCGCGCGATTCGGCCGCTCGGGCGTGAGGTCATGCAGCGTGTCGCCGTCGAACACCGCGCGCACGTCGGTGCTCTCGAAGTCGAGCGCGCCATGTTCGTGACGCGTGGCGTTCAGCGCTTGCGCGACGCCATCCTGAATCCGCAGCTGATCGTCCATGCCGGGAACAGCGGCGGCGGCGGGCGGCAGCGGACCCTGACCCTCCAGCCACGCCCCGACTGCGTTGTACGCGAGCTTCGCGCGGTTGCGCACGCGGGCGCCGTACACGTCGGAGGACTTGACGGTCCCGTCGCTCGCCGCGACCAGCTCGACGACGACCGACAGGCGATCTTCGTCCTCGCTCAGCGACGTCAGGTCAGTCGAGAGCCGTTCCGGCAGCATCGGAAAAATGACCGCGGGCGTGTAGACCGACGTCGTGTTCTGCGCCGCGTGCCGATCGCACGGCGATCCCTTGGGCACCGCGGCGTCGACGTCGGCCACGGCGACGAGCACGCGCACGTCGCCGCCGGCGAGCCGCTCGGCCACCGACAGCTGATCGAGGTCGCGCGAATCATCGTTGTCGATGGAGCACCAGAGCAGCGCGCGCAGATCGCGCGTCGGCTCCTCCGTCGTCGACGGCGAAGCGGTCAGGGACGCCACCTGCGCCAGTGCGTCCGCCGGAAAATCGGGATCGAGGCCGCGCTCGCGCATGACCCTGGTAGCGATGGCGCGCAGCCGCGCGCGGGGAGACCCGTTCATGTTCATCGAAGCAGCGACTCCTCTCTCTTCACGAAATCCAATCCATCACTTTGTAATACGCGCCGGCAAACGGCAGGAACCAGGGATTGCCGTGGTAAAACGGGATCGTCGGACATTCGAGCTCGGTCAAGGGATGCGGCGAGCCGTCTCCGCCCATGCGCCTCGCGATGAGATCGCCAAGCTCGGTCGCGAGCGCGATGCCGTGGCCGCCGTACCCGCCCGCGAAATAGGCATCGCCGATGCGGCCGGCGTGCGGCATCTGGTCGCGCGTGAACGCGACGTTCCCGCCCCATGCGTAATCGATGCGCACGCCCGCCAACTCGGGAAAGACAGCCGTCATGCCGCGCTCAAGGATGGCCGCGGCGCGCGGAATCGAGTCAGGACCCGGCGCGCTGAACTCCGCGCGACCGCCGAACAGCAGGCGTTGATCGGAGGTCACGCGAAAGTAGTAGAGAAAATGCTTGGAATCAAACGCCATCCGTCGCGTCGGGAGCAGCGCGGCGGCCTGGTCCGCGGCCAGTCGCTCGGTCGCAACGATGTAGCTGCCGACAGGAACGAAGCGGCGCTGAACCTCGGGCGCCGAGCGACCGGTGTAGCCGTTGGTTGCAATCAGGACGTCGGCCGACGCGACGATCCCTGCCGAGGTCTGGACTTGCCAGCCGGTTGGCTGACGCTCCATGCGCTGCACGGCGACGCCCGTCGCGAGGCGCGCGCCCGCGCGCGCCGCGGCCGCGGCCAGCCCCCGAACGTACCGCGCGGGATTCAGTCCACCGCTGCGTTCGTCGACGAGCAGCCCGTGGTACAGGTCGCTTCCGATTTCCGCCCGCTGACCGGACCGCTCCACCAGCTCCACGCGATGGCCGAACACACGCGCCAGGAGGGCGCGCTCCTCGGCGAACGCCTTGAAGTGCGACGGCTTCCAGGCAGCTTGAATGTGCCCGCGGCGCTCGTACTCGCAATCAATCCGTTCGTCGGCAATCAGCGATTCCAGGTGCACAATCGCGTCGTTCGCCGCTGCGAACAAGCGCTTCGCGCGGGTTTCACCGTATCGAGCAACGAGCTCGGCGGCCTCCAGCCTGAGCCCGGTGAGCACCTGGCCGCCGTTGCGGGAGCTTGCCCCCCACCCGACGTCCTCGCGATCGACCACGAGAACAGACGCGCCGGACCGTGCCAGGCGCCGAGCGGCCGAAAGGCCTGTGTAACCGGCACCGACGACGACAACGTCGACGTCCGCGCGCTCGAGTGGCGTAGCGGGTGGAGTGGCGGGTGGAATGGCAGACGGAGCGGATGGACCCGCCACAGGCCCGGCGGCCGTGGGAACGATCGTGTCCCACCAATACGGCCGCAGGTTCACCGGGGAGCGACCGGCGTGACAGCAGAGGCGAGAATCGCGCGGCCGTGCCGTTCCTGGACGAAGGCAACGACGTTCAGGTGCTCCCGCTGCCACTCCTGCGCGATCGGAATCTCCGCTCGCGCGGTAGTCGCGCTGCCATTGGCGGTGGCCTCGCCCGCCGTCGCCAGATACCGGACGACGGCCACGTGGGCCAGCACGTGGCCTTGATTCTCGCCGCGGGTCACGTCCGACCGGAGACCGTCCTCGGTCAGGGCAACGACAATGTCGGCGCGATCCCCCCGCGAAAGAGCCGGAAGGTCGGATGCCGTCACCGAGACATTCACCGCCGGCCGGGTGATTGCTTCGGTCACCACGCGGATGGTCCCGTGCGGCGCAGCCGCAGCGCGATCGAGCGCGCGCCGGGCCGCGGCCGCGTCGCTTCCGACGAGCTCGGCGCGCCCGTCGACCACCATCTGCGGCGTGTAGATGCTCTCGGTGTTGAAGCGGGTCCCGTAGACCTGCTGGCGGTTCGTCAGCTGGGACGACGAGAACCGATCTTTCCAGCCCAGGCGGTCCCAATAGTCGACGTGCTCGCCGAGCGCGATGATCTCGGCGGTCGGGACCGGCTGGCTGCTCACGAGCTTCTTCAGGAGCGCGTCGGCCGGAGGGCAGCTCGAGCAGCCCTCCGACGTGAACAGCTCGACAATGACCGGCACACGCCCGGCGGCGGTTGGCTGGGTGTAGCCAACGGCGCCAACGACGGCGCCAACGAGGGCCCCACCTAAGACGACGGCGATGGCAGCGGTCCGCATCGTGACCATTCTAATCACAAGGCGCCTGCGGCCTCGGCTTTCGCGCCCTTGCGCAGCACCCACCCGATAACGCACGCAAATACCGCCGCGACGGCGACGAATGTCAGGCCGAAGAGCCAGAGCGTGCGGTAGAGGATCGATTGGGTCTGCATGCGCGCCTCGAGATCCAGCGGCGTGCCGGCCCGCCGCGCCGCAAGCGTCTGCTCCCAGATGAGGATGTTCCCACGGCCGATTTCGCGCTTCGTGTTGTTGCCCTCGATCTTGCTCGGCAGATGCAACCGGAACGCGACCAGCTCCCGCCCCGTCCACCCCACGGCGCCGACGTCTTTGGCCGCCGACGCCCCGACAGTTTGTTGGTACACGAAACGATCACCCGTGCGCTCGAATCGGTAGGTCGACCAGGCAAACGGCGGCGCCGATCCCAGCCGGTGCACGTCATCCACGTCGAGCCGCACGTGGATGAAGCGTCTGCCGCTGCGGCGCGACTGACTGACGGAGCTGACCGACACACCAGGTGACGTGAAGAAGCGGCGGATAGTCTCGCGATCCACGCGGCCTGCGCCCGGGTCGAACGACGCGCCCCTCAGGGTGTCGAGCGCGGCGATCGAGCTGTTCACATACACGGTCGCCGATCCGTCGAGCGACAGAAACATGTCTTCTTCGTATTCGTACTGCCTGAACAGGCCCGCTCCGCCGCACGCGCTCGCGAGGGCGGCGATCGCGGTCATCGTGGTCATCGTGACCAGGGCGAGCGCCCGGATCCGCATAACCGCCAATGATATAGTAAAAATTTGTGCTCTATCTGATCGACGGCAGCTCGCAGATGTACCGCGCGTTCCACGCGCCGGTCCGCACCGCCGAAGGCGGCTTCCTGAGGAACGCGCAGGGTCGGCCGACCAACGCCGTCTACATCTTCGTCACGATGTTGCGGAAGCTCCTCAACGAGCACAAGCCTGAACACATCGCGGCGTCGTTTGACCTGCCGGGGCGGACGTTTCGCGACGACCTGGCGTCCGACTACAAGGCGAACCGCGCGCCCATGCCGGACGAGCTGGCGGAGCAGATTCCGATGGTCCATGCGGCCTGTGAGGCGCTGGGCGTTCCGATTCTCACCTCCGAGCGCTACGAGGCGGATGACGTCATCGGCACGCTGGCGGAGAAAGCCGCCGCCGCCGGATTCGACGTGGCGATCGTCACGGGCGACAAGGATTTCTTTCAGCTCGTGCGTCCGCACATCAGCGTCTACAACCCCCGCGATGAGGGCACGTGGTACGACGCCGACGGCGTCAAAGAGAAGTTTGGTGTGACACCGGATCACGTCGTCGACGTCCTGGCGCTGATGGGCGACACGATCGACAACATCAAAGGCGTGCCCGGCATCGGTGAAAAGGGCGCGCGCGAGCTGATTGCCACGTACGGCTCGCTCGAGGAGCTCATCGCCCATGCCGCGGAGGTCAAGCACAAGCGGTACCGCGAAGGGCTCCTGGCCAACGTGGAGTCAGCTCGTCAGAGCCGGGAGCTCGCGAAGATCCGGACCAATGTGCCGGTCGAGTTCGACGCCGACGCGCTCCGCTATCGAGGCGGATCGCGCGAGCGGTCGTTCCAGATTTTCACGGAGCTCGGATTCCGCGCGTTCGCGCACGAATACGCGCCGACCGCCAGCTCTGTCGCCAAGACCTACCGCGCGGTCAACACGCCGGAGGATCTGAAGAGCCTCGCGGGCGAGCTCCGCGAAGCAGGCCGGTTCGCGCTGCGTGTGCTCGTGGATCAGCCCGCCGCGATGCGCGCCTCGATTGTCGGCTTGGCGTTCTCGACGCGTGTCCACGACGGCGCTTACGTGCCGATCGGTCACCGTGGGCTCGGTGCGGTGCCGAGCGTGCCCGCCGTGATGGCGCTCGATGCGTTGAGGGACGTGCTCGAGGACCCCGCAATCGAGAAGGAAGGGCACGACCTGAAGTTCGATGCGATCGTGCTCGAGCGCGCCGGCGTCCGGCTCGCCGGCCTGGACGTCGACACGATGCTCGCCAGTTATCTCATCGACGCGACGCGCTCGGAGCACCGCCTGGAGGATCTCGCGCTCGAGCTCGTCAGCTACAAGGCAATTGCCGAGGAGGACGTCTGCGGCCGCGGCGCGAAGGCGGTCTCGCTCGCGGACGTCCCGGTGGAGGCCGCGATCGATTACGCGTGCGAGCGCGCGGATCTCGTCGGCCAGCTGGCGCCGCGCTTTCGTGATCAGCTCGACAAGGACGGCCTGACAGCCGTTTACGAGACGCTCGAGCGGCCGCTGACGGCGGTCCTCGTCGATGTAGAGCAGGCGGGCGTGCGAATCGACGGTCCGGCCTTGGCCGGGCAGTCCAGGCAGCTCGAGCAGGAGCTGGCGCGGCGGACCGCGGAGATTCACGAGCTGGCCGGCGGCGAGTTCAACATCAACTCCCCCAAGCAGCTGGCCGAAGTGCTCTTCGAGAAGTTGCAGCTGCCGGTGCTCAGGCGCACGGGCACATCACGCGCGCCGTCGACGGCCGTCGAAGTGCTCGAAGAGCTCGCGCTCGCCCACGAGCTCCCGCGCGCCATTCTCGAGTGGCGCGCCCTCATGAAACTGAAGGGAACGTACATCGACGCCCTGCCGCAGCTCATCAACCCCGACACCGGCCGCGTGCACACCTGCTTCAACCAGGCAGTCGCCGCGACCGGGCGCCTGAGCAGCAGCGATCCGAACCTGCAGAACATTCCGATTCGGACCCCGCTCGGCCGCGAGATCCGGCGGGCATTCATCGCTGAGCCGGGGCATGTGCTGATCTCCGCTGACTACTCGCAGATCGAATTCCGCGTGCTCGCGCACCTCGCAGAGGAGCCGGTGCTCGTGGAAGCGTTCCGTGAAGGCGCTGACTTCCACGCGCGGACGGCTCTCAAGATTTTTGGCGAAAACAGCGGGCGTGACCCGCACGAGCTACGCAGCATCGCCAAGATGGTCAACTACGCGCTGCTGTACGGCAAGAGCGCCTACACGTTGTCCAAGGACATCGGCGTCACGCAACAGGCAGCGCAGGACTTCATCGACGCGTACTTCGCAGGCTTCCCCTGCGTCCGGTCCTTCATCGATCGCACGCTTGCGGACGCGCGCACGACGGGGATCGTGAAGACGCTGTACGGCCGGCGCCGCCTCGTACCCGAGCTGAACAGCCGGAACGGACAGGTCCGGATGGCGGCGGAGCGCGTGGCGGTGAACTTGCCCATCCAGGGGACTGCAGCCGACATCATGAAGCGCGCGATGATTGATGTTCACGCCGCGCTGGCGCCGCACCCGGATGCCCGGATGATCCTGACCGTACACGACGAGCTCCTCTTCGAGGTGCCCGCCGCCCGGGCGGAGGAGTACGCGGCGATCGTGAAGGACAGCATGCAGTCGGCCGCGACGCTCAATGTGCCGCTCACGGTGGACGTCGGAATCGGGCAGAACTGGAAGGACGCCAAGCACTGACAGCGCGCTACTTGTCCCAGCGCGCCTTGAATCGTTCCCACTCGCCGCGGATATTGTCCGGTGGCTGCGCCAGGACCTTGGCGCGCTCGGGCACGATGGCCTCCGTCACGAGGCGATCGAGATCCCCACGCAGCTCGGCGCCGTGGTCCGAAGCAAGCGGCGCGCGAATCCAGCCGGCCTGCGCCGCGTCCCACGCCGCCTGCAGATCGCCTTGGGCGCGGGCGGCGGCGGCCAGCCAGTAAGCGGCAGCGCTGCTCGACGGATGCTGTGCGAGCTCGTCCTCGAGCCGGGCGCGCATTTTCTGATACACGACCTGGCGGTCGATCTCTGGCCGCGGCCGCGTATCGCGATCCACGGCGGTCGCCCACCAGTCCACCACGCGCTCCCGCGCCGGACCTGTCAGGAGGTCGCCGCCACGGAGTACCGACTCGAAGATCGTCGCGGCTGCGCCGAAGGCGTTGTCGAGGAACAGCGTCTCTCCCAGTCCGACGATGTATTCGGTGCGTTCGCGCGGGCCGAATCGCTCGGGGCTGAGGCGGCGGAGCCGATCGCGGGCGTTCGTGAGATCTTCGGCGGTCGTGCTCTCCCGGTACCGCTCGAGGTAGCTGCGCGCGGCGACGAGATCCGCCGGATCTGCCAGGGCGGGCGACGAACGCGCCTGTTCGGCCACGTCGATGGCCGCCTCGAACTGGCGCTGATTGTAGAGGAGCCGGGCCTTGGCGAGGAGATCCTCCGCCGCCGCAGCGGGCCGCGCGACAATGAGCGCAAGCAGTGCGGTCCACGCCAGTCGCCGGCCCATACGGCGATCGTAGCACGGGGGGTACAATGCCGTCCGATGACCGAACCGAGGGTCGTTCCGCGCGGGGAACACGTCATTTCCCGCCGCGATATCGATCCGGACGCGCTCAAAGTCCTGTACCGGCTCAGGCAGGCTGAGCATCTCGCGTACCTCGTTGGCGGAAGCGTACGCGACCTGCTGCTCGCCCGCCGGCCGAAGGACTTCGACATCGGGACGTCAGCGCATCCTTACCAGGTCAAGAAGCTCTTCCGGAACTGCTGGATCATCGGCCGCCGTTTCAGGCTGGCGCACGTCAAGTTCGGGACCAAGGTCATCGAGGTCGCGACCTTCCGGCGGCAGGTCGAGGCGGGCGAGGAAGTCGTCCAGGACGGCGTGCCTGCGCCTGACCCCTCCACGGCAGAGGGCCAACACCTCATCCACCACGACAATACGTTCGGGACACCGGAAGAGGACGCGTTTCGGCGCGACTTCACGATCAACGCGCTGTTCTACGACATCGCGACGTTCTCGGTCATTGACTACGTCAACGGACTCGAGGACCTGCAGGCAGGCGTCGTCCGATCGATCGGGGATCCCGATGTCCGGCTTCGCGAGGACCCCGTGCGGATGCTCCGCGCCATCGCGCTCGCGGCGCGGCTCGGCTTCGTCATCGACCCGACGCTCCTCGCCGCCATCCGCGCCCATCGGCAGGAGATTGCCAAGAGCTCGGCGCCGCGGATGCTGGAGGAGTACTACAAGATTCTGCGGGCGGGCTCGTCCGAGGAGGCGTTCAGGTCGCTGGCGAGCGTCGGGTTGCTCGAGCCGACGTCGCCCGAGCTGCATCGTGCGGCCGCGGAACCGTTGTGGCGCTCGCTGGCGGCGCTGGACGCCTATCGGCGGCGCTTTGATTCAACCCC